>NZ_JBHZAL010000005.1:0-116134 GCF_042754245.1 Nocardia sp. NPDC059228 | reverse complement strand
ACTACTCCCACTCTTTTTTTAAATTCTCCCCCCGGGTAATTCTTCTTGAGGGGCGAAAACTACCCCGGGCGCCCCCCCCACCCCGGCCCCCGCGCCGTCGTTTCTCCAGTGCAAGCCGAGCCCCGATTCACCTCATGAGCCGCAGCAGGCCGAGGTCGGGAACGAGCGCGCCGTCCTGGCCGAGTGCGAGGAAGTCGGCCTCGACTGCCGAGAGCGGGAGCTTCCCCGCGCGCACTGCGCGGTAGCGCACGAACGACCAGAGGAAGACATCGAGATTGTCGAAGCGAGTGTCGGCCTCGAGCACCTCCTCCTCGTGGAACCACACGGCCACCTGACCATTGGTCAGCACGACGTACAGGTTTCCGCCACCGTCCGCGCCGATCGAGTACACATCGTCGTCGGTGAGCTCGGTGGTGTAGTCCGAATCGCGGATACCGCAATCGTTTCCGGCGAAGTCGAAGCCGTACGACCAGAAGAAGATGTCCAAGAACTGGGGCATCCGGCCCGAACGTACTCGACGATCGAACGCCTCCAGCGCAGCGGCATCCCCCGCCGCGAGACGCGCGAGAAACGGTGCCACCGTACGGGTTTCCTCCGGCACCTGAACCGTCGGGGCGTCGGAGAACCAGCGGTCCAAATCGCCGTCGAGATCACGGTCGGTGTAGCCGGCGAGGTCGGCAAGAGTGAGAGCCACGCCGGGATTCTAGAAGCCTCGAAACAGCGGTGCCGGTGGCGGATGTCCGACTGCCCCTCGGGGCGGCGTGCCCATTGCGCCACTTGTTCGTGATCGTGTCGTATGGAAAGTCGGGCTGGGGTATACCTGCGGTATACGGGTTTTCAGATCTCAGCGTCAGGGGGCTTGCCGATGTCCGGTCAGATCGATCTGCACACCGACGTGCCGCACTCGGCTCGTATGTACGATTACTTCCTCGGTGGCAAGGACAATTACGAGGCGGATCGTGATGCCGCCGAAAAGGCGTTGCGGGAGTTCCCCGCGGTTCGGGTGACCGCGCGCACCAATCGTGAGTTCATGCGGCATGCCACGCGATTTCTCGCCGGGCAGGGGATTACGCAGTTCCTCGACATCGGCACGGGTATCCCGACGGAGCCGAATCTGCATCAGGTCGCGCAGGAACTGGCACCGGACTCCCGGGTCGTCTACGTCGACAACGATCCGCTCGTATTCGCGCACGCACGAGCACTGCTGGTGAGTTCGCCCGAGGGCCGCATCGCCTACGTCCACGCCGACGCCGCTCGCCCGCTGGATATCCTCGCAGCCCCGGAACTGCGGGAAACACTGGATCTTTCGCGGCCGGTGGCCGTCTCCCTGATGGCCCTGCTCCATTTCGTGCCCGGCGACGTCCACGAGATCGTCCAGACCCTCATGGAGCCCCTGGCTCCGGGTTCCTACCTCGCGATCTCGCATGTGACAACGGACTTCGACGACGGCGACTCGGATCCCGACGGCATGGCCCGCCTGCTACAGGTCTACATCGACCGCGGAATTCCCGTCCGTCCCCGCACCCGCGCGGAGGTCGAGCGCCTGTTCGACGGCCTGGAACTGGTGCCCCCCGGCGTAGAGGTGATTCACCGCTGGCGCAATCAGGGCATCGACCACCCACCCGGCCACGACAAAGTCGTGTCGCTCTACGGCGCCGTGGGCACGAAGATCTAGGTTGCCCCCATATTTCGCTGTCTGCGGTTCTTCTTCGAGTTGGTATCACGCGAATGACCCCCGGTCGCAGACCCGGGGGTCATTCGGTCCTTCAGCGCACCGGTTCGGTGCAGCTGGTGGGTGGGTCGACGATGGAGCAGGGGAGTGGGGGACGGGTCGGGTGGTAGCCGGCGGGGACGCTGTCGGCGGTGATGATGGCGCGGTAGGCGGGGACGGCGTCGGTGGGGTGGCGGGTCAGGGTGGGGTCGGTCCGGACGTCGACCGTGTAGAGGCCGAATCGCGGTGTGTAGGAACCCCATTCGTAGTTGTCGGTGAGGCTCCAGTAGTTGTAGCCGATGATGTTCATGCCGTCGGCCTTGGCGCGCTGGACCCAGTAGATGGAGTCGCGCAGGTTGTCGGCGCGGGTGTAGCCGTCGGCGCGGGGCTCGGCGTTTTCGGTGGGCATACCGTTTTCGACTATGTAGAGCGGCTTGCCGGGGAAGGCGCGGGCGTAGTGGCGGAGCGCGTAGTAGATGCCCTCGGGTTGGAGCGCGCTCTCCCACGGGCGGCCGGCGGCGATCTCGGGCCCCGGTGGGTCGCCGTAGTAGTAGTCGATGCCGATGTAGTCGAGCGCATTCGCGATCCGATCCTCGAAGGGCCGCTCGGACAGTGATTCCAGCCCGCTCAGGTAGGCGACATTGCTGGTCACCATGGCATCGGGGGTGCGTGCGTGAATGTAGTCGTAGATCGCCTCGTGGACGGTGACCAGCCGATCGAACATCGCGGGCAGCTCGGTTGCCGGCAGGCCACCGTAGGCCGCGGCGAGTCCGGCGTAGGCGGTCGGCTCATTGATGGTGACCCACAGCGGGTCCGCGTCGGCGTAGCGGTCGACCACCCGCCGGGCATTGGCAAGCCAGGCATCGGGCATGCCGGGATCGCTCCACCCGCCGCGATCGTCCGCCCAGCCGGGATACACCCAGTGGTCGAGAGTGATCATGGGTCGCATGCCGGCGGCGTGAATCGCGGCGATCACCCTGTCGTAGAAGGCGAATCCCTGCTCGTCCCAGCGATCCGGTTCGGGTTGCACGCGTGCCCATTCGACACTGATCCGGTACACCTTGACGCCGAGGTCCGCGGCGAGGCGGATGTCCTGCGCGTAGCGGTGATAGAAGTCGACCGAATCGCCGTACGGGTCGGACATCCGGCCCGAGGCCGCCAGTCTGCTCCAATTGCTGTCCGGCGCAGCGCCTTCGCTCTGAAATCCCGACGACGAGACGCCCCACAGGAAGTCCGGACCGAGTCCGGGCGCTGGCTCCGCCTGCGCCGCAGCCGGAGCCAGCGCACCGGCAGCCAAGGCCGCCGCGACGGCGAGGATCGCCCGGCGGCGGGCCCGTGCGGCGCGGCGCGCACCCGAGGTGATCATGTGATGCTCCTTCTCCTGGGAAGCCGGCGGCGCTTGCCCCCGTGATCCGGCCGCATGACTGGACAGTAGGCTGGCGAGGGCAATATCGGTGCAAACGAAACCCGTTCGGCGGGTGGGAGGTCGGACGCATGGCGCGAACACGCGACGCCGAACAGTCGGGCGCGGCGCGACGCGGCCAGATCCTGGCCGCCGCGATGACCCTCTTCGCCGAGAACGGGTACCGCGGCACCTCGCTGGCGGCGGTCGCCGCCGCGGCGGGCATCACGCGCTCCGGGGTGCTGCACCATTTCTCCAGCAAGGAGGCGCTGCTGTCGGCGGTGCTGGCCGAACGCGATCAGCAGGCGTTCGACGCGGTCGAGGTCGATCGCGAGTACCAGGGTCCGGCGGTGCTGCGCGCTCTCGAGATCGTGGATGATCTGGCCGAACGCAATCGGGCCGATCCGGAGCTCACCCGGATGAGCCATCTGGCCCTCTTCGGCTCCGCCGACGCCCCGGATGTGGCGCACGAGTGGTCGAATCAGCGCATCCGGACCTACCGCGACAACCTGGCCCGGGTGATCGAGCAGAGCGCCGCCGCCGGCGATATTCGTGCCGACGTCGATGCCGAGGCCGCCGCGCTGCTGCTGGTGGGCGCGCTCACCGGTCTGACCGAACTCTGGCTGCGCGACGACTCGCTGGACATGGTGGGCGCGGTCCGGATGCTCACCGGCCTGCTGCGCCGGGATCTGGCACCGGACCAGGACTGACCTCCTCACCACCCCGGTCCCACCGGGCGATCCAGGTCGGCATTGGCGACGGGGCCGCCGGCGAACCGTTCCCGCAGGAACTGCTGCGCCGTGGCCTGCCGCTTCGACGCCTCCAGACCGTGCTCGCCGATCGGGTCGCGCACGGTGACGACGGTCGTGCCGCCGCGCCGCCAGGCCGCGACCAGATCGTCGGCCTGGGCGACCGGCACGACTTCGTCCGAGTCGGATTGGTAGTCGAGGATGGGCATCGTCGGTGCGTCGCCGCCGAGCGAATTCCGTTGCAGCGCTTCGGTGAGCCGGGTGTCGTCGTGGTAACCGTCGGCGGTGGCCGCGGCCAGCCGCCAGAACGGGAAGCGAATCAGCAGTTCGATGACGCACACGTCGGCGGCGGCCGCGGTGTCCGCCCGGCCGCGCTCGTTGAGCAGCTCGTCGATGCGAGCGTCGGGGAACTCGCGCTGATACGACACCAGCACGCCGACCAGAAAGCCCGAGAACACCCCGCCGTCAACGTTTTTCATGACCGCCGGCAGGTTCGCGGGCACCCCGCCGAGGGCGGCTCCGGCGAAGGTCAGCTCGGGCGCGTAGGCAGGCTGTAGTTCTGCCGCCCAGCCGGTGGCCGCCGCCCCGCCGGAGTAACCGTCCAGCGCCCAGCGGGTATCCGGCCCGAGCCCGGCGGGCGCGAATGCCCCGGCGGCCCGGACCCCGTCCAGGATGGCGTGCCCGGACTGCGGGCCGGTGAGGAAGGCCGACTTCGGCCCCTCGAAATCGGGGACCGCCACCGCCCAGCCCTCGGCCAGCATGGCGGCGATCTGATCCCCGGATTGCAAAGTGCCCGTGGCTATTCCGTACGAGGGCGCGCACCGGGTGCCGGTGGAGTCCTCCGGAATCTGTTCGGACACGGCGGGCCGGGAGCCCGGACCGGTCCATGGCGCGGTCGGCACCAGCAGTGTGGTGACACCCAGCTCCGGGTTCCCCAGCGAATCATTGGTGCGATACGACACCTTCCAGGCCCGCACCGCGACCGGCAGCTTGGTGCCGATCTCCCGCCCCGCCACCACCTGGCCATTGCGCAGGGCGCCGATATCGGGTGGTAGGGCGTAGAACGGATCCTGGTCCGGCACAACGGAAACGGCCGACGGCTCCTCGGCGGATACCCGGGCGGTGGCGGACATCGGCACGGTGGCCGCCGCCGTGGCGACGGCCAGTGCGGCAGCGACCGCAAGACGCGAAACCATGAAATGCACTCTCTCGGTTGATTGTCGAATCGTCGTCGGCCCGCCGCCCCACCGGCCGTCCCGGGTCTAGCTTCCGGACCCGCTGCTGCTGCCGGACCCGCCGCTGCTGCTGCCCGACCCGATCGACGGGGGCATGCGCAGCACGGCGTCGGGGACGCCGGTGCCGTTCGGATCGAGCACGCCGCCCTGGTGGGCGTACATGCTCTCGCCGGGTGCGGCATTCACCGTCGAGATGTAACGCCACACGCCGTCGGCCAGCGCGGCGCCACCGGCGACGAGCGTCCCCAGCAGCCCGCCCGCGCCGGCGAAGGTGCCGATGGCGGCGGGTGCTACGGCCAGGCACGCGGGCCCGATCACCAGGCACGAGCCCAGACCGATGACCGCCCCGACCGCCGCGCCGAGCAGCGCGCCCGCGATCGATCCCAGCGGCACCTTGGTCATATTGGCGGCGAAGTCGTTGACCGCCAGTTGTTCCTCCATGGGCGAGGCGACCGGTTTCAGCCCGGTGTCGGGTGTCAGCGTGAGAGCGCGCCCGGACTCCATGACCTGGTACCGCATCGGGTGCAGTACGCCGTCGAGCAGAAATCCGGTCGGCAGGCTGAGGACGGATTGCCCGTCCAGGGTATGGATTTCGACTCCCTGCCCGTCGGCGGTGGCGGCGAACAGCGCGTGGTCGAGCACGGCCAGCACGGAGTCGCCGACCACCCGGGCGGCGACGGTGGGCTCGGCAGCGGGCTCGGCGGCGGGTTCGGCGAGCGCGGTGCCGGTCCCGGCGGCGACCGCGCACACGGTCAGAGACGCGACGGAAAGCGTTGCGCGAAGGTTCATCTCGGAGTTCCTCGGTGCTTCCCGGCTCAGTTGCCCTCGGCCGGGGCGGCCGGAACGCCCGGCCTGCCCTGGAGGTCCTTGGCGTAAATGCTCTGTCCCGGAGCCGCATTGAGCGCGGTGATGTACTGGTAGACGGCGTAGGCGGCCGCGGGCCCGCCGCCGATGACCAACCCGGCCAGGCCGCCGACGCCGCCCACCAGGCTCACGATCGGCAGCACGGCGATCACGCAGCCCAGGCTCAGGACCAGGCAGGACGCGCCCGCCACGGTGAACCCGACGCCGATGCCGATGACCGCGCCGATGGCGGTGCCGATCAGGCTGCCCACCGAGGTGCCGATGCTGACGGAGTTGATCATGTCGTTCATGGCCAGCTGGTTCTCCAGCGGCGAGGCGACCGGGGTCAGCGGCGCCGCGATGGGAGTCAGTGCCGAGCGGTCGACGGCCGCCGCGTCGGGCGTCAGGCGCAGCGTGCGGCCGTCCTCGGAAACCTGCTGGCGAATGGAGAGCCGCTGCCCGTCGATGGTGTAGGCCAGCGGCAGCGAGTCCAGCACGGTGCCCGCGTCATCGCGAATGCCGATGGCGTCCGCGGCGGCCGGGGCGAAGGTGCCGTGGTCCAGGCTGACCACCACGGTGCCGTCGGTCAGGCCGGCGTGGTAGCCGACCGGTGCGACGGATTGTTCGGGAGCCGCGTTCGCGGTGGCCGCGGTGACGGCCACACCGGCGACTGCACAGGCGGCGATCAGACCCGCGCGACGATTCTTCATGGGAATACCTCAATTGTTCGTACTGCCTTACCGCCGGAGAGCGTACCGACTGATGAGTCAGTCTGCGATAAAATCGCCAAACGAAAAATAGGCACATTCCGTGCGGAAAGGATTCCGACAATGCATCGACGCTATGAGGTACCCGGCACATGACCCCGAAGCTGCCCGCCGAATTCCTGTGGGGCGCGGCCACCTCCCCGCATCAAACCGAGGGAAACAACATCGGCAGCGATTGGTGGGCCCTCGAAAACGCCGAACACCCGGTCATTCCGGAGCGCAGCGGGGACGCTGTCGACAGCTATCACCGCTACCCCGCGGACATGGCCCTGCTCGCGGGAGCGGGCTTGAACGCCTACCGGTTCGGCGTCGAGTGGGCGCGTATCGAACCCGAGCGTGGACAGGTTTCGCTGGCGGCGCTCGCCCACTATCGCCGCATGATCGACACCGCGCTCGACTGCGGTCTCACACCGGTCGTCACGCTGCACCACTTCACCGGCCCACGCTGGTTCGCCGAACTGGGCGGCTGGACGAACCCGCACGCGGTCGGACATTTCGCCCGGTTCGTGAGCGCCGTGACGCCGATCCTGGGCGATGTGCCCTGGGTGTGCACGATCAACGAGCCGAACATGGTCGCCACCATGGCGGGCGTGCAGCGCGCGGTTCCGGACGCGGAAGCCGTGCGGGCCTTCGCTTCCGGCGCGCTCCCGGACCCGGACCCGGACGCCGCCCGCGTCCTCATCGAGGCCCATCACATCGCCACCGGGATCGTGAAGGCCGAGACCGACGCCGCGGTTGGGTGGACAGTGGCGCAGCAGGCGTTCGTCGCCGCTCCCGGCTGCGAAGAGCAACTGGAACAGGCGAATCGGCTGTGGGAGGACCCCTACCTGGAGGCCGCTCGCGACGACGATTTCATCGGCAGCCAGGCGTACACCAGCCGGCTGGTGGGCCCCGACGGTCCCATCCCGCACGCCGAGGATCCCGGCAACACGCTCACCGGCTGGGCCTATCGGCCGGACGCGCTGGGTATCGCGGTGCGCCACGCCTGGAAGGTCACCGGCGGCACCCCGGTACTGGTCACCGAGAACGGCATCGCCACCGCCGACGACACCCGCCGCATCGCCTACACCACCGAGGCACTCGACCACCTGCGGCTGGCCATGGCCGACGGCGTCGCGGTGCGCGGGTACCTGCACTGGTCGGCGCTGGACAATTACGAATGGGGGCACTGGCGGCCGACCTTCGGGCTGATCGCGGTCGACCGCAAGACCTTCGCCCGCACGCCCAAACCGAGCCTGGCCTGGCTGGGCTCGGTCGCCCGCGAGAACGTGCTGCCGGTGGCCGCCCGTCAGGAGAAGTAACCGTGTTCATTTACAAACTGGGCCGTCGCTACATGCTCCGGACCTCCATTGCCATGCGGGCCTCGCAATTCGCCCAGCTGCCCCCGCCCACCGGGCGAGTGGTGTTCTACGGCGACAGCATCACCGAGGGCGGCCTGTGGGACGAGTGGTTCCCGCAGGTGCGTCCGGTCAATCGCGGGATCGGCGGCAATACGGTCGACGATCTGCGGGCCCGCCTGGACACCGCCATCGACGCGCCGGCCGCGGTCTTCCTGCTGATCGGCACGAATGATCTCGGGCTGGGCCAGACCCCGCGTCAGGTCGCGGAGAACCTGCGCGAGCTGGTCGCCGAGATTCGTGAGCGGGCGCCGCACGCGCCGTTGTTCGTGCAGAGCGTCATGCCTCGGCGGGCGAAGTTCGCCGAGCGGATTCGCGAACTGAATTCCGTGATCGTGGAAATCGCCGCGCAGGCCGACGCGGTGTACATCGATCTGTGGCCGGCTCTCGCCGACGCCAATGGCGTGCTGCGGCGGGAATTCACCCGCGACGGACTGCATTTGTCGGGTGCGGGATATGCGGCCTGGACCGAGGTGCTGCAGCCGCGCATCGCCGCCCTGCGTCTCGAACGCTGAGCCCCTCCCCGCAACAGACCGCCGGCCGGAACGGAATCCGTTCCGGCCGGCGGCGTTTTCGATGAAGGTCAGCCTGCTTGTTCGGGTGCGGCAGGTTCGACAGCGGCAGATTCGACCGTCGCAAGTTCGACTGCCGCCGGCTGGGATGCGGCAGGTCGGGGCACGATCGACTCGATGCTCACCTGCTCGATGGTGCGAGGCAGCAGCAGCGCGAAGAGCAGACCCACGCCCGCGATGGCGGCCGCGATCAGGAATCCGACCCGCAGCCCCCCTTCGGTGTAGATGACCGCGCCATTGAGCATCCGCGTGATCATCGGCGGCAGCTCGGCGACATGGGAGCCGTTCATGATGGAGAACGCGATGATCGGCGCGATGGCCGGAATCACGGTCTGGCACACGCTGACCAGCGCCGCCGTCGACGCCTGGACGCCGGGCGGCACCGCCGCGATCAGCAGATTCGGCGTCGCCGCGTACGCCAGGCCGGTGCCGAGGCCGACGAGCCCGGCGAAGAGCAGCAGCAGGTCCTTACTGTCGTGGGAATACGCCGTGAGGACGGAACCCAGTGCGGTCGAGAGCATTCCGAGCGCCAGCAGCAGACCGGGCCGGATCAGCCGACGCCCGGCGAGAACACCGACCGCGATCCCGCCGGCCACGCTCAGCAGTCCGATCGGCACCAGATATTCGGCGACGCCCTTCGGCGTCACGCCGAATCCGTAGCCCAACCCGAGCATGGCCGGGGTCCGGATCAGCATCGGCAGCACCATGGCGTACAAACCCGTTGCGGCATAGACGCATCCGGCGGCGAGGGCGGTGAGCAGCACCGGGCGGCGACGCCACAGCCGGAGGTCGATCAGGGCGTCCCCGGTCCGGGCCGCGGTCGCGAGCCAGGCGACGATCAGCGCGGCGCCGGCGCCGAGGCAGGCGAGGGTGGGCGGCGTGACCCAACCCCACGCCGGTCCCTGCGACACCCCGACCAGCACGATCACCAGTCCGAGACCGAGCAGTGCCGCGCCGCGCACGCCCACCCGAACCGGCAGCCGCACAGTCGATTCCCGCGTGGTGACCGCGACCGCCACCGCCGCGAGCGCGGTGACGAGGAAGAAGAACCCGAAGACGGTGCGATAGCCGTGATCGTCGAGCAGTCGTTCGGTGAGATACGGCGCGGGGATGGCGGCCAGGCCCACCGCCGACGTCACGATCGACACCGCCAGCGCAATGGTCCTGGGCGGGAAGACATCCCGGACCAACGAGTAGCTCAGGAACAGGCAGGGCACCAGCAGCCCGAACAGGCAGCGCCCCGCCAGGAGGATCGCGAAGCTGGGCGCCAGCGCGGACATCAACGCACCGGCCGCCGACAATGCCAGGCAGCTCAGCAGGATTCGGCGCTTGCCGTGCAGATCGGCCAGCTTGCCGAGCAGGGGCGCCGTGGCGGCGCCGACCAGCAGGAACGACGTCATCACCCAACCGGCCTGGGTGGTGTGGAAGTGCGCGGTGATGGCGGGTTCCGCCATCGGCACCAGCGGGTAGCTGAGGGCGAGCGTCTCGACGACGGCGACGAGCGCGGCCAAGGAGCAGACCACGCGCCAATTCCAGCCGGGTCGCGGTCTCCCCGGTGGTTCGACCTGCTGGGCGGGTTCGGTGCCGTCGAAGGAGGCAGAGGAGGTCACGACAGCGAGTCCTTTCGAGGGATCGTGAGTGGAGAAAGGTGAAGCCGTTGCCCTGAAAGGGTTTTCGGTGTGCGGAGGGTTCCCCGCGTCCTCAGCGGACGCTCTTGATCGGCAGCACCGCGAGCGCGCCGAGGGCGGAGACGATGGCCGCTGTGGGATAGACCGCGCCGTAGCTGCCGGACAGGTGCACGATGGCGGCGGCGATGGCCGGGGCGAGCACGCTGGGCAGGGTGGTGGCGATATTGAGAATTCCCAGGTCCTTGGCGAAGTCGTCCTTCGCGGGCAGCACCTCGGAGACCAGTGCGATATCGACCGCGGTGAAAATGCCGAAGCCGATGGTCGTCACCGCGCCGGAGGCGAACAATCCGGCCACTGTCGGGGCGGCCAGTGGGATGAGCGTCGAGACCGCGACGATCAGCCCGCCCGCCAGCACCAGGGGTTTGCGGCGGCCGATGCGATCGGAGTACGGCCCCGCCACCACGATGGCCACCAGGAATCCGGGCAGGCCCACCACGCCGACCAGCGGCACCACCTTGGCGGCTTCGCCGGTGCTGAGTCCGATATAGCCCTGCGCGAGATACAGCTGATAGGTGAGCACCATGAAATAGCCGCCGAAGATGAACAGGCGCCCGAGGAAGGCCCAGCCGAAATCGGGATGTTCGCGAGGATCGACCCACAGGGCGGTGAGGAAGTCCCGCACCGAGAATCCGGGTCGCGGGATGCCGCGATTGTCAGCCTCCGGATTCACCGCGAGAAAGGCCACGACGATCACCAGGATCACGCCGGTCGCACTGAAGTAGCCCAGCGGAATGCGGTCGACGAACAGCGAGGCGAGAACCGGTCCGACAATGGCCGAGGCGATCGATCCCAATCCCGACAGCGTGGAATACCGGCCGCGCAGAGGAATTGGAATCCGGTCGGGAAGGATGGCCGACAGCGGTCCCGCCAGGGCGTTGAAACCGAATTGGATGGTCATGGCGGCCACCACCAGCCAGGCGATGGTGGTCGACAGTCCCGCGGTGATGAGCCCGGCCGCACCGATCAGCGCGCCGAGCAGAATCCACGGGGAGCGGGCCCCCGCCCGGGTGCGGGTGCGATCGGACAGCACGCCGATCAGCGGCTGGGCGACCATGGCGGCCACCGCGCCGGCCGCCTGCACCAGCGCCAGATTGCCGACCTTGGCGTCGGCGTCGACGGCCTGAACCTGAAGTGCCAGAAAGTATCCCGACACCGCGAAGCCCAATGCGGAGCTCGCGCTGGCGAAGGGTACCGAGGCCAGCAGTCGTTTCAGCGCGCGGTCGGCCGGGGGAGCGCTGTCGGGGGTGCGCACAACGGTGGTGGCGGCGAGCTTTTCGTCCATCTCGTGCCGCCCTAATCGCCGGCGGGGCATGGTGTTTCGGCCCGAGCGCCGAGCGCGTCATCGGCCAGCCGCCACATCTCCTCGACCTGATTGCGGAAGGTGTCGCGGGTGAACTCGGGCAGCGCGAAGACCAGGGGTTCATTGCGCAGGATCCCGTCGACGGCGGCGCGGGCCACATCGTGCGGTTCGATCGCCAGCGGAATCACTCCGGTGCCGAACGGTTCCCGCGCCCGCCGCCCGAAGCTGTCGGGCCGATTGCGCTGCGCGTCGAGGATGCGCGTCGCCGCTTGTCCCGGGCACAGCAGGGTGACGCCGATGCCGTCATCGGCCAGCTCGCTCCGCAGTCCGAGGGTGACGCCGACGACCGCGTGCTTGGTGGCGCTGTACAGCGCGCTGGTGGCGGTGTCCGGCAGGAACGCGTGCGTGGACGCGGTATTCATGACGTGCCGCCACCCGGTGGCCCGGCTCATGCGGGGGAGAAAGGCGTGCAGGCAGTTCAGCATCCCCTCCACATTCACCGACGACAGCCACCGCCAGTCGCCGATCGTCGCGTCGGCGACCGGCCCGAACAGCAGCACCCCCGCGTTGTTGCACAGCAGTTCGACCGATCCGAACTCCTCATAGCTCGCCGCGGCCAGCTCCGCCACCGACCCCGGATCCGCCACATCGACGCCGTAGCCGAGCGCCCGCACGCCACGATCCCGCAGCTCCGCGGCGGTCCGCCGGACACCGATCTCGTCGATGTCGGCGAGCACGACCGACATCCCGCGCGCGCCCAGTTCCGCCGCGAGCGCCGCGCCTATCCCGCCGGCCGCGCCGGTGACCACGGCGGTCCGGCCGCCGAGCAGATCTGATTCAGGCATGGGGTTCCTTCCTGGGTTTTCGCTCGTCTCCGCCATCCGAAGCAAGCAGACTGACTCATAAGTCGGTCAGCTTAGCCTGTTACCCCGATCACGTCGAGAGCGCGAGGATGGGCAGCACCTGCTTCGCTCGGTAACACCGGATGGGTTCGTCGTGTCTGCCTCGGAGGTTCCGGCAGATCCCGCAACCCCGGGCAGTAGGACGGCCGTTCGGCAGAGGCGCTCTTCTCGACGATCGCTCTTGTTCCGGATCCTGTCGCGCCACAAGCTATGTGAGGGCGAACACGCTGAACCTGGCGTGTGCGCGAGGTAGGGAGGTAGGCCGATGGTTGCGGTTTCGGTGCAGGAGGAGCTCGGCGTGCAGGTCGAGGCGACCGACAACGTCCGGCTGCCGCAATCGATACTGCGGCACGCGGTTTCGGCGGGACTGGAACCGCGACAGCTCACCCGGGATTCGGGGGTACCCACCTGGTCGATGAGCGACGGCGAGGAGTACCGCGTCCCCAGCGCCGGATACCTGCGCACCTGGGAGGTGGTCGAGCACGGGCTCGGCAACCCGGACGCGGCGCTCGATATCGCCGAGCGGTACGTCCTGGGCCAAGTGGGTTTGTACGACTACCTTTTCAGCACCGCGCCGACGCTGGGGGCCGGGCTGGAACTGTGCGGAACGTACCTGGGGGCCATCACCACGAACTTCCGCATGGAGCCGGGCCTCGAGACCGAGGAGGAGGTCACCTTCGAGATCGGCATGATCAATGGCGAGGGCCGCGGCCGGGAGCTGGCCGCGCAGTGGGGGCTGGCCGCGATCTTCACGCGCAGCAGGCTGGTCATGGACGGGCCGGTGAGCCCGGTCCGCATCGCCTTCCACCAGCGGGCGCCGCGCAACCACGACCGGCTGGTCGAGTTGTTCGGCACCGACGCCATCGATTTCGGCGCTCCCGCGGACAGCATCACGGTCAGTACCGCCGATCTGGTCCGCCCGCTGCGCACCGCGGACCCCCGGCTGGCCGAGATCCTCCAGCGGTACGCGGCCACCACCCAGCCCGTGGTGCCGCCGCGCGCCACCACCTGGACCGACCATCTGGGCCTGGTCATTTCCGCTGCCCTGGAGCAGGATTCGGTCACCATCGACCAGGTCGCCGCCCGCCTGTTCCTGAGCCGCCGCTCGCTGCAGCGGCGTCTGGCCGAGCACGGCACGACCTGGCGCACCGAGCTCGAGCGCGCCCGGCGCCGGCGGTACGAGCAGGCCGCGGCGGACGGCCCGCTCACCCGGTCGGAACAGGCGGAGCTACTCGGTTACAAGGATCTTCGGTCGGCCCGCCGCGCGGTGGAACGGTGGCAGGACTGACGCGCTCTCGTCCGGATTGGCACGTTTTTGCCTTGTGATTGGCGCAATCAGCCCTCGTCGACGGACCGGTCGTCCCATGAAACTGACGATGCGGGGGAGCCGAATCGAGTGGGTTGATGTCGAGCGAGGGACGTGTGGGACAGATAACGCTCCTTGGTGGAGTCGGTATTTCGGCCGATGGGCAGGTGAAACGGGTCGGTGGCCCGCGGGTGCGCATGCTGCTGGCGCTGCTCGCCCTGCAGCCCGGCCGGGCGACGACCTGTGACGCGCTGATCGGCGCCATCTGGGG
Source organism: Nocardia sp. NPDC059228 (assembly GCF_042754245.1). Lineage (NCBI taxonomy): Bacteria > Bacillati > Actinomycetota > Actinomycetes > Mycobacteriales > Nocardiaceae > Nocardia > Nocardia sp. NPDC059228. Next base: position 101,991 of record NZ_JBHZAL010000005.1, on the reverse strand, counting down.
TGACAGCCTGCCGGCCGATCCGGCGAATGCCCTGCAGACACTGGTGAAACGGCTGCGCGCGGTGCTGCCGGAGCACGCGGCGGTGGAATCGGACGGCGGCGGGTATCGGCTGCGCCTCGCGGCCGATGACATCGACATGCACCGCTTCACGCGCCTGGCCGAGAAGGGCATCGGCCGGTTTGCGGCCGGTGAGGTCGCCGCCGCCGCCCGGACCCTCGATGTCGCGTTCGGCCTGTGGCGCGGTGCGGCCTTCGCGGACCTGGCCGACCATCCGGACCTGTACTGGCACGCGGACCGGCTGAACCAGCTGCGCCTGCACGCGGTCGAGGCCCGCGCCGACGCCTACCTGGCACTGGGACGGGCACAGGAGCTGGTCGCCTCCCTCGAGGCGGAACTCCGCGACGAGCCGTTGCGAGAGTCCTTGGCGGTGCGGGTGATTCACGCGCTGACCGCCGCCGGCCGGTCCGGCCGGGCCCGGGAGGTCTTCGACGCCACCCGTACGCAGCTGCGCCGCGAGCTCGGTGTGCCGCCGTCTCGCGAGCTGGTCCTCGCTCTCGATCGCGGCGCGAGCCCTGCAACCGCTCCCACGCCTGCCCTGCCGGTCCGCCTGACCAGCCTGATCGGCCGCGAACCCGATCTGAACCGCCTTGCGGCCCTACTGCCCTCGGCCCGGCTGCTGACCCTGACCGGTCCCGGCGGGATCGGCAAGACCAGCCTCGCCCTGGAGGCTGCCACCCGTCTGGCCCCCCGCTGGCCGGACGGCTGCCGCCTGGTCGAGCTGGCCGCGATCGGCGACGCTGCCACCGCGGGCGAGCACCTGCTGGCCGGGCTCGGGCTGCGCGCCGAGCCGGATTCGCTGCACGCCTGCCCGATGCACCGCCCGGCCGTCGGCGCGAAGCTGCTGCTCGTCCTCGACAACTGCGAGCACGTGCTCGATATCGCGGAGCTGGTCGCGGACGTGCTCAGCCGCTGCCCCGACCTGACGGTGCTCGCCACCAGCCGCGAGCCCCTCGGCATCAATGGCGAAACCCTGTTCCCGGTGCGGCCTCTGGCGTCGCCGCCACCCGGATCGGCCCCCGCGGAGGCCCTCGGCTCCGCCGCGATACACCTGTTCCTCGACCGGGCCCGCGCCGTCCGATCCGGCTTCACCCTCACCGACGAGAACTACGAGACGATCGCCGCCATCTGCCGCCGCCTGGACGGCATCCCGCTGGCCCTGGAACTGGCCGCCGCCCGCGTCCACACCATGACCCCCGCCCAGATCCTGCGCCGCCTCGACGATCGTTTCCGCTTGCTCGCCGGCACCCGCTCCGCCGTGGAACGGCACCGCTCCCTCTACACCGCCATCGAATGGAGCTGGGACACCCTCGCCGCCCCCGAACGTCGCCTGGCCCAACGCCTCTGGCTGTTCCCGGACGGCGCGACCCTCGACACCCTGCAGGAGGTCGGCCCCGGCGACATCCTGGCCCCGCTGAGCCGCCTGGTGAACAAATCCCTGGTCGAGTTCGACGGCCGCCGCTACCGGATGCTGGAAACCATCCGGGCTTTCGTCGGTTCCACCGTCTGCTCCGAGCAGAGCGTCGCGTAGTCACCGGGATCGGGTGCGCCGGTACCGCATTCGATCAGACAGTCGCGGGTGAATCCTCCTTCTCCGAAGCGGTCGTGGCGGGCAGGGTGAAAACGGCTGCGACGCAGAGGATGCCGATGGCGAAGCAGGCGAGGGTGTACCAGAGGTTGCCGATGGGGTCGCCGTTGCGGGTGACTCCGCCGGTGGCGTCGAGGAAGTCGGGGAGGGCGGTGGCCCACAGGACGGCCATGACGAGCAGGTAGACCACGCTGTAGGCGCGGACGAACCGGTTGTCGTAGCCGGGGTCGGCCGATCCGGGCTGTCGCCGGCGCGTCCATTGGCGGTACATCAGCACGATCGCCGCCAGGGTGAGAACGATCAGTTCGAGCGCGTAGATGATGCCGCGGACGATCGTGCTGCCGGCTCCGAGCACGGTGGCGGGCAGCGGGAGGATGAAGGTTCCGAGTGAGGCCAGCAGGCCGATCACGATGGTGCGCCAGACCAGTTGGAGGCCGGTGAAGCGCTCGCCGCCGTCGACGCGGCGCCCGACGAACCAGTACACGCAGAACGCCAGCGACATCGGCCACAGCGCGGCGAAGACCACCACGCTCGGCAGCGGTACCGAATCGAACATGGGCTGGTTGAGCGGGTTCGAGGTCGACCACTCCCACCAGCGCAGCTGCGGCCCGATCTGATCGAAGATCTCGTAGAACGCGTGGTGCACGAATCCGACGCAGGCCGCCCCGGCGATCGCGCCGTAGGTCCGGAAGACCCCCAGCATGCGCACGATCTCGTACGCGAGCGTCGCCATGAACGGATAGATCGCCACGATATAGAGCGGCAACCGCCCCCAGAGGAAATCCACCGTGAAGACGTTGTGCGCGAACATCGTGTCCACATGCCCCGAAATACCGAACGCCGCGGGGAAATACAGCGGTGGCTCGATGATGAACAGGTACGCGGTGGCGCCGAACCACAGCACCAGGTTGGTGGGATCGCCGTGGCGGCGCAGCCGCACGATGGCCCACACCAGCGCGAGCACCGAGCCGAGGATCACGGTCAGCTCGAGGACGGGCAGCGTCCAGTTCTCCAGTGCCAGCGGGTTTCTAACCTCGACCAGCCCGCCCGCCGTGTCGCAGGAGAAGCCGAGCGATCGGGCGAGCTGGTCGAAGGTGGGTGCGCAGTGGCCGGTCATCAGTTCGCCTCCGCCCCGGTCGCCGCCGCGGTATACCAGCGCGTGACGTCGTATCCGTCGCGGTAGCGCTCGAACCACACATCGGCCAGCGCCGGCGTGTTCTCGTGTGCCGGATCATGGTTGGGCAGCTGGCTGCGGATGATGCCGCGCAGCGCGGTGAGCTGCTCGCCCAGCGGCAGGCTGTCGAAGGCCCGCGGCCCCGGCCCCGCGTAGGGCAGCGTGAAGCGCGGCAGCAGCTTGCCCAGCCGCTGCTGGTAGCGGTAAGTGGCGAACATCGACAGTGCGTCGATCTTCCGGTCCTCCAGCGGCACATGCTTATTGAACCCTGCACAAGCCATCCGGACGACCTTCAGCACATGCCGGAAGATGGACGGCGCCACCCGCATGCGATAGAGATCGCTGCCCACCAGCGAATCGAAGATGATGAGCGCGGAACTGCGGTGCTCGACCTCCTCGACGAAATGCCAGATGAACAGCGACGCGACCCGGTCGTCCCCGGGCCGGAACAGCGACGCCTCGTTGTCCAGCATGAGCTTGAAGACCGAGGTGAAGGTGGCTTCCAGATCGGCGGTGTAGGCCAGCCGGTACTTCAGCGGGGTGTTCGCGGTGAGCTTGTCGAATTCCGCGACCACCTCGTCGAGGGTCTCCTGCAATCCCGGGTAGGCGCGGATCAATCCGCGCACGTGCTGGCGGTGTGCGGTCGAATGCTGACCCTCCTGCCGCATGAAGGCGTCGGCCTCCTCGGCGACGGCGGGGTCGGTGAATTGCGGCTTGGCCTGCGTGATCATCTGCACGATCATCTTCTCGAAACCGATGGCCAGGAACGACACCGCGTTGGCCATGCTGGAGAACGCCGGGTTCTCGGGATTCCAGAGGAACGGCACGTCGTGCTCCTCGAACGCGAAAGTCAGCTTCCGCACAATCAAATCCGTCATGTCGGGCGATACCTCGTCTTCCGGAGGTGGATGGGTCCGGTGGCCCGGTCGCGCGCTCCGATGCCGCTGTGAACATACAAACATACACCAGCGCGTACAAGTGTATGATTGAAAGGCCCAGCTCAGACCGTATGCCGTACTGGACGGGACGATCCCGCGTGTTACGGTCGGGCCGTGGCACGAAGGCGCGGGTGGGGCGGGAGTCCGCCGGAGAACGACGAGGAGGCATCCCGTCGAATCGTCGCCGCCGCAGTCGAATTGATCGCGCGCACCGGTGCGGAGATCAGCATCGCGGACGTCGCGGAATCGCTCGGGGTGATCCGCCAGACCGTGTACCGGTACTTCCCCAGTGCGGACGCGCTCATGCGGGCCTCGGCCATCGCCTCGGTGGACGACTTCCTGGACCGGCTGGCCGCGCAGGTCAGCGGCATGACCGATCCGGTCGAGGCCATGACCGAGGGCGTCGTCTACACCCTCGCCGAGGTGCGCCGGACGCCGCACCTGGGCATCCTGCTGGCCGCCACCTACTCCAATGCCGACCCCGCCGGCATCACCTCCGCGGAGGCGCAGGCCTTCGGCATCACCATGATCAAACGCTTCGACGTGGACTGGCGGCACTACGGCTACGACGACGAATCCCTGCGCGAGCTGGTGGAATTCCTGCTGCGCACCATGCAGTCGTTCTTCATCTCGCCGGGCAATCCGCCGCGCGGAGACGCGGAGTTGCGGCGATACCTGCGTCGCTGGATGGGGTCGGCGATCATCGCCCAGGCGAGCACCGTGCCGGGTGCGCCGAACCGGCGGCCGTGATCGCGCCAGGTCATTCACTAGGCTGATTGGTTGTGTCGGATTCACGCTCGATGGAGGTTTCACGCTCCGGTGCAACGCTTTTCGTGCTCGCACTGAGTGCGTTGCTGGCGTTGGCGCTGGTGTTCACGACGGTCGATCCCTGGCTGGAGAAGGCGGGAATTCTCGCGGGCGGGCTCGATGTGCACATCTACCGCGAGGGCGCCTGGCGTTTGCTGCACGGGCATTCGTTGTATCGGGACGAGACCGTCGGGGGGCTGCTCTACACCTACACGCCGTTCTCGGCCATGGTGTTCATCCCGGGGCTCGCCGTGCCCGCGGCCTGGATCACCGATGCGTTCCTGCTGGTGAATCTCGGTGTGCTGTATGCCTGTGTCCTGCTGTGCTGGCGGATGCTCGGCTATCGGATGAGCACCCGCGTGGCGAGTGTCGGTGCGCTGCTGGCGATTACGTGCACCTTCCTCGAACCGGTGCGCACCACACTGTTCTACGGGCAGATCAACCTGGTGCTCATGCTGCTGGTGCTGTGGGACTTCGCGCGGCCCGAGGGCGGGCGGCTGCGTGGCCTCGGCGTCGGGGTGGCCGCCGGGGTCAAACTGGTACCGGGCTTCTTCATCGTGCAGTATCTGGTGCTGCGCCAATGGCGTTCGGCCGCGACGGCGTCGGTGACGGTGGCGGCGACGGTCGCCCTGGCCTGGCTCGTCTCGCCGGGTGATTCGCGCGAATACTGGTTCTCGACCTTCTTCCACTCCGAGCGCATCGCGCCCGACACCGAGCCGGCCAACCAGTCGGTCCGCGGCGTGCTCGCGCACCTGACCGGGGGTGGCGCGCCCGTCTGGTTGTGGCTGATCCTCGGGGGCGTGGTGGCGGGTGTGGGCCTGACGCTCGTCGCCGTGCTGGACCGCTGCGGCGAGCGGCTGCTCGCGGTCACGCTGGGCGGGATGACGGCCTGTGCGGTGTCGCCGTTCTCGTGGGGACACCACTGGGTGTGGTTCGTCCCGCTACTGGTCCATCTCGTGCACCGGGCGCAGACCCGGCCGCTGTGGTGGCTCGCGGCGGCGCTGCTGTTCGTGGCCACCGGGGCGTGGACGTACCAGTGGACTCCGGGTTTCGCCTCGGTCGGCGTCTTCGTCCTGCCCAAACCCTGGCACACCGAGCCGATTCTGGAGAACGCCCACGTGATCGTGTACGTGTTCGCCCTGCTCTACGGCCTGTCGGTGGCACGCCGCGCCGAGGTCGAGCGGCCCCGGGCAGCGGTTGCGGATCCGATCCGCGTCGGCTGACATACACGAGATTCGGGGCGGGCCATGGTCGATGATCGAATACTCCGATTTATTCATCGTGATTTGCCGTGACGATGCGGTACCGGAGACGGGATAGCCTGGGAAATTCATGGCAAACTCCCTGCCGCGGTGAAAGGTGCGGTCCGGCGGCGAATTTTGTTCCTTTCCAAGGCTTTTCCCGGACTATTCCGGCAGGAATGGATGTGATTGCCATCCGTCCAGTCTCCGGCAACGAATAGGTGATCAGCGCCGTTGTCGGTTCAGGTACGAACCGACTGGTAACGGTTATTCGCATTTTCCACAAAGGAGGAAAGGCCCATGATTCCGCACTTCATCGGCGACTTCATCGACGCTGTGAACACCCTCATCGCGAAGTGGTTCCTCCCGTAGAGCCGCCGGCCCGGGGAGGTCCGCCGCCCCGGGCCACCGATCCCACGCGTGCTACCGTGCCCCGGAACAGGAGGGCGCACATGGTGAAAAATGTTGTGGCACAGGTTGTGGGCGGGGTCAATGCCGGTATCGTGGCGCTGACCAAGCTTCCGGTGATCGGCCCGCTCATGGGCCGCGGATTCGTCGTCATCACCTACACCGGGCGCCGCTCGGGCAAGACTTTCTCCACGCCGGTCAACTACTGGCGTTCGGGCGACGAACTCGTCATCGGCGTCGGCATGCCGGACAAGAAGAGCTGGTGGCGCAACTTCCAGGGCGAGGGCGGGCCGATCTCGTTGCACCTGAACGGCGTCGACCGCACGGGCCACGCGGTGACCCAGCGCGACAACGGCCGCGTCTCGGTGCGGGTCACCCTCGACGACAAGGCCTGAGCGCCACCGCGGCCGGGCCGCGGCCCATTTCGGCAATACAGTGACTGCATGAACATCTGCGTGTTTCTGTCGGCCGCCGACCTCGACGAGCGCTACACCGGGCCCGCCCGCGAGTTCGCGGAGTTGATCGGGAAGGGCGGGCACACGCTGGTGTGGGGCGGGTCCGAAGCCGGGTTGATGAAGATCGTTGCCGATGGGGTGCAGAACAGCGGCGGCAGGCTGGTCGGGGTGTCGGCGGAGTTCCTGCGCGGCGGGGCGCGTGCCAATGCCGACGAGATGATCATCGCCCCCGATCTGGCCGCGCGGAAGGCGAAGCTGCTCGAGCTCGCCGACTGCGTGGTCATCATGGTCGGCGGCACCGGGACCCTCGACGAGGCCACCGCGATCCTCGAGATGAAAAAGCACCGGATGCACCGGAAGCCGGTGGTCCTGCTGAACACCGCCGGGTTCTACGACGGGCTGATGCAGCAGTTCCAGCGCATGGAGGCCGAGGGCTTCCTGCCGGTGCCGCTGGCCGACCTCGTGTACTTCGCCACCGACGGTGCGCACGCCATGGCCTATCTCGAGGACGCGGTGCGCCGCCGCTGAGCGTCTTCCCGGGCGGATTCGCGTTGCCCCACCGCAGCCTCCGTGCCAGCCTGGTTGCAGTGGGACATCTGCCCGGGCATATCGATGTGCGTCCGGCCGGGTGCTCGAGGAGGCAGCCGTGAAGGACCGGGCAGGACTCGGGGAGCACTCGACGCTGCGCGTCACCGTCGACTTCACCGACGCGGCCCATCGGTCGCTAGGGGTGGGCTGGTCGGTGGACGCGGCGGCCTACCGGCGGTTCGAGTCAGCGCGAATCTTCCTGGTGGCGATCGGTTCCCGGCCCTGCCGGACCTATCTGGGGCTGGTCGACGGGCAGGATCGAACCTCGATCCAGCTGCCCGAGGCGCTCCCCGCCGGCGCATACGCCATCGACATCGACGCCTACGGTAGTGCCAGCTGGGGCGACGGCCGGCTGGACGCCCGCGGGCGCAGCCCGGTCTTCACCGTCGAGCCCGAGGCGGCCGAATCCGCCGGTGCCGATTAGCACGGTGCGTCGGGCAGCCCGGGGTGGGCGGCGAAGTCGACCGGACCGAGCAGGTCGGCCACCTGGCACAGTTGCCCTGCGAACCGGGGAATCAGGTTCGGGTCCTTCAGCTTTCCGCCGGGCGCGCAGGTGAGCAGCTCGTTGCCGACCAGGCTCCACTGCGGTACCGCGCCCGCGATGTGCGCGGCGACCAGTGCCGGTCCGACCATGGTCTTGGCGTGCGCCGGGGCCATCGCATCGATCCGGAATCGGGCGTCGAACAGCACATTGCCGGTGGCGGTCGGCTTGTCGCCGAACAGGGCCCGGCCGAACTGCGACATCAGCCCGCGCTGCCGCACCGCGAGGGCGGGATGCGGCCGGTCCAGCAGCACCAGCGCCACCAGGTGGTGGTGCGTGGTGGTGGTCGTGGATTCGCCTGTGCTCGAGGTGGTTTCGTACGAGTACTCGGCGACCGTCACCCAGCGCCCGCCGACCTGTCCGGTCAGGGTGACGCCGAGCCCGCGGGGATTGCGTCCCGGGAGCCGCGCGGTCCATGGAGCGAACGATCGTTCCTGGAATGTCCAGCCATTGACCATGGCCCAATCCCGCAATCGCGCCTTCCGATCCCGTTCGGCCAGAATCGCGATGGGCAGCAACACCATCAGCAGTACCAGCGGGATCCCCAACAACACACCGAAGACAAGCACCGCCGCCTCCATCCCCGTCCCCCTTCCACCGGTATTCGGTCCCGTGGGGCTCGAACTGTTCGCGGTGCCAGCCTTCGTGTGAACCCTTCTGGTTCGCTTAACAGATCATTGCGCCGCAGGGATATCAACATCTTGTTGAATGCGACTCGTGACGCACCCGACCCGTACCGCGGCGGCGACCTCATCCGCGTCGAACTGGCCTAGCGCGCATTCCGATCCGGCCCAGTGCCGCAATCTGATTCGGGGGGACCCGATCCCTCGGCAGCGGCTATGCTGCTCGGCGAACCGCCGCGCCAGGAACAGGGAGCGGGGGAGGATCGAGGGGAGCGGCCGGGTTCGGCCGTGGAGTGAAAGGCACAACAGGATATGCGGGGTGGATGGGCCAAGCGGGGCCTGGCGGGAGCCGCGGTGGCCGTATTGCTGCCGTTCGGGGCATTGACGGCCGGACCGGCTGCGGCAGACACGAATCCGGATGCGTTCGACTTCTACGTCGACTCGAGCATGGGTTCGATCAAGTCCCGGATCGTGCGCGCGGCCGACGGAAATACCGACCGGGTGGTGTACCTGCTCGATGGCGAGCGCGCGCAGAACGACTACAACGGCTGGGAGATTCACACCAGCATTCCGGCCGCGCTGGCCAGGTTCAATATCAATGTGGTGATGCCGGTCGGCGGCGAATCCAGCTTCTATCAGGACTGGGATGCCCCGAGCAGCTTCGGCGGCGCCAATCCCGATGCGTCGCTGTTCCCGAGCCGGGATTCCGGTTCGGCGGTCGCGGGCTGGGACGAGACCTCCGGCAAGTCCTACACCTACCAGTGGGAGACCTTCCTCTCCCAGAACCTGCGTGACGCGCTGCGAGATCGACTGGGGTTCAGTGACTCTCGCAACGGAATCTTCGGATTGTCCAGTGGCGGCAGCGCGGCCCTGCTGATGGCGGCCTACCACCCCGGCCAGTTCAACTACGCCGGTTCGCTGTCGGGTTACCTGTACATGTCGGCGCCCGGCATGCGTGACGCCCTGCGCCTGGCCCTGCTCGCGGCCGGCGGCTACAACATCGATTCCATGGCCGCCGCGGGCAGCGCCAAGTGGCAGCGGATGGACCCGTACGGCTTCGTCCAGCAGCTGATCGACAACAACACCCGCCTCTACATCGCCGCGGGCAGCGCCGTCCCCGCCCAGCAGGACCTGTCCTCCGCGGACGCGGTCATCCAGGGCATGCCCCTGGAAGGCATCGCCCTGGCCAACACCAAGGCTTTCCAGTCCCGCCTGCAGTCCCTCGGCTACGACAACGTCAGCTACGACTTCCCGAGCATCGGCGTCCACAACTGGGGCAACTGGGAGCAGGTCGCCAACCGCATGCTCCCCGACATCGCCCAGCACATCGGCAAGCCCCTCCCCCCGGGCGCCCAGCCCGCCCAACCCCCGGCCGACGCCCCGCCCGGCGCCCAGCCCCCGAACGGCGCCCCGCCCGCCGGACCCCCAGCCCCGCAAAACTGACCGGGCCAACTGAATCGACAACGCCGAACCGAGAGACCCGCCGCCGTCCGAGCATTCGGGCGGGGCGGGTCACTTCTTGTCAGCTCGGCACGCGCGAATTGTGTGGCCATGGTGGGGGATCGGTCGATAGCGTGCAGCCGATTCACCGGTGGGCGGACCATCCTCGAACTGTGGGTGCCGGCCGACGAGCTGGAAGAGTTCGATGAGGACCTGGTGGGCCCGATCGAAGTCGTTCACGAATTCCGTTGATACACGGCCGAGTCCGGGCCCGGAGGCCCGGCTCGATCGAGTTCTAGTGGGTTTGGGTGGGGTCGGGGGCGGCCTTGATGGGGGTGTCGTTGGGCCAGCCCCAGCGGGTTTCGAGGTGGACGGTGGTGGTGGCGGGGGGTGCGTCGATGTACGGGGTGAGTTTTTGGAGCTCGCCCCAGTCTCGGGTCCAGTCGTGGTTGAGGTAGGCGGGGACGGGCTGGGAGCGGAGGAGGAGGCTGGACCAGCCGAGGGGGCCGCCGCCGGTGTCGCCCTGCCAGGTTTCGGAGACCTGGGCGTTCAGTTTGTCAGGGAGAATGCGCCAGGACGGGAGCTGGGCGATGCCGTCGCGGTGGTCGAAAGGGTGCTGGCACGGGAAGGCCAGGCCGACATGGAAATCGGTCAGGACCGGGGTGTCGTGGCCGACGACGGTGTCGAGGGCGGCCAGGTGGGGCAGGCGGGGTGGGGTGAGGGCGAGCCATTGCTTGCCGGTCGGGTCGTCGGTGGTGGCCACCAGGCGAATCGCGGTGGTCCGGGCGGGGATTCGGTCCAGGGGGATGGGCAGGTTGCGCCAACCGGGGGCGCCGCCGATTGTCGGGGGCGTCAGAGTGCCGAGGGGTTCGATGGTGCCGTCGTCGGATCGGTGGGCGAACTCGAGGTGTAGTTGAGCGCCGTCGATCCGGTGGCCCTGCTCCTCACCGGCGATGCGGCCGGCCACGGTCAGCACCAGGATGTGGTAGCTGGAATCCCGTTGCGCCGCAGCGAGATCCATGCGGTACCACTGGGTGGTGAGATGCGCGGGCTGCGGTTGGCCCGTGGTGTAGCTGCCCAGGATGGGCGTCAGCTTCGGGTCGAGGCCGTAGGGCAGGGCGATGGTGCTGCCGTTGATGCCGGGGTCGGCCTTGGACTTGTCCGTGGGGCCGCCGCCGGGCGGGGGAGTGGCCTGTTGCTGACCGCCACCGCCGGGGCCGCCGCTGCCGCCACCCGGACCGCTGCCACCGCCGGGGCCACCGCCCTCGGGCGCGAGGTCTCCGACGCCATTGGCGGTGAATCCGCTGTTGTCCGCGGCGAGTCCGTCGGCTGGGGTGCCGGTGTAGGGCGTGAGCACGGATTCCTCGGACTTGGTCTCCACGAGCACGTCATCGGCCATGGAGCATGGTTTTCCTTGCAGGGCCAGCAGATTCGACAGCGCGACCGAGTACGCGGGGTACTGCGTCCACGCCGCCGAGGCCATGGTCGCCACCTCGAACAGCACCACCAGGGCGGCGGCGAGCGTGAGCGGTCGGATGGCGATTCGATCGAAAACCCGTGCCGCCGAGCCGTTTCCTGCCGGTCGAAAGGGCTCGCGGAAGTACTGCCAGGCCGCCACCAGCAGGCACAACGCGCCCAGCCCGAGGATCAGCGAGGCGACGCTGGTACCGCCCGCCACGGGTGCGCGATCCGGCCAGCGCACGCCGTAGCCGGACACGTACCACCAGCCGTTGGAGCCGGTGAAGCAGAACGCCACCAGGATCAGCACCGCCGCCGCGAACAGCGAGCGCAGGTACGGCAGCCGGATTCCCTTGCCGCCCACCGCGACCGCCGTGACCGCGGCCAGTGCACCCGCCAGCCCGGCATAGACACCGAAGTGATGGGTCCACTTGGTCGGCGTGAAGGCCATGAGCAGCGGTGACATGACGGCGATGCCGAGCACCCGCGCCACCGGCCCGCGGGCGGTCTCCGGAATCCGGCCGCCCTTGCGCAACGCCACCGCGACGCAGACAACCAGGCACAGCAGCATGGCGAGCACGCCGAAGCGCCGCGACAGGGAGCCGTCCGGGGTCAGGGAGAGCAGCGAGATCCAGCGGGTGGGTTCGTCCGGCCAGGACAGGTCGGGGCCCACCAGCTTTCGCACCCGGGTGGCCTCGGCGACCGACGCCAGGGTCTGATCCGCGAAGACCACCGTCAGGACCAGGGTGCCCGCCGTCAGCACCGGAGCGATGCGCGCGAGCAGGGCCGGGAGCCCTCCGGCTTCCGCGCGCACCTGGGTGAGGAGAATCCGCAGCACGCGTCGTGAGCCGGCGAAAAGTGCTGCCAGGCAGATCAATCCGGACGGTCCCGCCGCCAGCGAGAACGCGGCGATCAGCACCGCGACAGCGGCGGGCAGCAAGCGCCCGGTGGCGATCGCGCGTTCGATGGAGCACCAGGTCAGCAACGCACCCAGCGCGATCAGGGGCTCCGGCCGCAGACCGTTGTTGAACGGCAGCCACAGCGCCAGGAACACCAGCGCGGCCGCCCAGCGCGGACCCGACGCGGCGCGCACCCGGGAACCGAGGCGCGGCAGCACCTCCCGGCTGATCACCCACCAGCACAGCACCGCGGCCAGCAGCGCCGGCAACCGCATCCAGACACCGGCATCGGTGACCCGGGTCATCTGCGCCAGCAGTTCGTACGGCCATCCGAAGGGCGCTTCCGCCACCCCGTACCACCGGTAGTAGTTCGCGGTGTATCCCGCGTACTCGGATACCCGCGCCATGGTGAGGATGTAACCGTCGTCGGAGGTATTGGCCCCGATCACATGCCAGACACCCAGCGTCGCGAGCACGACCGCATCGGTGAGCGTGAACCGCCACCAGCGCGCCGGCAGGAACCGTCGCCTGCGTCTGCCGTCCGCCGCATCCATGAAGTACAGGCAGACCAGCGCGACGAGGGTGCACAGCACCGCGCCCGCCATAGCCGCCAGCTTCAGCACGCTCGGGCTCGACGAGAACCGCGAATCCACCTCGGCGTGCAACGTGGCATTACTCAGCCGCGTCCGATCCAGATCGGTGTACACGCCGACGATCTGGGGCCGCACATCCCGCGCGATCCTGGTCCGGAACGGCGAACCGTCCGACTTGGTCAACCCGGTCAACTCGGCGGTGGTGACCTCCGCACTCGAATGCACAACCAGCGCACCGCAACCGGCGTGCGGCACAAGATTCGGATTCGACCCGCTCCCGGCCCCGGGCCCGGCCGCCGTACCGGGATCGGTGCTACCGGCGGGCGGCAGCGGCGCATCCGCCGGCAGGGTGGCTGCCGGCGGCGTCGCCCCCGGCGGCGGTGTCGAGCCCGGCGGCGGAGTCGCTCCGACAGGTGGATTCGCGCCCGGCGGAGGTGTGGCACCAGGCGGCGTGGTTGCTCCTCGCGCCGGATTCGAGCCCGCTACCGGCGTGGCTCCCGCGAGCGGCATGGCCACTGGCGGTGGTGTCGCTCCGGCAGGCGGATTCGCGCCTGAGGGCGGTGTCGCTCCCAGAGCCGGGCTCGCGCCCGAGGGTTGTGCAGCGCCGGGTGCAGTGTTCGCGCCGGACGGTTGTGCGGCTCCGGGTGCGGGATTCGCGCCCGGCGGCGGTGTGGCGCCGGGCGTGGGGTTCGTGTTGGCGGGCGGTGTGGCTCCGGGTGTCGGGGTCGGCGTGGTGCCGGATTGCGGGGTGACGCTGGAGGGGGAGGTGGTGGCCGGGTCGGAAGCTGTTGCGACGCCGGTCATTTCGAAGATCGAGGCGGTGAGCAGTGGGACGCTGCGGAGCGTCACGGAGAGGGTGCGGCCGGTGCCCGGCCGGTCCTCGACGCGGGCGATCAGCCCCTTGGCGGCGGCGCCCGGAGCCTGTGCGGGCACCGTGGACAGCACTGTCCCGCTGGTCATGTCCCGCAGCACCGCGCACGGCACGCTCATATCCATCGACAGCGGCACGTAATCCACCAGCGGCGCGGTCATCTGAACCGCCTGTGCCTGTGGCCAATCGAGGCCGGCCCGATCCTGCCGGACCGGCAGCAGCGGTGTGAGCACCGCCAGCAGAACACCGAGCACCCCCGCCACGAGGGCGATCAGTCGAATTGGAAAAACTCCCCCGGAAACTGAACGCACGAACGCCGATGCTAGCCATAGCCTCCGCGAAACTCATCGCGGAATATTCGGACCGGCACGTTTTCCGGCCCCGATCGACCCGTATCTTCGCAGTTCGCGCGGTGATCTTCGAGGATTGGCCTATCGTTTGTCGGGGCATTCGATGGTGGACAGAGGACGCGGTAACCGGACTCAGGAGTCGTGATGGCGGAGGCGCTCGGCAGCGGCGGCGTGGTGCGGACCCTGGTGCCCGCCCGGATCGATCGATTGCCGTGGTCGAGATTCCACACCCGGCTGGTGGTCGCGCTGGGAGTGGCGTGGATTCTCGACGGCCTCGAGATCACGGTGGCCAGCGCGGTCGCCGACACCCTCACCAAACCCGAGACCCTGCACCTGTCCTCGACCGCGGTCGGCCTGATCGCGACGGTGTACCTGGCGGGTGAGGTGGTCGGCGCGCTGGTGTTCGGCAACCTCTCCGATCGTCTGGGCCGGCGCAAGCTGTTCCTGATCACCCTGGGCATCTATCTGCTCGGAAGCGGGCTCACCGCGGCGACTCTCGGCAATGGCGCGGGCTGGGTGGCCTTCCTGTACGTCACCCGTTTCATCGCGGGCACCGGCATCGGCGGCGAGTACGCGGCCATCAACTCCGCCATCGACGAGCTGATTCCGGCTCGCTATCGCGGCCGCGTCGACATCGCGGTGAACGGAACCTATTGGGCCGGAGCAATTATCGGCACCCTCGGCACCTACGTTCTGCTCAATCACCTGAGCCTGTCGCTGGGCTGGCGGCTGGGCTTCCTCATCGGCCCGGTGCTGGGCCTGGTGATTCTGTTCGTGCGCCGCCATCTCCCGGAGAGCCCGCGCTGGCAGATCATGCACGGCCGCGCCCGCGACGCGGAGGAGTCGATCGCGGAGATCGAGCGCGAGGTGGAGGCGACGGGGGTGTCGCTGCCGCCGGTCGACGAATCCCGGGCCATGGCGTTGAAACCCGCCGATCGCATCGGCTATCTGGCACTGACCAGGGTGCTGTTCCGCGAGTATCCGCAGCGCGCGATCCTGGGCGCGAGTCTCATGATCAGCCAATCGTTTCTGTACAACGCGATCTTCTTCACCTACACGCTGGTGCTCGGCAAGTTCTACGGGGTGCCCTCCGGTTCCACGCCCATCTATCTGATCGCCTTCGCGGTCGGAAACTTGGCCGGGCCGCTCACCATCGGGCACTTCTTCGACACCATCGGTCGCCGTCGCATGATCGCGGGCACCTACATCCTCTCCGGTGTGCTGCTGGCGATCTCGGCGGTGCTGTTCTACGCCGGGGTCCTGAATGCGATCACCCAGACGGCGTGCTGGTGCGTCATCTTCTTCTTCGCCTCGGCGGGCGCGAGTTCGGCCTATCTCACCGTGAGCGAGATCTTCCCGCTCGAGGTCCGCGCCAAGGCGATCGCCGTATTCTTCGCTATCGCACAGTGTTTCGGCGCGCTCGGGCCCGTCATCTACGGCGCGCTGATCGGCGACGGCTCACATCCGGGTCGCCTCTTCCTCGGCTATCTGCTCGGCGCGGCGGTCATGATCGCGGGCGGTGTCATCGCCCAGCTCCTCGCGGTGGATGCCGAGGGCCGGTCGCTCGAGGATATCGCCCTGCCACTGGCTGCCACCCGGCGCGAGGGCCCGGCCCGGGCGGAGGGAGCGGGCTCGCCCTTCTCAGCCTGAGTTCCGCAGGCCCGCAACGGATCTCAGTTGGCGAGCGACTTCATCCAGTCGAGGACCACGGCGCGGTAGTCAGCCGTATTCGGCGCGAGATTGATGGCATGGCCGCTGTCGGGGAGCACGAAGGTGCGCAGCTTCGCCGCGGGGGAGAAGTACGGGCGCTCGGCCGCATCCAGGGTGGCCGTGTCGGTGCAGGTGCCGAAACCGGGGCCGCAGGTCATGCGATCCCGGCTCCCGTCCACGATGAGTACCGGCGCCGTAATGAAGCTGGACATACCGGGCAGGGTGGAGAGTAGGCCGTCGGGGTACTCGGTGAGGGAGAAGGTCTCCTTGCCGGCCTCGTCGATCGCGACGACCCGGGGGTCCGGGGCTACGCCATAGAAATCGGCGGCGCGGGTGCCCGGGCGAGTGACCAGATAGCCGGGATCGTAACCGCGCCCGGCGAATTCGGGATCATCGACCGCCTGATAGTAGGTGCTGATCACGCCGAGCACGTCCGGCACGCTGAGCGTGTGCGAGTAGCCGGTCAGCAGGACGCCGTCGACATCGTGGTAACTGGTGGCCTCCATGACCGAGGTGCCGGAGGTCAGTGAGTGCCCGGCGGTGACCACCTTGGTGAAGGGGGCATTGCCCGCGAAGCCGCCGCGCAGCGCCTGCACCATGGTGTGCAGGGCCTCCGCGGTCTCGGAGGCCGTCAGGCTGAGACTGGGCGGCCGGCTGCTCGCGCCATTGCCGAGCCGGTCCGCCACCAGCGTCGCGTAACCGGCCGCGTTCATGGCGCGCCGGAAGTTGTAGGTGTCGGGCTGGTACGGGAAATCCCAGTACAGGTGGTTGTAGTTGGATCCCGACATCAGGATCATCACCGTGTCCGCGGGCCCGTCCGGCAGGCACAGGGTGCCCGCGATGGTGCCCTGCGGGACCGGGAACGTCACGTCCTGGCAGTGATCGGCAGGGGCCGTGGGATCGGCCTGCGCCAGTACCGGAGTGAGGGAGAGCAGGGTCGTGGCCGCGCAGACGGCCAGCGCCCGCAACGAGGTGCGCACGTCAGGAAATCCCTTGGCTGAAGTCGACTTTCGCGGCGTCGTCGGCGACCGCGCCCGCCACCACCTCGAGCGTGCGCGCGTCGATGGGCGTGCAGCCCAGCCGCGCCAGCGTCGTGTGGCGGTGCTCGCTGTCGGCGTCCCGCATGGCGTGTTCGAGGTCTTTTTCGGTGTCGTACAGCGTGATCGAGAACATGGTCCCGTCCTGCTCGTCCAGGAAGAAGAAGATCTGGCGCGCACCCGGATCCGACATGGCGTACGGGACGACCTCACCCTGGATGATGGGAAGATTGACCGCCATCGACTCCGGATCGACGGGACATGAGGCCTTCATCAAACGGGCATAGAGCTTCTTCATCACCGAGATTCTTCCCAGGAGCGGTTCCGAGTCCGGCCATTCTCTGGCGAATGACGATACTCCACACAATGATCCGCGAACGGTGCATTCGGGAACGTGGTCGAAGATCTACCATGCACGGTATGGGCGCGCGAAATGTGCACTTCGTCGGGAGCTTTCCGGCCGAGAGCACCGGCGATGCGATGCGGGCGATGCTCGACGGTGCGGGCACCCGGTTGCGGACGCTCCCGACCGGGGAGACCGGACGCTACGAGTGGTACATCCAGCCGATCATCGACGATCTGGTTACTCAGGGCGCACTGGAAGTGAAACGCAGCGGCTCATGGACGTCGAGCCGAGAGCGGACCATCCACCGCGCCGCCCGGGACGCCGGGCTGACCGGAGACATGATGGAGTTCGGCTACCGCGGCGAGGCCGAAGAAGCGCTGCCGACCTTCGAAACCCTACGCGCGGAACGGGATCTACCCGAGCTGTCACTCCAGATGGGCATGCCGACCGATTTCACGATGTCCTTCATCGCCATGGGGGCGGGCGGGGTGCGACGGCATCGGAAAGCCTTCCGCGATGCCATGATTCGCGATATCGAAGCCATTCGCGCGCGGGCCGGCGACCAGGTGGTGCTGCAGTTCGAGGCCACCGCCGAAATGGTGCTGATGGCCAAAACCCAGCCGCTGCACCGGCGTATCGATGCGGCGCTGGGCCTGGGCCGCGGCATCGCCGATCTCGCGGCGGCCACCCCGGAGGGCACCCGCATCGGCGTGCACCTGTGTCTCGGGAGCATGCGCAACAAGGCGCGGACCACACTGCGCGATACCCGCCCGCTGGTCGAACTGGCCAATTCCATTGCCCGGCACTGGCCCTCGGGCCGGACCCTGGAGTTCATCCACGGCCCGCTCGCGGCCGGTGAGATTCCGCCCTCCACCCGTCCGGAGTTCTACGCCCCGCTCGCGGGCCTGGACCTACCGCCGGCAACTCGCTTTTACGCGGGTTTCGTGCACGAGGGCCCGACCGAGGCCCAGCAGATCCAGACGCTGCGCACCATCGAATCGGTGCTGGGCCGCCCGGTCGACGGCGTCGCCAGCGCCTGCGGCCTGGGCCGGCGTCCTCGCCCGATCGCCGATGCGCTGGTCACGCGGGCGGACACGCTGGCCGCGGTGGATTGAGCGGTGCCAGTGGGTTGCCCTGCGCCGCAGCAGTTTTCGTCCCGGCGGTCAGTTCTTGCGGCCGATGCCGCAGAGGACCACCAGGCGGGTGGGCTGGAGGTCGCCTTCGAGCCATTCATTGGCGGGCGCGAGGCCCGGCGGCAGCATCTCCAAGCCCTCGAAGAAGCGCTCGACCTGCTCCGGCGGCCGGAAGTCGACCTGGGAGGGGCTGCCGACGGTGTCGCTGGTGGAGGCGTTCTGGAAAAACGGGTGGGTATTGGTGGAGGCGTGCTGGATGACCAGCAGGCTGCCCGGCGCCATGGCGTCACGCAGGCGTGCCACGGCCTCGTAGGGCTTCTCGTCGTCCATGACGAAGTGCAGGACGCCGACGATCACGACGGCGACCGGCAGGGAGAAGTCGATTCCGCCCGCGGTGCGCGCTAATTCGAGAATTTTGTCCGGTTCGCGAATATCCGCGAGGATGGGTGTGACGCCCGGCGCGCCGGTGAGCAGCGCATTGCTGTGGGCGTACACCACGGGGTCGTAATCGATGGAGGCGACGATGGCGGACGGGTCGACCTCCTGTGCCACCTCGTGCACATTCGGGCTGATCGGAATGCCCGCGCCGATGTCCACGAACTGACGGATGCCGTCCTCTGCCGCGCGTCGCACCGCCCGCAGCAGGAATTGCCTGCTGTGCCAGGCGGTCTCCCGGGTGTCCGGGGCGACCTGCAGCATCTTGTCGCCGAGTGCGCGGTCGGCGTCGTAATTGTCCTTGCCACCGAGCATGTAGTTGTACACGCGAGCAGCGTTGGGCCGGAATGGATCCACGCCCACCGGCGCTCGATTGAGCTCAGACACCGCACCTCCCTCGACATCCCCGCCGATCGTAACAATTCGCGGCGCACGCCAGAGAGAAACGCGGAGCTTACCGGCAACCTGCCAGGCGTCGGAAAAAGCTCGCGAAACCGGGCCGAGGGTGCTCGATCTGCGCGGCCGGAAGCGCTGGAATGGTGCCCATGACTCGAATCGGAGCCGAACGGGTGCCGGTGGGAGCGGGACCCCTGACGCGGGCGGCCGTGGTGGCGGTGGCCCGGCGCGGCGCAGGAGTGGAATTGGACGCGGACGCGCTGGTGGAGCTGGCGCGGGTGCGGCAGCACATCGACGCGCTGGCACACAGTGACCGGCCGGTTTACGGGGTGTCCACCGGGTTCGGGGCGCTGGCGCTGCGGCACATACCAGCGGCCCGGCGAACCGACCTGCAGCGCTCGCTGATTCGTTCGCACGCCGCCGGGGCCGGTGCACCGGTGGAGGCGGAGGTGGTGCGGGCCATGATGCTGCTGCGCTTGCGCACCCTGTTGTCCGGGCACACCGGGGTGCGGCCCGGGACCGCGCGGGCGCTGGCCGGACTGCTGGACAGCGGGCTGATTCCGGTTGTGCCGGAATACGGTTCGCTGGGCTGCTCGGGTGACCTGGCCCCGTTGGCGGCGGTGGCGCTGGCACTGATGGGGGAGGGGTCGGTGCTCGGGCCCGGCGGTCCGCGCCCGATCGGGCCCGCGCTGGCCGAGCACGGGCTGGCGCCGATCACCTTGGCGGAGAAGGAGGGCCTGGCTCTCACCAATGGCACCGACGGCATGCTGGCCATGCTGGTGCTGGCCATCGAGGACCTGCGGCGGCTGTTCGACCTGGCCGATCTGACCGCGGCCATGAGCGTGGAAGCGCAGCTGGGCACCGATCGGGTGTTCGCGGCGGATCTGCAGGAGCTGCGCCCGCATCCCGGACAGGCGGTGTCGGCGGCGCGCATGCTGGCGGCGCTGGCCGGGTCCGAGATCGTGGCCAGTCACCGGGGCGAGGACTGCCCGCGGGTACAGGACGCGTATTCGCTGCGGTGCGCGCCACAGGTGCACGGCGCGGCGCGGGACACCCTCGACCACGCCGAGACCGTCGCCGCACGAGAATTGCGGTCCGCCATCGACAATCCCGTGGTGCTCGCCGACGGCCGGGTGGAGTCCAACGGGAACTTCCACGGCGCTCCCGTCGGCTATGTGCTGGATTTCCTGGCCATCGCGGTCGCCGACGTGGCCGGCATGGCCGAACGCCGCACCGACCGCATGCTGGACGTGCACCGATCACACGGGCTGCCCGCATTCCTGGCCGCCGATCCGGGCGTGGACTCCGGCTACATGATCGCCCAGTACACCCAGGCCGGGGTGGTGACCGAGCTGAAGCGGTTTGCGGTACCGGCGTCGGTGGATTCCATCCCCTCCAGCGCCATGCAGGAGGACCACGCGTCCATGGGCTGGACCGCGGCCCGCAAGCTGCGGCGCGCGGTGGACGGGCTGACCACCGTCCTCACCATCGAATTGCTCACCGCCGCACGCGCATTGGATTTGCGCGCACCGCTGCGGCCCGCTCCGGTGACCGGGGCGCTGCGGGATCTGGTGCGGGCCCGGGTGCCGGGACCCGGGCCCGACCGCCACCTCGCACCGGATATCGCCACCGTGGCCGCACTGGTGCGGTCGGGTGCGGCGGATCACCTTCTCGACCAGGGGGTTTCGTCATGACCCGAATCGTCCGGGCCGCCCGCGGCGACACGCTCACCGCCCGCACCTGGCAGACCGAGGCGGCCTGGCGCATGCTGCACAACAATCTGGATCCCGAGGTGGCCGAGCGGCCACAGGATCTCGTCGTCTACGGCGGGACCGGCCGGGCGGCCCGGGACTGGCCCAGCTTCGACGCCATCGCGCGGACCCTGCTCGACCTGCGCGAGGACGAGACCCTGCTGGTCCAGTCCGGCCGGCCGGTCGGTGTGCTGCGCACCCACGAGTGGGCGCCGCGGGTGCTCATCGCCAACTCGAATCTTGTTCCGGACTGGGCGAACTGGCCGGAGTTCCGCCGCCTGGAGGCGGCCGGGCTGACCATGTACGGGCAGATGACCGCCGGATCGTGGATCTATATCGGCACCCAGGGGATCCTGCAGGGCACCTATGAGACCTTCGCGGCGGTGGCCGCCAAGCGATTCGGCGGTACCCTGGCCGGAACCCTCACGCTCACCGCGGGTCTGGGCGGTATGGGCGGGGCCCAACCGCTGGCCGTCACCATGAACGGCGGCGTGGCGCTGTGCGTCGAATGCAATCCGCGGCATGCCCGCCGCCGGGTCGAGACCCGGTACCTGGACGAGATCGCGGACGACATCGACGACGCCCTGGCCCGGGTGCTCGCCGCCAAGACCGAACGGCGGCCACTGTCGGTGGGGCTCATCGGCAATGCCGCCGAGGTACTGCCGGAACTGCTGCGCCGCGAGGTCGAGGTGGATATCGTCACCGATCAGACCTCGGCCCACGACCCGCTGACCTACCTGCCGATCGGTGTCGCACTGGAGGACTGGGACGACTACGCGGGCCGCAAGCCCGACGAATTCACCCGGCGCGCACGGGATTCCATGGCCATCCACGTCGGCGCCATGGTCGGTTTCCTGGACCGCGGCGCGGAGGTCTTCGACTACGGCAATTCCATTCGCGGCGAGGCGAAGCTGGCCGGATACGAGCGCGCCTTCGACTTCCCGGGCTTCGTGCCCGCCTACATCCGGCCCCTCTTCTGCGCGGGCAAGGGCCCGTTCCGCTGGGTCGCCCTGTCCGGAGACCCGGCCGATATCGCCACCACCGACCGCGCCATCCTCGACCTGTTCCCCGAGAACGAGTCCCTCGCCCGCTGGATCCGCCTGGCGCGGGATCGGGTCGCGTTCCAGGGCCTGCCCGCCCGCATCTGCTGGCTCGGCTACGGCGAACGCCGGTCCGCCGGACTCCGATTCAACGAGCTGGTCGCCGACGGTCAGGTCGCGGCCCCCATCGTGATCGGCCGCGATCACCTCGATTGCGGCTCGGTCGCCTCGCCCTACCGTGAAACCGAATCCATGGCCGACGGCTCCGACGCCATCGCGGACTGGCCGCTGCTCAATGCCCTCGTCAATACCGCGTCCGGCGCGAGCTGGGTCTCCATCCACCACGGCGGCGGCGTGGGTATCGGCCGCTCCATCCACGCCGGTCAGGTCACGGTCGCCGACGGCACCCCGCTGGCCGCCCAGAAGATCGACCGGGTGCTCACCAACGACCCGGCCACGGGCGTGCTGCGCCACGTGGACGCCGGATACCCGGAGGCGGAATCGGTCGCCCGCGCGAAGGACATTCGAATTCCATTGTGGGAGGGCTGATCCGGCGACTCAATCCAGGTCGATGCGGACGCTCAGGAGGTCGGTGCCCATCACTCGGACGGCTGCGCTGTTGGCCTTCGGGAGGGTGCGCAGACGCGCGATGGCGTCGTCGTCGGGCAGGAGGTGGGCGGTGCCGGTGTACCAGCGGCCGTGGAGGCGGAGGCGGACGCGGGGGTCGGCTTCGATATTGCGGATGTACTGGGAGCGGGTGCCGAATTCGGAGACCAGCCAGAAGGACGCGCCGGAGCGGCGGCCGCCGACGGGGGTGAGGCGGGGGCGGCCGCTGACCCGGCCGGTGGTCTCCAGCAGGGTTTGGATGGGTAGGCGGCCCAGGATCGGGTTGGCCACCCTCCGCTGAAATGTCGTGACCATGGCGTGTTGCAGATCGCGTCGGCTCGGCATGGGCCGACGCTAGCACCGGCCGCGGCTCACCGGGCCAATTGCAGGGCCAGCGTGGCGGCGGCGGGGGCCAGGTATAGCACGGGGAAGGGGGTGGTCTTGTAGGAGTGGGCGCGGATGGTGGTGGCCGCGGCCCCGGTGAAGTAGAGGATCAGGCCGATGGCGGCCGCGATGCCGAGGGGCGGGAGGAAGAAACCGGCCACCAGGCCCAGCGCACCGGCCGATTTGGCCAGGGCCAGCCAGTTCCACCAGGTGCGCGGGACGCCGTAGTCGATCAGCGGGTCCACGACGAACTGCTGCTCGGTGAACAGGGAGTACCCGGAGAAGCCGATCCAGAGGGCCGAGACGACACCGACGATGTGGTAGGCGAGGTTCATGGGAGCCACGTCCTTTCAGGTTTGCTGTGCTCTTACCCGAATGACGAAGCGGGAGCCCGAGGAGTGACATCGGGGTCAGGGGAGGTGGGATTGCAGGAAGGTGAGCGCGTCGGGCAGGGAGGCGAGGAACGCGCCGCTGTGGTCCTTGCCGGGGTAGGCCGTGACCGTGACACGCACCCAGGGGTTGTGGTCCTGGAGGGCGGCACCGTAGGCGGGGGTGTCGGCCGGGGGGACGTCGATATCGGCGGTGCCGTAGCCGATCATGAGATCGGCGGGGACCAGGTCCTCCTGATAGGAAACCAGCGATCTGATGTCGGCCTCGAAGGTCGGGGTGGGGTTGTCCGGATCGGCGACGAGCGCCTCGGGACGGCGGCCCCCGGCGGCGGCCACCAGATCCGAAAGGCATGCGGTGGCAGCCTTTTCCACGTACTGCCTGCCGAAGTCGGACAGGTACGGGGTCACGGTGCCGGGCGCGAGCCCCTCCAGCGCGGCGAGATAGTAGCCCGCGTAGCCGACCTGGTTCTCGGAGCCGGTCGTGCCGCGGCGGAACATCTCACGCAGGCTCTTGGCCGGATTCGTGCGCAAGCCGGTGGCGATCACGCCGGTGAGTCCCCGGACGGCGGCCGGGTTCCGGGCGTACAGGGCGGCCGCGCTCATGACGGCGTGCGCGCCTTCGGACTGGCCGATGAGCACCCAGTGCGCCGACAGCGGGACGGGCAGACCGCGGACGGCCGTGATCGAGTCGAGAATGGAGCGGCCCTCGACCGCGGTGTTGTAGTAGCTGAAATTGCCGCCGGTGCCCAGACCCTGATAGTCGGGCGCCAGCACGGCGTAGCCCCGGTCCAGAATCTGGTTGAAATAGCTGCGATTTCGATCCGACTGTGGCCGATGCGAGGGCGCGCAGTCATTGCCGATCCCGGTCGTGCCGTGCGCCCACACCACCAGCGGCCAGCCACCCTGCGGCGGCAGCCCCGACGGCAGATACAGCGCCGCGCCGGCCCGGGCCGGACTCTCCCGCTGATCGACGGTGGTGTAGGTGAAGCCGAGCGACCCGGCGGCCCTGTCGAAAGACCATGCGCCATTGAGCAATTCGATCCCGCTCAGCCGCCCGAGATCATTGTTGTCGGCCGTGGCCGGCGCCGCCGTCACGGTCAGGGTGGCGGTCAGCGCGGCGCAGGCGCTCAGCATGCCCGCGGCCAGTGCGGCCTGCCGGACCGCGGCTGCGAACCTGCGACGAATCGGCATGGCCATCACTCCCTTTCGGCGGGCAACCCCCCGACCATACCGCCGTCATTCCATCCCGTGGGCTTGCGCCACCAGATCGAAGAACACCCAGACGCCGCCCTTCTGATACGCGTCCGGTGTCTCCGATCCGCCCAGGAACGGGTACGGGGTGGCGATGTACACCTCGTCGTCGGCGAGCGGGCCCAGGCGCCGGCGGATCTCGGCGACGTGCCCCGGCTGGAGGACATAGGTGATGACGTTCGGGTCGAACAGGACCCGGCTGACGAACTCGGTGATCTCGGTGAAGACGCCGTACGGCTTCACGCCGGGGCTGTACGGATCGAGGATCCCGTACTCGCCGGTCCGGCTGCTCATCAGGAACGCGCACCCCAGATCCGAGTAGCCGACCACCGTGTCGAACTGCGGATAGTGTTCGGCCCAGGCCGGCATCACCCGGTCCATACGCTGGTCGCCGATCAAACGGAAGGGAACGCTGGTCACTGCGCCCATCCAACCAGACCGGCGACCGGGACCGGTCCTCGACAGGTCCGGCCGCACCGAGTGAAGATCGAATCACCCGTCGTAGTGGAGGTGCCCGTGACCGAAGAATGGCGCAAAGTCGCTGAGCGCGTCCGCAACTGGGGCCGCTGGGGCGAGGACGACCAGCTCGGCACCCTGCTGACCCCGGACCGCATCGCCTTTGCCGCGACCCGGGCACGCGCGGGCCGCACCATCCAGCTGGGCATCCCGTTCGACGCGTACGGACCGCAGGGCTCGAGCGGCTTCCGGCGCAACCCCATCCACCTCATGGCCGTGGACGGCGGCGACGCCGGCCTCGCCACCGCCCTGGACGGCTGGGGCGGCCGGAACGAGGCACAGGTGGCGGGCATGTACGCCGCCGGCCCGATGCGCTACAACGACGACTACATCATGATGCCGCTGCAGACGGCCACGCAGTGGGACGCGCTCTCCCACGTGTACTACGACGGCCTGCTCTACAACGGCTATCCGGCCGCGGCCGTCACCAGCTTCGGCGCCGCCAAGCTCGGCATCGAACACGTCGCCGAGCGCGGCGGCGTGGTGGGCCGCGGCGTGCTGCTGGACGTGGCCCGGCACCACAACCTGGATCGGCTCGAGGCGGGGACCGTCGTCACGCCGCAGGACCTGCAGGCGACGGCGGACGCGCAGGACGTCGAGCTGCGCCCCGGCGACATCCTGCTGGTGCGCACCGGCTGGTGGACCCGATTTCTCGAAACCCGCAGGGCCGCAGAATGGTTCAGCGGCAGCCCCGGCCTGAGCTGGCGCTGCGCGGAATGGCTGCACGAGCACGACATCGCCGCGGTCGCGGTGGACAATCCGGCCGTCGAGGTGATGCGCCCCGAGGACGACGTCATGATGCCGCTGCACATGCTCGCGCTGCGCGACATGGGACTGCCGCTCGGCGAGATCTGGGACCTCGAAGCCCTGGCCCGCGACTGCGTCGAGGACGGCGTCCACGACTTCCTGCTGTGCGCACCCGCCCTGCGGATCCCAGGTGCGGTGGGGAGCCCGATCAGTCCCATCGCCATCAAATAGACGGGCCGGGAACACCTTTCAGAACGCCGCCAGCACCAGGGCGGCGATGAAGACCACCTGCGTCAGGCCCCGCAGCGGCAGCGGCATCGACTTGATGCCGAGGTCGGCGCGGGCCGCCCGGACGTTGGCCGGGAACAGGAAGACCAGCATGACGACCAGGAAGCCCGCCGCCAGGGGCCGGACGGGCAGGCGCGGTATCTATTCCGGATATCCACGATGGCAGACCACCCGGGACGTCGGGACGAGGCTCGGCGGTATCGGCCCGGAACGCGGGCCGGCCCGGTAGATTCGGCACCGCTCATGGTCAAAATTGGTCAGCCCATCCGGACACTGCAGTACGCGCCGACGGCCGGTTCGCCCACCGGTCTCGAACTGCTGACCTTCGACCAGCTGCGCCGGATGCCGGTGGCCGCCGGCCGCGAGGTGATCCGCGGCGACTTCCACATCCTGGCCCGCTGCACCGCCGGAAGCGGGCGTATGACCATCGACTTCGTCGCGCACGACCTGGCCGCGGACACGGTCGCCTGGATCCGTCCCGGCTGGACCCACCGCTGGGACGATATCGCCGAGCTGAAGGGCGATCTCATCCTGTGCCGCTCGGAACTGGTGCCCGCCGCGGCCCTCGGACACCTGCCGTCCCCGGCCACACCCCCGCTAGTGACCGCGAATCCCCTGACCGACTCCGCCTTCGAACATCTGACCAGTGAATACGCCGTCGATCCGCCGAACACGGCCATCCTGCACCACCTGCTCAGCGCGGTGACGCTCCGGCTGGCCGCGGGTCTGCCCGCCCTGCCCGACCCCACCGATCTCTTCGACCGTTTCGCCCGCCTGGCCGAGCGGTACCACTCCGAAACCCGCGAAGTCGCCTGGTACGCCGCCCAACTCGGCTACTCGCCCCGCACCCTCTCGCGCGCCGTGCAATCGGCCATCGGCGCCACCGCCAAGCAGTACCTGAACGCCCGCGTCACCCTCGAAGCCAAACGCCTGCTCGCCCACGAGCCGGTCACCACCGCCGAATGCGCCCGCCGCCTCGGCTTCGACGACCCGGCCAACTTCACCAAGTTCTTCCGCGCGAACACCGCCACCACCCCCACCCAGTTCCGCCTGGATCTCACCGGGCAATAGATCCGGCCCGAGGCGAAGCATCACCGCGACCCCGGCGGCATGCTGTTCGAATCCGGCGGTGCGGTATCGGCACGGCCACCACGACAGATCGTTTCGGGAATCTTCTGATTGCCGGGCGATTCGGCTGTGACCTCTCGGATCGTCGCGTTAGGTTGGGCCGGTGCGGGTGGAGATGACGAGCGATCCGGTGGAATTCCAGCGGCGGGTAGCCGGGTTCATCGGGCGTGATCCCTTGCGGCACACGGTGATGTCGACGGTCCTCGCCAATGAGATCGCCGGTCTCACCATCGCCCGTGAGTCTTCCTGTTTCGCGTCGGTGCACACGGATGACGTTGTGGGCGTTGCCATGCGGAGCGCCGGGCGCGGAGTGTGGCTGCCGGCTGCGGGTGCCTTTCCTGCTCCGAGTGCAGGACGGTCACGCCTTGTGTGCGAGGCCGCCGTAGGCGGCGATCGGGGCGGGTTCGCCGATTCGGGCGGGGTTGATGCGCCATTCGGTGATGCGCACGAACCCGGGCTCGTCGAAGGACAGGCCGTCGAAGGCTGCCCGGATCTGCTCCTGGGTACGCGGGTAGTACGGGACGCCACCGGATTTGGCGTATTCCTCGCACAACTCCACGTACGGCCGACTGTCGGTGGTGCCGTCCCACAGCACCAGATAGCTGCCCGACGGTACTGCCTGCACAACCGTGCGCACGATCCGCAGCATGTCGTCGTAGGTGCGGGCGTGCCCGAGCACCCCCATGAACATCACCGCGATGGGCTGGTCGAAGTTCAGCACGGTGCGGGCCTCGGCGATGATCTGCTCGGGATCGTGGAAGTCGCGCTCGATATAGGTGGTGACACCCTCAGCGGTGGTGTCGGTCAGCAACGCGCGCGCGTGGGCGAGTACCAGGGGGTCGTTGTCGACGTAGACGATCTTGGCTTCCGGCGCCACAGATTGGGCGACCTCATGGGTGTTCTGCATCGTGGGCAGACCGGTGCCGATATCGAGGAACTGACGAATCCCGGCTTCGCGGGCGAGGTGGCGGACCGCGCGGATGAGGAACTCGCGCGACTGCACCGCCATGGTCGCGATGTCGGGATCGATCTTCAGGCTCTGCTCACCGACCTCCCGGTCGATCTCGTAGTTGTCCTTGCCGCCCATCCAGAAATTCCAGATCCGCGCCGAATGCGGGATATCGGTACGGATCACCGGTCCGGTCTCGTTCACGTCGAATTCCATTCCCTCGTCGATGCAACGCCCCACACCAGCAGTGCTACCCGCCCCCGACCCGGTCGTGCACCTCCGGCGTCCTCCGACGCTACATAGCGCAACCCAGCCCGTCTAATAGTCCGAACATATTGGGCCAAAGCAGCTTCCATGATCGGCCGAACATGCACACTCGGTCCACTGCGCGCAGGCCCGTCGGCCAACATCTCCTCCCAGGTCGAGTTCGTCGACGGTGCGGGATCAGAGGGTTGGGTCGGGTTGAGGGTTCAGTGTTGACGCCTCGGGTTGGGGCCCCTTGGTAGTTCGACACAGGGGGTGGGAGTGGATTGCTCGACAGGCATGCCCTCGCGCCGCCGGAATATCCGGTCCAGCCGGACAATCGACTTGAACTACCATGACAGCCGCACTTGGTGAACATGGGTTCGGTTCGCGGGACATCAAGCCGCGCCGTCCTGGCAGGAGGGACGACTGTGGCCGCTGACCTGGTCGAAGGCGAACTGAGCATCGATGGATTGCGCCGGACCTTCGGGGTCCGCCCACCTCGGCGGCAGCACGCGCCACTGGTGGTGGTGCTGCACGGAAACCAGGGGCCGTCGGCGACCGAGCGGCTCATGTACGACTGGACCAGCTTCGCCCGGCACGCCGACGAGTGGGGGATCGGGGTCGCCTACCCGGACGGGTGGGAAGGCTGCTGGGCCGACGGTCGCGGGGTCACCACGGCGGACGAGGCGGGCGTGGACGATATCGCCTTCCTGCGGGCCGTGATCGGCTGGTGCGCTGCGCAATTCGACACCCAGGACGATCGCGCGGTCGTCACCGGCATCTCCAACGGTGCGTTCATGTCGCACCGGATGGCCCTCGAGGCCGGCGATCGGGTGGCGGTCTTCGCCGCCGTGGCGGGCGGGCTGCCGGAGGCGCTGACCGGGATCCGGCCCGGGCACGCGGTGTCGGCCATGCTCATCAACGGCGACGCCGATCCGGTGGTGCCGATCACCGGCGGCTACTCGCGGCATCTCGGTCCGAACGGCGAATCACGGGGCGGCACCAGGGGATTGGCGGAGTCCGCGCGGTACTGGCGCGAGCTCGACGGCTGTACTGGGCCCGGGGAGACCGTCACCACCGACCGGTCGACCCGCACCACGGTGAGCCAGGGCGTCGGCGGCACCGTGGTATCCGAGTGGACGGTCTTCGGCGGTGGCCACACCTGGCCCGGCACACCGGTGCCGGAACGCTGGGCCGGCAGCCCGGGCTCGGCCGTGTCGCTGGAATTCGATGCCGCCGAGCAGATCTGGCGCTTCGCCGAGCCGCTGCTGTTGTCAGCGGACGCCCGCAAGCTCTGAAAGCTCTATCCGCCACAAGGAGAACGGAATGGCGATCATCGGCAGACTGCTGCGGAACCGGCGCGCCGCGCCCGAGGACCTGGCCTGGTGCCGGCCGAATCTGGCAGCGGGTGACGTTTTCGAGGTGACCAGCACGGATTTCGAGCACGAGGCGGCGCTCGATGTCCGGCACGCCATGAAACGGGTCGGGGGACAGGACCTGTCGCCCGCACTGGCCTGGTCGGGAGTCCCCGCGGACACCGCCCAGCTGCTGCTGGTGGTGGAGGATCAGGACGCGCCGTTCGGCGGTCCGTTCGTGCACGCGCTCGCACTGCTCGACCCGAAGATCAACG
Source organism: Nocardia sp. NPDC059228 (assembly GCF_042754245.1). NCBI lineage: Bacteria > Bacillati > Actinomycetota > Actinomycetes > Mycobacteriales > Nocardiaceae > Nocardia > Nocardia sp. NPDC059228. The sequence continues at coordinate 71,978 of NZ_JBHZAL010000005.1, read as the reverse complement.
AACTGCCCAGTGGCGCACTGGCTTCCGGATCCACCATCGACGGTGTCGAGGTGCTGCGCTCGAGCTGGGGGCGCGGATACCTGGGTCCGGGTCCGGTCCCGGGGCACGGGCCGCACCGATACGTCTTCCAGGTCTTCGCGCTGACGGAACCGGTCACCATCCCCGGCGGCGGCGGCGCTCCTGAATCGGCCAAGCCGCGCGCGGTACTCGCCGCTGCCAGGGCGCACGCCCGGGGCCGGATCGACGGTTTCTACGAACGTCCCTGACCGGGTACGGCAAGGACACCTCGGGAATGACGAAGAGCCGCGGCCCGATGGGCCTGCGGCTCTGCTCTTTTCGGATACCACTGTCAGTTGGCGGTGTTGACCGGTAGCGACAGCACCACCTCCTGCTCGTTCTCGGGCAGATAGTGGACGTTCACCACGCGGCCGACCTGGACCATCGAGACCGCCGCCGGGGGCAGGAACTTCTCGGTGCGCGTCTCGAAGGTGCTGCCGTCCGGGCGGGTGACCACCAGCACCAGATCCAGCCGCGAGTGGCCGTCGCGGATCTCCCCGGGCACCGACAGTGACCGCACCACGGCCTGGGCCGCGATGCCGCGCCGGGCGATATCGAGCTTGGCGGGGGTGGTGAAGCCCTTGCGGATGTTGGCCGCGTTCATGGCCTCCTGCGCCGCGGAGGTATCTCCGGACATGTCCACCTCGACCTTCTCGAGCCGGTCGGGCAGGTAGCGGACCGGCAGCACCACGCCGGGCCGCAACAGCGCCAGCTGGGTCAGCGGCACGATCATCTTGGCGTGCGAGGCGAAGACCTTGCCGTCGGCGCCCTCGACCCGGAAGTCGATGCGCACCTGCGGCTGCTCGTTGAGGTAGACGCCGGTCTGGCGGACACCCTCGACGGTGCCCAGACCCACCAGGCCATTGCGGAACTGGGAGCTGTTGTTGCCGGTGAAGGCCGACATGATGCCGTCGCCGGTGAAGGCGAAGGCGATGGGGACGATGGTCAGGGCGATGATCGGCAGGGCCATCTGCGGGCCGACCCAGCCGAAGACGCTGTCGGAGGTGAGGCCGTGCCACAGGTAGTAGCCGATGGCCAGGACGCCGAGAGCGAGTGCTGCGTAGCGGATTTGGTTCTTCATGAGCTTTCCGGATCGGAGACGTGTGGGGAGGGGAGCCCGCTCATGCCCGGTGGCACGAGCGGGAAGAACAGGGCCCCGCGTCGGGGGCCGGTGGACGGACCGGCTCAGCCGCCGACGATGGTGCTGCAGGCGAAGACGATCTCGAACTTCTCGGTCTTCGGGCCGGCCATGGGGTTGGACAGATCGGGGGTGCCGACGCCCTCGCCGGTGACGGTGTAGGTGTTGCCGCTCTTGGTCACCTTGGCGTTGCCGCCCGGCATGCCGTTGCCGAAGCCGATCGCGTACGGCTGGCCGTTGTCGCCGCCCTTGGTGCCGGTGATGCCGACCGCCTGCACGGTGGTGTCGCCGGTGATGGTGGCGCTCGCGCTGAGCGTGCCGTAGGTGGAGTTGCCGCTGTCGGTCAGTGCCAGCGCCAGATTGCCGCCCTGCTTGGCGCAGGTGGTCTCGAACTTGGCGGTGATCGCCTTGCCGCCGACCGAGGCCGAGGACGCGCCGCCGGCGGGGGCCGCGGAGCCCGGGGCCGAGGTGGCCGCGGCGGAGGTGGCCGCGGGGGCGGTGGTGGTCGGGCTGGACTTGGAGCTGCTCGAGTTGCTGGAGCAACCGGTGACCAGCAGTGCCGCCGCGGCGGTGGCGGCGAGGACGGCGGTGGTCAGGCGGACGGGCTTGGAGTTCATGGTCATTCCTCGTTCTCGTGATGTTGGCTCCGTGGTGGAACCGATGCCAGAACCGTAGAAATCGGCACCCGGCCTACCGATCCCAACTTCCGGCACGCGAAAGGCGGTGGAACTGGGCTAACCTGGGCGAATGCGACGACCGCGGGCCATGGTGCTGGATGAGGTGTGGCGCCGCCTCGACGGGGTCGAACCCTTGAGCGGACCGCACGGCGGACCCCTGCGGCGGACCGTCAAGCTGATCCTGGATCCGCTGGTCATCCGCCCGGTTCAGCACCCGCAGTGCGCGGGCTCGATGCTCTCCGCCGACGGAGCGGTGTTGCTGGCCACCCGGATTCACGCCGCCGCCGATGTCCTGCGCGCCACTGCGGCCTGGTTCACACTGCTCAAGCAGACGCGCCGGGCGCTGCGGATCACCGAGGGCAATGCCCAGGACCTGTACTTCCAGCGCTGCTTCGAACTCGCCACCGTCTCGGGCCCGCCGGACCCGGTCGGCGACCGCCCCGCCGCGGAAGCCGCGCTGCGCGAGATCCACGGGCTCGCCGCCGGCCGCACCACCCAGGCGCTCAAGGAATACCTGTCCGAACCGGCCCGGGTCGGCGAGCTGACCGAACTGATCCAGACCGCCTGGCGACGGCGCCCGCTGACTGAGGTGCCGGACCACTCCGAGCTGCTGGCCGGACTCCTGGAGCATTGCGCCGCAACCAGATTCGACAGCGCCGGTGACCCCGCCGATATCGACGCCGTCATCGACGCATACGTCGGCACTCACACCGGAATCCGGCTGTGGCTCAATGAAATAGGCTGCACCGCACAGGAATTCGGTCTCACGCTGTACCCCCTCCCGCTCCCGCCGCAGGTGGGCTTCTCGGCCTCCACCGCCACCCTCGGCCTGCCCCTGGACCGCACCATCCACGAGCGCGTCTTCACCGTTCTGCAAGCCTCCAGCGAACGGTCCGACCTGCCCGCGATCCCCGAACTGGTCGCCGCCGAGATCGCCCGTGCCTGCGCACCCTGGGCCCTACTGGACGAATCCCTCCGGGTGGCCGCTGCCACCGGCGCCACCCTGGCGGTCGACCTCCGCCCCCTCGGTGCATCGCTTCCCATCGGCTACGCCCCGGACGGCGACGCCGCCCCTGCTCCCAGATCCACTGTCACCCTGGCCGGTGCGGCCACCGGTCTGCTGGGCGCGGCCGTCGGCCTGACCGGCACGGCCGCCGGGCTGCTCGCCGGCTCGACCGGGCTGGCGGGTACCGCGGCCGGGGTGACGGGCGCCGTCGCCGGATTGACCAGTGCCGCAGCCGGTCCGACCCGGCCGGGCGCGCCCTCGAGCGACGGTGCGGCGGCGCGGTTGATCAATGGGCGATGGCAGCGCGAGGCCTATGTGCTGCAGGCGCGGCGAATGGCGGTGCGGGTGGACGCGGTCGACGGTCCACTGGGGGCGATAGCGGCGGATCTACGCGTGCCGTGGCGTCCCTACCTGCGCAGACTTTGGGCGCGACTGCACGGGCGGGACGTACGTGAGTTCCCGGTGTACGCCGTGGACGAACTCTGGGATCTGCTGGACGGCGTGGCCCGGTCGGTGATCCTGGACCACCGGATGCGGGTGAAACGGGCCCTGGCCGCCGGCGCGGCGGCCGAGCCCGGCGATCTGGAATCGAGGGTGGGATGACGAACTCGGCGGTCACGATCCACCGCTACCCCGACGGGTTACGCGGCATAGTCCCGGTCGGCGACCCGGCCGCCCTGCACGCCGCCCCTGGGCCCGACTCCATGGTGCTCGAGGTCGTCGGCGGCCACCTCATCTGGAGTGTGCTTGCCGGACAGGAACTTCCGGCGGCGCTGATCGACGATGTGGATGCCGCGCAGGAATGGGTGTGGGCGCTCTACGGCGAACCCGCCGCCCTGGCCCTCGACTCCGTCCGGCCGGACGGGCCGGTGGCGACCGCGGACGAGCAGCCGGTTCCGGCGGTGGCCGCGGACGAGCGCCCGGTCGAGGTGCCCGCCGCTCCCGTGCTCCGGTCCCAGGCCGTCAGCGCCCGCAGACTCGCGTACGCGCACTGGGCATCCCGGTGGTGGCCGGCGTCAACCCTGGACGGCATCGCCGACCTCGACCCGGCGCTGCTCGATCGCGATATCGCCCTGCTGACCGAGGAGTGCGAACTGCTGGTGGACGGCGCGGACGCGCTCGCCCCACCGGCTCCCACCTATCTCGAAACATCCTTGCGCGCTTCGGATTATGCCCTCGCGGCCGGTGACGAGGCCCGGTCCGGCGGCACCCTGGTACTGGCCCGCGGCACCGGCGGGTGGGACTGGCGCCGCTGCCCGCCCGGGCTGGTCGACGCCTCCGAATCCGCGGTGTCCTGGGAACTCGTCCGCGACGCCGGAGCGACCAGCGTGGCCATCGCGGTGGCGGCGCACCCGGGCCTGCCCGATGCGGTTCCGGCCCACCTGCGGCCCTGGGCCCGCATCGATACCGGCCGTGGCGAACTCGACACCGAACTTCGGGCCGCCGACGACACCTGGATCGGCGAATCCGTGCTGCCCGCAACGGCTTCCGCCGTCCGGGTGGCCATCCACGTCCCCGGTTTCGGGCCGGATCCGGAGGCCGGCCCGGCCCCGGCCGATGACCCGGCCACCGGCACCGCGGCCGCCCTGCGCCGGCAGATCCGCGACTTCGCGGCCGCCCGGCTCCGCACAGCGGTAGACCCGGCCGCCGACCATTCCGGGCCGCTGTCTCCCTTGCTCGCCGAAATCGCGGCCGCAGAGGCGGATTCGGACTACTGATATGTCGTATGTGGAGTCGGGGGTCGACACACCGGAGAGCCCATTGCTGCGAGCCGGGGCCGAGGCGGTCGCGCGGGGCGAGTTGGGGGAGGCGCTGCGGGTTTTCGAGCAGGCCGCGGAGACCGAAACCGGGGACCTGCGGCTGTGCGCGCTGGTGGACATGGCGGTGGTGACCGATCAGTTGGGGGAGCACGCGGCGGCGGTGGAGCGGTTTCGGGAAGCGTTGGGGGAGATGTCTTCCGGCGCGCGGCGGATGTATCCGGGTGCGCTGATCGGGTTGTCGCAGGCCATGCAGAACCTCGGGGATCTGGATGGGGCGCAGGAGGCGCTCGAGCGGGCTCGGTCGGCGCTGGATCGCGCGGATGCGCCGGGGGACCTGCGCCTGGCGTGCCTGGTGTCGTCCACAGCGGTGGCGTTGCATCGGCAGCACTGGTGGCGGGCCCTCGATCTGGCGGTCGAATCCCTGGATGCGGCACGGCGTTTCGATCCCGAACGGGTCGGGCACCCGCTCATGAATCTGGCCGCCGCCCACTTCGAGACCGGGCGCTGGGAGCTGGCACAGGATTTCGCCGGTCAGGCGCTGGCGGCCTTCGCGGCGGTGAACGACAGCGCGGGGGTGGCCGAGACCCGGCAGAACCTGGCGCTGATGTACACGCGTACGGGATCTTTCGATGAGGCCGAGCCGCTGCTCGCCGCCGCCCAGGAGCACTTCGAGGCGGCCGGTGCGGCGCATCGCGCCGGAATCGGGCTGAAGGTCATGGGATTCATCGCCGAGCACCGGGGTCGGCCGGAGGTGGCGCAGGCCCGGTATCGCGAGGCTTTGCGCCGATTCGAGGAATCCGGGGCGGTCATCGACGCCGCGGATGTGCGACTCCGCGTGGCCACCACCGCATTCGCGGCCGGGCGGTTCGAGGAGGGCGAATCCGAACTGGCCGCCGCCCGCGTCATCTACGCGGTGCGCGGCCTGGGCCTGCACTGCGCGCAGCTCGACTACTGGCACGCCGGGCTGCTGGAGCCGCTCGTCGCCCAGGTGCCCGGATTGCTCGCGCGGGCAGTGGATCTCGCGGTTCCGGCGGCGCTGGCCCTGGATGCCGTCCGCTACGAGCTGCCCGACGGCGCCCAGCGCGACACCTGGAACCGTCGCATCGTGAATCCCGCGTTGCGCCTGGCCTTCCGGTACTCGTATCTGGCCGGTGATGCCCGGCTGGTCGCCGATCTCATCGAAAATCAGTGTGCGGGAACAATTGTGGATATCGACAGACTGTCCGCGGAACCGCCCGCGCCGCTCGATCTGTTCCAGCCGTTCGAACCGCCGTCCGAGTCGGCCGCCGTTCAGGACGCGCTGCAACTCGGCACCGCGCTCGCGGCGGTGGCGGCCGGCGCGGGCCTGCCCGTCAGCCCGCCGCCACGGGTCTCCGTTCCGCCGGACGGCCATATCGCCCTGTCCGCCTGGCTGGCTGCCGCCGAGCAGCGCTACGGCCGTCGCGTCCGCGCCGAACGGGTGATACCCGTATGACACCGACCGTCTGCGTCCGCATGGCCGATGCGGGCGACCTCTACCTGACCTGGCGCTGGACCGACGAGAGCGCGCCCGGCGGCGTCGGCGTGGTGCCGGAAGACCAGGTCGCGGCGGCCGTGGCCCGGTTCGCGGCGGCCCTGCCCGCGCCCGGCGTGGCGGGTGGTCTCGAATCCGCGCTCACCACCGGTGAACTGGCCTCCTATCCGGCGGAAAATGCTCTCGCCCAATACCTCTCGTCGACCTTCCTGCCCTACAACCTGGCGGTGCGGCTGCACGAGCTCTATTCGCAGGGCATCCGGCCGCACATCCGCATCCAGCCATCGCCGCGCACCGCGCAGGTGCCGTGGGAGCTCATCGCCCCCGATCCGGAGGTGCGGCTGGTGGAGATCGCCGACGTGAGCGTGCTCGCGCCCACCGGCATCGTGCACGCGCCCGCCCGGGCGACGCGGTCGTGGGCGGAGACCCGGACGCTGCCGGTGGTCGCCATCCTGGATCCGCGGGTGCCCGGCTTCCGCGCCGACTCCGCACTGGGATCGGTACTGGGCCGGATGGCCGCGGACGCGCCACTCGCCGCCCTGGTCGCCACCCACGCCGCCGCCGATCGGCTGAGCCCGGCCGTCGGCGATCCCCTCGCGGCGTTCCGCCGGACCGATCTGGACCGGGCCTGGCTGAGCCGCACCCTGCACGCGGGCGCGGCCCGCCTGCTGTACGTCGGTCACGTCACCGCCGCGGCCCCCGAATCCGGCCGCAGTGAATCGGCCACCCTGCACCTGTCCTGTACCGCCGCCAGTCCGGGCTGCGCACCGGCCTACCGTGACCATCGCCCGCTCTCGGCCCGCGACCTGCTGCTCGGCACACACGCGCTCACAGACGGTGCGGGGCATGACTATTCGGGCAATGGGCATGGAGAGGCGGTGCCGCGCACCGGGCCCGAGATCTGGCCGATCCCGAGCCGGGTCGCCCTGATCGCCTGTGAGAGCGGCGGCGACCTCCGCTTCGCCGAGCCGCTCGGCCTGGTCGCGGCCATGCTCACCGGAGGTGCGGAAGTGGTGACGGCCGGACGCTGGCCACTGCCCACCGATCTCGCCTTCCATCGCTTCGCGGGCATGCCGACCACCGCGCACCCCTTCCAGGAAGCGGTGTGCGCCATCGACGCCGCCCACGAATCGCCCGATCCGGTCGCCGCTCTCAACGCGTGGCAGCGTGCGCATCTGGCCGCCTGGCGCAGCTCCGGCGGAATTCAGCATTCCCCGCTGATCTGGGCCGCCTTCGCCACGGTCGACGCCCGCCGCTGAGTCACCGGAACGGCTGAGCCCCCAGAACTATCGCCCCAGAAAGTCGCGGGTCACGAAAGGATAACGGCCCCACAGGCTCTCCGATGAAGCCTCACGAAAGATCGGGAGCGGAGGGCGAATGGCGCGAATCGTGACAGGCATCGTGGTGGCGGCGCTGGCGGCCGCCCTGGCATTGATCGCCGGGCCGATCGGCCGCGCCGAGCCGGATGGCCTGCGGCACTGCGAGGTCAGCGCGGGCCGGCAGCCCGAGACCGCGACACCCGAAGAGGTGGGACTGGATTCGGCCGCGCTGCGGCGGGCGGTGGACTTCGCCGCCGACCCGACCCGATTCACGGTCCAGGTATTCCGCAACAACTGCCTGATCGGCGGTGGGCCCACCAATCAACGCGCGGGCGGTGTCGCCTGGAATCTGTGGAGCGGCACCAAGAGCGTGGTGTCCCTGGTCGCCGGGATCGCCGTGGACGAACACAAACTGCGCGTCGACGATCCGATCGACGTCTACCTGCCCGCCGGGCTCGGCGACGCCGCACATCGCGCGATCACCGTGCGCAGCCTGCTGACCGAGACCTCCGGCATGGAGGTCGCCATCGCCTCCGAGGGCGTCACCGGGCTGGCCCGGCTCGACCCGAACGTGGTGGCGCAGGCGCTGGCCATGCCCATCGAGCATCCGCAGGGCGAGACCTGGCAGTACAGTCAGCGGGCCGTGGACCTGCTGGTCTATGTCATCCAGCAGGCCGTGGGCGAGGACTTCCAGGCGTACGCGCAGCGGAACCTGTTCGGCCCGTTGGGCATCGAGAAGTCCGACTACCTCTGGGCGCGGGACCGCAGCGGCAACACCTACGGGCACGCCCATCTGGTGCTGCCGCCCGACGACTACGCCAAACTCGGCCTGCTGCTGGTGAATCGCGGCAATTGGCATGGCCGGCAGCTGATCTCCACCGGCTACCTGGCCGAGGCCACGACGCCGAACGATGTCAATCCCTGCTACGGCTTCCTGATCACCGTCAACGGCCCGGATTGCGAGGACCTGTTCCCCGGACTGCCCAAGGACGCCCTCCAAATGGCCGGGATGATGCGCCAGGACAACTTCATCGTCCCCAGCCTGGGCCTGCTGGTCAGCTGGACCGGTGTGACGGTTCCCGGTGGCGCGGTGAGCTTTCCGCACGACGTGCTGCGTGGGCTCACCACCGCGTTCCGGACCCCGAGCCTGCCCGACCCGGGTCCGTACGTACCGCGGCCGGACACCAGCCTCACCGACCCGATGTTCATGAACCCGGATGCCACGCTGTCCGCTCTGGGCCTCGGCCCGATGGCCTACCCGGGCTGCGGCATTCTGGAATGCCTCGGCAAGCCGCTGTATCCGCCGTTCGGCGACTGGCCGCCGGGCTGCTTCATCCTCGGCTGCGTGGGGACCGACCCGGCGACGCCGGGCATCCGCTGACCGGTTTCGCCGTGTGGCACACCACCGGGCGAATCCGGGTGAATTCCCCGGTGGCGTGCCGCGCGGCGGGACCTATTGGGGCTGGCCGCAGTTGGCGCAGAAGGCGGCACCCACTTGGACCTGATGGCCGCAACCGCGGCAATTCGATTGCAGGGACAGGGCGGTGCCGCAGGTGGAGCAGAACTTGCCGCCCGTGGTGTGCGCGCCGCAGGTCGGGCAGGACACCCGGGCCGGGGTGGCCACGTCGTGCTGGGACACCCAGTCCTGCTGATAGGCGGCCTCGCGGATCTGCGAACCGCGGGCCTCGGCCTGTGCCTGAGCGATCTGGTGCGCCACCTGCGGCGAGCAATTGGTGCACTGACCGACCTGCTCGTTCCAGCAGACCTGATGGCAGACCCAGCGGCCGCAGCCGCCGCACGCCCGGAAGTCGTTGCGCACCTGCTCGACCGCGCGTGCGAACGCCTTGTCCTTGGTGCTGGAGGAGGAGCCGCCCCAGTGGTTCGAGTAGCTCTCCGCGGCATTGGAGATCTTGTCGATGGCGCGCACCTGATCGCCGAAGAGATCGCGCAGCACACGCAGCGCACCCCGGCCGCGGGAGAAGTAGTTCTGCTCGAACGGCGACTTGTACGTAGTGCTGCAGCGATCACAACGGAACTCCCACTGGAATCCGTCGTCGTTGGATTCGTCGTGGTAAGAGCTGGTGAAGACGACCGGACCGGTCATGGTCGAGTTATTCCTTTGCGGCTGAGCGGAACTCTGTGAACGGACGCGCCCGGAGCCCCCCGGACCGTGTTTCGTCAGGTTCTTATCGTATGACTCAGTCCGCCCGCAACACATCCCACGAATCCCCTGCAGCCGGGGCGCGGATCACGCGGTGAAGCCGACCTCCACCTCGGTGCGGTCGCGCCGTGTGTACATCTCCCAATACTGGTCGCCCAGTTCGGTATTGGTCATGCGCACGATATCGACGCCGGCCGGCACCAGCTCCGGATGCTCGTCGACGATTCGCTCGGCCGCGCTGTCGCCGATCAGCACTCCGATGTTCAGCAACCCGACGTACACGCCGGTGCCGCGCAGTTCCTCGGCCAGCTGCAGCAGGTAGCCGCGCTGAGCCGCCAGGGCGACACCGAAATTCGACAGATAGGGCAGCACCACGTTCGGTGAGGAGCCCGAGGAGAACAGGAGTGCGCCCGCCCCGCGCTCGACCATGCCGGGGACCAGAGCGCGGGTGACGAGCATGGGGGAGTGCAGTTTCAGGGCCATGGGCACGCGCAGGTCCGGTACGTCCAGGGCCAGCGTGGACGGGATACGGTCGGCCATTGCGCCGGCCGCGCCGTGCAGGGCGACGTCGATCTCGCCGAAGGTCTGCCGGATGGTCGCGACCGCGTCGGCGATCTGCGCCGCGTCGGTCACATCGGCGGGGAAGGCCGCGGCCTCGATGCCCTCGGCCTTCAGATCGGCGACATGCTGTTCGGCCTTGTCGGGCTTGCGGCCGATGACGGCCACCCGGAAGCCCTCCCGGCCGAAACGCCGGGCGACGCCCATGCCCAGGCCGGGGCCGAATCCGAAGATCGCGATGGTCTTGCTCATGCTCGTTCCTTACTAATTTGAGCCATGGTTCAAGTTACCTGGCCGACGCTAGCATGAAGTTGAGCCTATGCTCAACTTAAATCCGCTGCCCGATTTGTAGGATCGGCGAATGCCCGCGCAGAAACCCCTCCGCCTCGACGCCCGCCGCAATCGCGACGCGCTGGTGACCGCGGCGCGCGAGGTCTTCGCCGAACGCGGGCTCGACGCGCCGCTCAAGGAGATCGCCGCCCGCGCGGGCGTGGCCATCGGCACGCTCTACAACCGGTTTCCGGCCCGCGATGATCTGATCGCGGCGGCCGTCGAGGATCGCGTCCAGGCGGGCGGGCGCATCGCGGAAGAGGCTCTGGCCCTTGATGATCCGTGGGAATCGTTCGTCTATCTCGTCGAAAAGATCTGTGAGCTACAGGCTTACGACCGGTTGCTCAACGAGCTGGCGCTGCGGGCCGCGCCCAGTCCGGAGATCGCCGCGCAACGCGATCGCGGGCACGCGGTCATGCGCGAAATCATCACGCGCGCACAGGATGCCGGGGTGCTGCGGGCGGACTGGGCGCTCGAGGACATCGCCTTCATCACCTGGTCGCACACCCGGGTGGTGGAGCAGACCGCGGGCATCGCACCCGAGGCCTGGCGGCGCAATCTGGCGCTCATGCTCGATGGGCTGCGCGCGGAAGCCGCTCACCCGCTGCCGGTTCCGCCGATCAGCGAGGCGCAGCTGAACCGCTCGCTGCTGGCCGATCCGGCCCGCGACTGATCGGGCGGATCGCCGCCCCGAGAAAACGGTGGAATCGGCTCCGGTTACCGTCGAGGGGATAATTCGTTCGCTTGTGTGTTGGAGGTAGTGACAATGGCAGGGATTCCCGCGGTACCGACCTCGCTGCTGGTGGCCGGAGGGCTCACCGGTGGCTTCGCCCTCGCTCAGGCCACCAAGAAGCGTCAGCTCGGTGGCGCGCTGTTCGCGGCGGGCACGGCGGCCGCCTTCCCGCGCTGGCGCAAGACGGTCGGCACCGGTGGTGCGGCCGCGCTGACCGGGCTCGCCGTCGGCGCGATGGGCGCCTCGCACCCGCTCGCCAAGAAGATCGGCGCCTGGCCGTCGGTCGCGGTGGTGTCCGGTGTGGTCGCGGTGGCCGCGTGGGCCGCGGTGGACCGTCGCGCCTGATTCATCGGCCGGTCCTCCGGCGTGTTCCGGACCGTAAGGTTCGAGGGCGTGCCGGGGGACCGGAAGCGCAATACCGTGGAGTATGCGCACTTTCGTTCATCTGCTGCTGTTCGCCGCCGCCATCGCGGTGGCGGTCGGGGTTTTCGGTCCGCTGGTCGGCACGGTCGACGCGCGGAATGTCCAGTTCTCCGATCTGCGGAGCGGATTCGCCTCGGGCCGGTCACTGGACCAGATCGGCGCGCAGTCAGGGTCCTTCACGACCTCCCTGGCCATCGGGCTGCTCGGAGTGGCGGCCGTGGTGCTGGTGGCCGCGCTGGTCGGATCGCGGATCCTGGGCTGGATCGGCGTCCTCGTCGGCCTGGCCGGGCTCGGCGTGCTGACCTGGCGGCTCGACCAGCGCTTCGATCACGAGCTGCGCACCGACTATCGGCATCTGCTCAGCGGGACCTGGGGGTTGTACCTGGTCGGCGGCGGGCTGGTGCTGTCGCTACTGCTCCTGCTGATCCCCCGCGAGCGCCGCTTGCCGCCGCCCGGACCCGGCCTCTGATCTCGTAATCCGCTGTCGGCCTTCACTGTTCGATCAACTACCGAACCTCCACGTAACCCGGCGTCGTATCTAGGGCGAACGAGGAGGTTCATTCAATGCACACCAACAACGCCCTGATCGCCGTCCGGAAACCGCTGACCTGCCTGGTCGCGGCCGGAGCCCTGTTCGCCACCGCCGCCGGCATCGCCGCGGCCGAACCGCCGGGCTCGACGATCTCGGGCGGCTCCGGGGCCGGATCCATCACCCCCGGCACATCCCACCACACCGTCATCACCTACTCGACCGACCCCTACGGCTACTCCTACCAGTACGAATACGTCGACCCCGCCCCACAACCCGCCGCACCCGACCCGGCTACCGCCAACCGGCTCAGCACCGGCGGCTCGGACCACACCTGGATGCCCGTCGCCCGCCCCGATGGCACCGGCTGGACGGTCTGCACCCAGTATTCCACCGTCTGCAGATAATCCCCCCGCAGTCGAAAATCCTGACTCGCCCTCGGTGAGATCGCCCCGAACCGCTGCTCTCGCAGTCAATTCCGAAGCCTCACCGGCCGAGTAGCTGGATCAATCTGCGCAGCTGCGCGCTGTAATACTCTTCGAATTCCGGTGAGCCGGGCTGCTTTCCGGTCGCCTGCAGGGCTGTCTCGGGAAGCATGACGGGTGCCAGGATCGCGCCCATCAGGGCCATTCTGATGAAGGCGGGATCGATCCCGGGGGAGATCTCGCCGCGTTCCTGGGCTCGCGTCAGGTTCTCCAGATCGGCGTCGACAGTGGCCGATCCATCCAAATAGTCGGTGGCAGAACCACTTCCGGTAAGCCCGCGCCACACCAGCAGGCGGGCCGGGCGGGGATCGGCCAGCACCGCGGACAGATACCGGGCGGCGACCTCGTCGAGCGGGAGTTCCGGATCCGCACGCTCGGCTTCCGCCGCGGGCCAGCCCCGCTGAATCTCTTGGTACAGCCCCTCTTTGCCGCCGAAGTAGTAAGCGATCAGCTGCTTGTTGACCCCCGCGCGATCGGCGATCTCCTGCACCCGGGCACCGTCGAAGCCCTTGGCGGCGAACTCGTCCAGGGCCGCGTCCAGCAGGGCCTGGCGGGAGCGCTCGGCATCGCGGCGGCGATCGGCGGCGCTGGGAGCGCGCCGGGGCCGGCGGCCCGCGGCAGGCGGGACGGGATCCTTGTCGGGGTCGGGCGCGGTTGCCATCCGACCATCGTAATGCGGTGGATGACTGTGTCATCCACTGAGCCGACTGTGTCATACATTCGTATGTCATCCAATTGGTTGACACTTTTATCCGAACGGATGACACTTCGACTTGTGACTATCTCGAACATCCCGGGCGGGGCCGTGGATCGGGCCGCGCTCAGTCCGCGGGCGCGCCGGGCCATCGTGGTCGTGCTGGTCGGCGCGATACTCGCCTTCCTCGACGCGACCGTCGTCAATGTGTCCCTGAAATCGCTGGCAGCCGACCTGGGCGGCACCCTCGACGCGATTCAGTGGGTCGTCACCGTCTACCTGCTGGTGCAAGCGGCCGTGCTACCCGTGACCGGCTGGGCCGCACGGCGCGTCGGGCGTAAACGGCTCTATCTCGGTGCGCTGCTGCTGTTCACGCTCGCCTCGGTGGCCTGTGCCGCCGCAGGGAGCGTCGGCATGCTGATCGCGGCCCGGGTGGCCCAGGGGCTGGGGGCCGGGGTCATGATCCCGGTCGGGCAGATGATCCTGGTCACCGCGGCAGGGCGGGACGGGATGGCGAAAGCCATGGCGGCGGCGGGCATTCCGATGGTGCTGACCCCGGTGATCGGACCGACGATCGGTGGGCTGCTGTTGGAATACGCGGGCTGGCAGTGGATTTTCCTGATCAACGCGCCGATCGGCGCGGTCGGGCTGGTGCTGGCCGTGCGGCTGCTGCCGCGGGATGAGCGCTCCGAATCCGCCGAGGCGCTCGATGTGCTCGGTCTGATCCTGGTCTCGGCGGGCATGGTCGGAATCACCTACGGGCTGTCCGAGGCGGCGTCGCGTGGCTTGACCGACCCGAAGGTGCTCGTGACACTGTGCGGCGGTGCGATTCTGGTCGCGGTATTCGTCGCGCATTCGCTCCGGGTCCGGAATCCGGTCCTGGACCTGCGCCTGTGGCGGGACCGCTACTTCGCCGCGGGGACGGTCTCGACCCTCGTCATCGGCGCGGTGACGTTCGGGGCAATGGTGCTGCTGCCCTTGTACTTTCAGCTGATTCGCCATCAGGACGCCGCCCACACCGGCCTTTTGATGGCACCGCAGGGCGTCGGCGCGGCCATCGCCATGGGCCTGTCCGCGCGGCTCTACGAGCGCGTCGGCGCCCTCACCTGCCTGCTCGGCGCCCTCGTCTGCTGCGTCGCCACCGTTCCGTTCATGCTGATCACCGACGACACGCCCTACTGGCTGCTCTGCCTCGCCATGATCGTGCGCGGCCTGGGTATCGGAATGGCCGCCATGCCCGCCATGACGGCGGCCATGCGGGAGCTCGGTCCCTCCCAGATCATCGACGCCACACCGCAACTCACCGTCATGCAGCGTGTCGGCGGCTCGATCGGCACCGCCGCCTTCGTAGTGATCCTGCAACGGCACCTGCCTGGCGGGATCGGCCGGCCGGGCCGAGGGGACGCCTTCGCGGTGACTTTCGGCTGGGTGTTCGCGGGCTCCGCCCTCGCCCTTCTGCCGACCGGGCTGTTGGCGGTGCTGGAGCGTCGATCGCGTAAGCGCCCGGCGATCAGCGCCGCGGCGAGTTGATCGGTGATGCGGTCCCATCCTTGCCAGTGGCGGTCGACGAAATCCGGTGGGGCGCAGAATATGGCGGGAAAGCCCTTCCGGCACAGTTGGTTCGGCAGACTGGCGGGCTGGTTATCGGTGGGCGTCCAGCCAGTGCGCCAGGGTGTCCAGGGCCGACTGGTCGATGGGCTGGAAGTTGTCGTGCAGGACGTCGGGGGTGGGGCCGAGGGAGTGGCCGAGGCCGGGGAAGAGATGGAGGGTGTGGTCGCGGGTGCCGTCGGCGGCCAGGGCGGCGTCGAGGCTGGACGAACCCGCGGGAGGGACATTGGCGTCGTCCACACCCTGCAGGATGAGCACGGGCGCGGTGAGTTTCGGGGCCTGTTCGATAAGGCTGGGGAGGGCGCGGGCCGGGTCGTAGATGTCGTAGATGCCGCCGGGGCGCATCGCGGACTCCAGGTAGAACTGGTAGACGGGGCGAAACTCGAGGTCCACGTCGAGCTTGCCGTCTCGGTTGAGATCCCAGGTCGGGCGGACGGTGAAGTCTCCGGCATCGGCGTTCACGCAGGCGAAGCGGAGTGCGAGCTTGGCCATGAGCCCGCCGTCGCCATGGAAGGCGCGGCCGAGCTCGTCGGGCCCGAGCAGGCCGTTCGACGCGAACCGCGCGAGGTACGGCGCGTAGACCTGCTCGCCCTGATAACCGAAGGTCACGCGCCAGGGGAGTGCCACCGGGCCCTGGAAGACGGTTCCGGCCAATTCCGGATGGGTCGTCGCCAGGGCGGCCGCGACGGTGCTGCCCTCGCTCCAGCCGTAGACGAAGACACGGTGCGGATCGACGTGTGAATCCTGCTCGGCGGCGCGCAGGACCTGATCGGCATCGTCCCGCATGCCGTTCAGGTCGAGTTTGGTCCAGTAGTCGGCACTGTCGGCATCGCCGGGGCCGCGCACATAGCGCTTGTTGTAGCGCATGACGGCGTAGCCGCGGCTGGTCAGGTCGTCCGCGATATCGAGAAAGATATGGGAGCCGGACGCTTGGTCGGCGTTGAGATCCTCGGGGCCCGACCCCGGAATCAGCACCACGACAGGCGCATTGCGCGACCCCGCAGGAAAGTCCAGCTCACCCGAGCCGGTGAAATCTCCGAACTGGAAGGTGAAGGACTCGCGTTCGACCGTGGGCTCCGCAGCGGCCACGCCGCCGGTGCCCAGTACCAGCGCGATCGCCCCCAGCGCCACTGCCCCGCGGATCCCCATGAGCGGAATCTAACCGCCGGTGCGCGATGCGGCAATCCGATTCAGCGGTCGAGGTCGTGTAGGCGGGTGGTGAGGAAGTCCGCTTCGACCTTGTTCTCGGCGAGCAGCAGGGCCTCCTGGTAGGCGAGGCGGGCCTCGTCGAATCTGCCCAGGCGGGTGAGGAATTCGGCGCGGGCGGCGGGGAGGTAGTGGTAGGCGGTGAGCTGGGGTTCGGTGGCCAGGCGATCGAGTTCGTCCAGGCCGCGCTGCGGGCCGTGGGCGTGGCCGAGGGCGACGGCGCGATTGAGGGCGACGACGGGGGAGGGCCAGACGGCGATGAGATGGTCGTAGAGACCGGCGATCTCGTGCCAGTCGGTGGCGTCGAAGGCGGGGGCCTCGGCGTGGACGGCGGCAATGGCCGCCATGAGCGGGAAGCGGCCCGGTGCACGGCCGCGTAATGACCTGCGCACCAAGGCTATTCCCTCGGAGATGGCCCGGCGGTCCCAGTGGGCGCGGTCCTGCTCGGCCAGCGGCAGGAAGCGTCCCGTCTCGTCGGTGCGAGTGCCGCGGCGGGCGTCGGTGAGCAGCAACAGCGCGTACAGGCCCGCCACATCCGGGTCGTTGGGCAGCAGCAGGCGCAGCATGCGGGCCAGGTCGAGGGCGCGTTCCACCAGCTCGGGGCGGACCAGTTCGGCGCCGGCCGGGGCGGTGTGGCCGGTGGTGAAAAGCAGGTGCAGCACGGTCAGCACCGCGTCGACGCGGTTGGGCAGTTCCTCGTCGGACGGGAGGCGATAGGGGATGTGCGCCTCGGCGATCTTCTTCTTGGCCCGCGTGATGCGCGCCGCCATGGTCGGTTCCGCGACCAGGAAGGCGCGCGCGATCTCCGGCGTGGACAGACCACACAGCAGGCGCAGGGTCAACGCCACCCGCGCCTCCATCGACAGGGCCGGGTGGCAGCAGATGAAGATGAGCCGCAGCCGATCGTCGGCCACCGAGTCCGGGGCGGCCGGGTCGGGCGCGGGATCCTCCACCAGCAGCGGAATCGAGCGCTCGAACGCGATGTCGCGGCGCAGGGCGTCCAGGGCGCGCCGCCGGGCCACCGTGGTCAGCCAGGCGCCGGGGCGATCCGGGATCCCCGACTCCGGCCAGGCCTGCAGGGCCTGCGTGAACGCCTCCTGCACAGCCTCTTCGGCGAGATCGATATCGCGGGTCACCCGCACGGTCGCCGCCAGCACGAAGCCCCACTCGCGCCGGTGCGCCTCGGCGACCGCGGCGGCCACCTCCGGCGTCGTCACGGCTCGTCGTGCGGGTGGATCGGCCGGACCTCGACACAACCGAACGGCGACGGTACGTCCACGGCGATCCGGATGGCCTCGTCCAGATCGGCCGCCTCGACCAGGTAGTAGCCGCCCAGAACCTCTTTGGTCTCGGCGAACACGCCGTCGGTGATGACCGTGCGGCCGTGCTCGTCGTGCCGGACCGTGGTCGCGGTCGAGGTGGGGCGCAGGCGGTTACCGCCGCGCAGCCGGTCGGCGTGCGCGGCCATGAACTCGAGGTGCTCGTTCAGGGTGCGCTGCCGCACGGCCGGATCCGCGGCCAGCCAGGTCTGTTCGTCCTGGTGGATCAGCAGCAGGTACTCGGGCATGTCACTGCTCCCTTCGCTGGGGGGATCGCACGGCTCCGTTGCCGTGTCACTGCTGACGTCGTTGTCGCTCAACCCGTCGTTCGGGATGGCGGCGAAATCGACACGGTCGCGAAAAAATTCTCGACCCGATTGTCGATTCCCGGCCGGAGCCGCGCGACGGATTCACGAGTCGGCCGACCGGGCCGTCCACCCGACAGGAGAAACGACAATGTCCACCTACATCCTCGCCTTCCGCAACGACCCCAACCGCGCAGCCACGCCCGAGCAGGAAAGGCTGTGGGCCGACTGGTTCGCCGAGATCGGCGAGCGCGTCACCGATTTCGGTAATCGCGTGGGCCAGACCGTCATGCTGGGCGACAACCCCGCCGCGCCCGACCGGCTCTCCGGCTATGTCGCCGTCGAGGCCGACGACCTGGACTCGGCGGTGAAACTCGCCTCCGGCTGCCCGGGTCTGACCTATGGCGGTCGCGTGGAGGTCGGCGAACCCGTCCCCATGTCCTGACGCCCGAGGTCCGGGCCCGCACCCCACCGGGCCCGGTGCCCGCCCTGACGGCTCGTTCCTGCCGGAACCCTGCCAATTACCCCTACGGGGTATATGGTCGAGGCGGTGAGAGCCAGTCGGCGGAGGAGTGCGAGATGGATCGGCAGAGCGACCAGCGGACCACGGTCCTGGACATCCGGGGCCTGCACTGGGCCAGCCAGCAGAACGTGGTGAAGTCGGTCCTCGGCCGTCGGCCGGGCGTCCTCGCCGTCGACCCCAACCCCGTCTCCCAAACCGCCACCGTCACCTTCGACCCCGCCCACACCTCCGTCGCCGACCTCCGCACCTGGATCCAGGAATGCGGCCTGCACTGCGCCGGCCAATCGGTTCCCAACCACGTCTGCGACCCGCTGGCCGAACCCGCCGCCTCGGCACACGCCGCTCAGCCGTCCGCGACCCGCGATGCCGGCGCGGCCACGGATCACGATGCCCACGCGGGCATGGACCATGCGGCGCACGCCGTTATGGACCATGCGGCGCATGCGGATTCAGGTCATGCGGCGCACGGGGGTTCGGACCACGAAGCGTATGCGGGCATGGATCACGCCGTGCACGAGAGCGGGGACCAAATGACTCATGCGGGGATGGATCATGCCGCGATGGGGCACGGTGCACATGCCGGGCATGCGGGGATGTCCATGGAGGACATGGCCGCTGACATGCGGAACCGGTTCGTCGTGGCCGCCGTGTTCTCGGTGCTGGTGATGCTGTGGTCGCCGATGGCCACCGACATGTTCGGGTGGCATCTGCCGGTGCCGTACGGAATGCGCTCGGACATCTGGGAATTGATCCTCAGCCTGCCGGTCATCTTCTACTCCTCGACCATCTTCTTCACCGGGGCCTGGGCGGCGCTGAAAGCGCGGACGCTGGACATGATGGTGCTGGTCGCGGTCGGTATCGGGGCGGGATGGCTGTACTCCCTTGGCATTACGCTGACCGGCGGCGGCGAGGTCTTCTACGAGGCCTCGACCATGCTGGCCACCTTCGTGCTGCTCGGCCACTGGTTCGAGATGCGGGCGCGGGGCGGCGCCAATGACGCGATTCGCACGCTGCTGGATCTGGCGCCGCCGCAGGCGGTGGTGATCCGGGACGGGCAGGAAGTCGAAATCCCCACGGCCGAGGTGAAAGTCGGCGATCTGCTGCTGGTGCGCCCGGGCTCGAAGATCGCGGTGGACGGCCTCGTGGAGGACGGGACCAGCGAGGTCGACGAATCCATGGTGACCGGCGAGAGCCTGCCGGTGCACAAGGAGCCGGGCTCGGCGGTCATCGGCGCGACCCTCAACGAGAACGGCACGCTGCGGGTGCGCGCCACCAAGGTGGGAGCGGACACCGCGCTGGCGCAGATCGTGAACCTGGTGCAGCAGGCCCAGAATTCGAAGGCCCCGGGCCAGCGACTGGCCGACCGGGCCGCCTTCTGGCTGGTGCTGGTCGCCTTGATCGGTGGTGTGCTGACCCTGGCGGTGTGGCTGCTGGCGGGAGCCACCTTCGCCAAGGCCATGCTGTTCGCCATTACGGTCGTGGTCATCACCTGCCCCGACGCCCTCGGCCTGGCCACCCCGACCGCCATCATGGTCGGCACCGGCCTGGGCGCGAAACGCGGTGTGCTGTTCAAGAACGCGATGGCACTGGAGAGCTCGGCCCGCATCCAGACCGTGGTGATGGACAAGACCGGCACCCTCACCAAGGGCGAGCCGGAAGTCACCGAAATCATCACCGGCCCCGGGCTTTCCGAGGCCGACCTGCTACCCCTGCTGGCCGCTGTCGAACGCGAGTCCGAGCACCCGCTGGCCGACGCCGTGGTGCGCTACGCCAAGGAGCACGGCCCCACCGACGCCCGCGCGGTGGACTTCGAGAACGTCCCCGGTCACGGCGCGATCGCCACCGTGGACGGCCGCCGCGTGGTCATCGGCAATCGCCGGCTGCTCGACCGCGAAGGCGTCGACCTGGGCGAGCTGGCCGTAGCCCGCGACCGGGTGGCGGGCGCGGGCCAGACCGCGGTGCTGGCCGCCGTCGACGGCGAGCCCGCCGCGGTGATCGGAATCGCCGACGCGCCCCGGGAGAGCTCCGCCGAAGCCGTTGCGGACCTGCACGACATGGGCGTCGAAGTGGTGATGCTGACCGGCGACAACCGGGCGACCGCCGAGCGCATCGCCGCCGAACTCGGCATCGACACCGTCATCGCCGAGGTGCTGCCCGGCGACAAGGCGGCCAAGATCATCGAATTGCAGTCCGCCGGACGGAAGATCGCCATGGTCGGCGACGGCGTCAACGACGCCCCCGCCCTGGCCCAGGCCGATCTCGGCATCGCCATCGGCGCGGGCACCGACGTCGCCATCGAGACCGCCGATGTGGTGCTCATGCGCTCCGATCCGCTGGACGTCCCCACCGCGCTGCGCATCGGCCGCGGCACGCTGCGCAAAATGCATCAGAACCTGGCCTGGGCGGTCGGCTACAACAGCCTGGCCCTGCCCATCGCGGCCGGCGTCTTCGCGCCCGCCTTCGGCTTCACGCTGCGACCGGAGATCGCCGCGATGTCCATGTCGGGATCCAGCATCATCGTGGCCCTGAACGCCCTGTCCCTGAAGCGTTTGCGCCTGCCCGAGCGGGACTGAGCCGGACCGGTGCCGCTGTGCGCTGGGTAACACCTCGGCCGAGGGGTGAGTCGATTCATGATGCTGGGAGTTAGCTGTCGCTAATACAGTGGAACTGCACCATGTTCCCGGCCCGAAAGACTTGAAACATGCCTATCGTCAACCTCGGTTCCGCCGCCATCGACCTGGCCAACACCCTCACCGGAATCGCCGCCAACATCACCTACGTCCTGAAGGCGTGGGGCCTGGCCTGATTCGCCCCACAACGCACGAAACCGCCTCCTCGGAGGCGGTTTTCGCGTATGCGGGCAGGGCTATGCGGGATGGCCGCGGTGCTCGGCCCATTCGCGGGACAGGATGGACATGACGGTCGCGTCGATCCACTCGTCGCCGTAGCGCAGGGATTCGCGCAGGACGCCCTCGGGACGGAAGCCGGCCTTCTCGTAGGCACGGCGAGCGCGCGGGTTGAAGGCATAGACCTCCAGGGAGATTCGGTGCAGGCCGAGCTTCTCGAACCCGTAGCCGACGATCAGCCGCGTCGCCTCGGTGCCCAGCCCGCGGCCCTGGCCATCGGGGCCGATCAGGATGCGGAAGTTGCAGCTGCCATTGCCGGGATCCCACCGATTGAGGACGGCCTCCCCGACACAGCGGCCGGTCGCGATGTCGGCAATGGCCAAATCGAGGCGGTCGGGCCGGGTTTCGCGTGTGGCGTACCAGTCGCGCAAGCGCTCGTACTCGGCCGGATCCTCCGGCACGGACTCGGTGGTCTCCTGGTGAACGCTGCCGGTCAGCCGCCGGACGTCGGGATCGCGCAGGGCCGCGAGGATGGCGTCGAGGTCTTCGGGAATGAACGGCCGCAGGAGAACTTTCGTGCCGGTCAGGGTGGGCTTGATCGAAAAGTCGGCGGATTCGAACACCGGTGAATTATCGCGCCGAGATCAATAGAGTCGGCGAATGGCCAGTTCACCCTCGGAGACGTCGCCGGCCACGCTCGCCGACGTCCTGCCGTCCGTCGCCGCGTCCTTCGGGCTCGACCAGCGCAATCCGCTGGCCCTCGCACCCAACCGGGATGTGGTGGTGCTGCTGATCGACGGTCTCGGCGCGGAACTTCTCGCCCGCCACGCCGACAGCGCACCCACCCTGGCCGCGCACGTCCGCACCACCCTCACCGCGGGCTTTCCCGCCACCACCGCGACCAGTCTCGCCAGCCTCGCCCTCGGCGCGCCCTGCGCGACACACGGCATCATCGGCTACAGCTTCGCCCTGCCCGACCGCGATCGTCTCCGCCTGCTGAATGCGCTGCGCTGGAGTTTCGACAGCGCGACCGGCGAGGACGCCCGCGACGCCTACCCGCCGGAGTCGGTGCAGCCGCACACCAGCCGCCTGGAGGACCTCGCCGCCCACGGCGTCGAGCTGCACTACGTGATCCCCGCCTTCCAGCGCACCTCCGGTCTGACCCGGGCCGCCTTCCGTGCGCCGGGCACCCTGCACCCGGCCGTCACCCTCGACGAGCTGCGCGCCGGAATCCTCGCTGTCGCACGGCATTCCGGCACGAAGTCCCGTTTCGCCTACGCCTATTTCCCCGATCTCGATGCGAACGGTCACCTGTACGGACCCGAATCGCCGCAGTGGCTGGCCGTGCTCCGCGATATCGACGCCTGCCTCGCCGGCCTGCTCGCCGAGCTCCCCTCCACCTGCACGGTGCTGATCACCGGCGATCACGGAATGATCCACGTGGACACCGTCATCGATCTGGACGTGCGGCCCGTGCTGCATCGCGACGTCCGGCTGATCGGCGGCGAGGCGCGGGTCCGCCACATCTACCTCGAGCGCCCCGAAGCCCTGGCCGACGCCCACGCCGCGTGGACCGCCGAACTGTCCACGCACGCAACGGTCGTGACCCGCGAGCAGGCGCTCGACGAGCACTGGTTCGGCCCGACCCCGCCCACACCGGTGATCACCTCCCGCATCGGCGATCTCATCGCCGTCGCCGAGGGTGCCGCGGTCCTGGTTCGCCCCGCCCTCGAGCCCCTGGAGTCCGCCCTCGTGGGTCACCACGGCGCCCGCACCTCGGCCGAGCAACTCGTCCCCCTCATCGTCACACCCTGATGTCGAGTGGGTGCGGCGCTCGCTGCAGCACTCAGGTGCGCAGTAGCGCGGTCTGGACCTTGCGCAGGCGGTCCACATCGCCGCGGAAGCCGGCCACGGCGTCGTTGTAGAGGAACGCCTCCCACAGCCGGACCAGGGCGTAGGCCAGGGTGTCGCGCTCGATGGGAGGCTGGTAGCCCTCGGATTCGGCGCGCTCGATGAACCGCTCCACCAGGGCCACCGCGGTCTGGTGCACGATTCCGTCACCGCGGGTGATCAGGCGCAGGGCCGCGGTCGATTCATTGTCGAAATACGAACGCAGCGCGTCGTTCTCGACCAGCAGATCGATGGTCCGGTTGAGCGCCGCGGTGAGCCGTTCTCCGCCCGCCCCGCGGGAGCGGCGGTCGGCATGGGCCACGACCCGCTCCAGCTGCCGCGCCACGGCCGCGCCCAGCAGGCCGTCCCGGGATCCGAACCAGCGGTAGATGCTCGCGCGGCCCACCCCCAGCTGAGCGGCAATGGCATTGACGTCCACCCTTTTTCCGTTCAGGAACACGGCGATGGCGGCTTCGAGCACATCGTCGCGGCTGGCCGAGGCGGGCCGGCCCGGTGCTCTGGTTCCCTCCGCGCGTGTCACGCGGACAGCTTGGGGGCCAGGTGTGCCGACAGTGTGCGGGCGGTGGCCACCCGCCCCAGGGTGAGGGCCTGCTGGAGCACCCCGGGATCGCGGTCGATGCGCCCGATATCGGGCGCGTTGTGTGGCGGGCGGATCTGCAGCACGGCCGGATCGGAGTCGAAGTCCCGCTCGTCGCTGTGGTGTCGCTGGACCCGATCGAGCCACGGTCCGACCGTCCCCGGCGCGTGCCGGGACAGGAAGCGGGCCACCACCCGGGATTCCAGACCCGAAGGGGGACGCATGGTTTCGCCGGCGCGGCGGGTGCGCAGCACCAGGACGCGGGTCGCGCCCTGCGTCAATGCCGTTCGCACCGGGACGGATTCGGAGAGCCCGGCATCGACATACCGGCGCGCGCCGATCCGCACCGGCCGTCCGGCCAGGATCGGCAGGCAGGTCGAGGCCCGCAGCGCCGTCTGCACCGAGCGCACATCGCTGAGCTCCGGATGCAGATCGACGGCCGCGCCGGTGTCGGCGTCGGTGGCGATGGGGTGGAAGGTGATCGAATTGGCGAGGATCGCAGGGAAGTCCATGGGCACGATGCG
Source organism: Nocardia sp. NPDC059228 (assembly GCF_042754245.1). Classification (NCBI taxonomy): domain Bacteria; kingdom Bacillati; phylum Actinomycetota; class Actinomycetes; order Mycobacteriales; family Nocardiaceae; genus Nocardia; species Nocardia sp. NPDC059228. Next base: position 47,776 of record NZ_JBHZAL010000005.1, on the reverse strand, counting down.
CTCGTACACGGTGTGCACCAGGTACTCGGTATCGACCACGCGGCCGCCGCGCAGGGCGCGCGCCGGATTGATCACGCGGTTGATCACCTCGGGATTCCAGGCCCGCCGCGAATCCACCGCGCGCCCGCACAGCAGCCAGGCGGCGTTCAGCGCGCCCGCCGACGCCCCGTACACCGCGTCGAAGCAGGGCAGGATGCCCAATTCCTCGATGGCCATGGCCATGCCGTGCGAGTACGCGCCGCGCGAGGAGCCGCCCTCGATGACGAGGGCCAGCCGATGTGAGTCCGTGCGCTGCCCGGGCGCGCTGCCCTCGCGATGCCGGTGGGCGATGAGCTCGCCGACGCCGAGTGTGCGGTCGTGGTCGGGCACGGAGGGCTCCCTGGGATGTCGGTGGTGTGCGCGGCCGTTCGAGTATACGACCCTATTTGAGACAATGGTGTCTCTGTGTATCATATCCGGCGATGGCGTGGGTAGCCATGAACCTGGAGGTCAACGCATGCAACTAGCGCTCACCGACGACGAGCTCGCCTTCCGCGACGAGCTGCGCGCGTTCTATCGGAGCGAGATCCCGGCCGACATCCGCAACCGGCAGCGGCACGGCCAGGAACTGAGCAAGGACGACATCGTCACCACCCAGCGCATCCTCAACGCGCACGGGCTGGCCACCCCGAACTGGCCGGTGGAATGGGGCGGCAAGGACTGGACCCCCATCCAGCGTCATATCTGGCACGACGAGATGCAGCTGGCCTCGGTGCCCGAACCGCTCACCTTCAATGCCAATATGATCGGCCCGGTCATCGCGCACTTCGGCTCCCAGGAGCTCAAGGAGCGCTTCCTGCCGCCCACCGCCAATCTCGACATCTGGTGGTGCCAGGGCTTTTCCGAGCCCGAGGCGGGCTCGGACCTGGCCTCGCTGCGCACCGTCGCGGTCCGCGACGGCGACAGCTACGTGATCAACGGCCAGAAGACCTGGACCACCGCCGCCCAGTCCGCGGACTGGATGTTCTGCCTGGCGCGCACCAACCCGGACGCGCCCAAGAAGCAGGCCGGCATCTCCATGCTGCTGTTCCCGCTCGACACCCCCGGCGTGACCGTGCGGCCGATCAAGCTCATCGACGGCGGCCACGAGGTCAACGAGGTGTTCCTGGAGAACGTCCGGGTGCCCGCGAATCAGCTTGTCGGCGAGGAGAATCAGGGCTGGACCTACGCCAAGTTCCTGCTCGGCAACGAGCGCACCGGCATCGCCGCGGTCGGCCAGACCAAGGTGAAACTGTGGCTGGCCAAGGAGCACGCCAAGCAGACCCGCCTGGGCGAGAAGACCCTGCTCGAGGATCAGCTCTTCGCGACCCGCCTCGCCGAGCTCGAAAACGAGCTGCTGGCACTGGAACTGGTGCAGCTGCGGGTGGCCGCGGGCTCGGCCGACGGCAAGCCCAATCCGGTCTCCTCGATTCTCAAGCTGCGCGGCACCGAACTCCAGCAGGCAGTCACCGAACTGCTGGTCGACATCGCCGGACCGGATTCCGTTGCGCGCGAGGACGAGTCGGATCCCGACTGGGCCCGCCGCAGCACGGCCACCTACCTGAACTACCGCAAGACATCGATCTACGGAGGATCCAACGAGGTGCAGCGCGGCATCATCGCCTCGACGATCCTCGGACTGTGAGGCAGCACCATGGATTTCGATCTCACCCCCGAACAGGACATGCTGCGCGACACCGTGCGTGACGTGCTGTCCCGCGGCTACACCCCCGAGCGCCGCAACGACATCGTCGGCACCGAACTCGGCTGGGATACCGGGATCTGGGCCACCTTCGCCGAAATCGGCCTGCTCGGACTGACTTTCGCCGAGGAGGACGGCGGCATGGGCGCCGGGCCCATCGAGGCCATGCTGGTCATGACCGAGATCGGCCGCGCCCTGGCCCCCGAACCCGTGCTGGACTGCGCACTGCTGCCGGGCGGGCTCGTCTCCGCCGTCGGCGCCGACGCACAGCGCAAGGACCTGCTGCCGCGCATCGCCGAGGGGGAGCTCAAGCTCGCCTTCGCGCACGACGAGCCGGGGCTGCGCTGGCCCGCCACCGAGACCGCCACCCAGGCGGTGCGGCAGCCGGACGGCTGGCGCATCACCGGCCGCAAACACCCGGTCTCCCACGGTGATTGCGCCGATCTGCTCATCGTGAGCGCGGCACTCGATGACGGTATCGGGCTGTTTCTCGTCGATCCCGCCGACCCGGGCGTGCGGCGCACCGCCTACGCCACCCACGACGGGCAGCGCGGCGCGGACATCGCATTCGACGGCGCGGTGGCCGAACCGCTCGGCGAGCCGGTCGATGCCGCCGCCGCCATCCAGGCCGCCCTGGCCGGGGCGCAGGCCGCGCTGTGCGCCGAGGCCATCGGCGCGATGGAGGAGTCCCTGCGGCTCACCGCGGAATACCTGAAGACGCGCAAGCAGTTCGGGGTGCCGCTGCGCACCTTCCAGACGCTGACCCAGCGCGCCGCCGACATGTACGTGTCGCTGGAACTGGCCCGCGGCATGAGCATGTACGCGTCCATGTCGCTGGCCGACGGCATCGTCGATCCGGTCGTCGCCTCCCGCGCCAAACTGCGGATCGGGCGCTCCGCCCGGCACATCGGGCAGGAGGCCATCCAGATGCACGGCGGCATCGGCATGACCGACGAATACCCCGTCGGCCACTACACCGCGCGGCTCACCGCCATCGAGCACACCCTCGGTGACTCCACCGACCACCTGCGCTACCTCGGCGGGTACGTGGCCGATTACCAGATGGTCGAAATCTGATGCACATTCGCGGCGCGGTCCTCGAGGAGATCGGACGCGAGCGGCCCTACGCGCAGTCGCGGCCGATCAGCGTGTGCCGGCTCGAACTCGGCGATCCCGGGCCCACCGAGGTGCTGGTCGCCATCGAGGCGGCCGGGCTGTGCCACTCGGATCTGAGTGTGGTGGACGGCAATCGGCCCCGCCCGCTGCCCATGCTGCTCGGACACGAGGCCGCGGGCACCGTGCTGGCGGTCGGCGAGCGGGTCGCCGATCTGCTCATCGGACAGCGAGTGGTCATGTCCTTCCTGCCGCGCTGCGAAGAGTGCGACGCGTGCGCGCGGGACGGGCAGCTGCCCTGCACCGCGGGCACCCGCGCCAATACCGCCGGTGAACTGCTGCACCATGCCGGGCACCTGTCGCGCGGCGGCGACCGGGTGCGGCATCACCTGGGCGTCTCCGGCTTCGCCACACACGCCGTGGTGGACCGGGCCTCCCTGGTGCCGGTCGGCAACTCGGTGCCGCCGGAGATCGCGGCACTGTTCGGGTGCGCGGTGCTGACCGGCGGCGGGGCGGTACTGAACGTGGCCGATCCGCGTCCGCAGGACAGCCTCATGGTGGTCGGGCTCGGCGGCGTCGGGATGGCCGCCCTGCTGACCGCGAAAGCCATTGGCGTGGAACGGCTCATCGCGGTGGATCGGCTGGCGGACAAACTCGCCATGGCGAAAGAACTCGGGGCCACCGAGACGTACACGCCGGAGCAGATCGCCGACCAGGGGATCCGGGCGCGGTACGTGGTGGAGTGCGCCGGGCATCCGGCCGCATTCGAAACCGCCTATACGGCAACCGAACCCGGCGGCATGACCATCACGGTCGGGCTGCCCGGGCCCAACTCGACGGTGACCCTGCCGCCGCTGAGCATCACCGCCGAGGCCCGCACCATCGTCGGCAGCTACCTGGGTTCCGCGGTACCGGCCCGGGATATTCCGCGCTACGAACAGATGTGGCGGGAAGGGCGGCTGCCGGTGGAGAAATTGATCACCTCTCGAATCGGGCTGGAGGAGATCAACGAAGCGTTGGATCTGCTGGCCGACGGAGCAGCGGTTCGCCAGATCATCGTGTTCGACCATTCCTGAATCGAGAGTGGCTGCACCGCAGTGAAAGACAGCGAAGACCCGGCGAGCCAACCTCTCGCCGGGTCTTCGCCCGGTTCCCACGTCGAATTCAGTTGGTCCGGGTCACCGCCGGCGGATTCCAGCTGCCGTCGACGATCTTCTGATCGGGCCAACGTCCAGCGGCCCCAGAATCGCGATGCGCACGCCGCGAGTCCGACACGCCGCCGACCCGTCTCCGAGTTCCGCTCGACCCCCCGAGCGGCCCGCGCGACGGTCACTGGATATTTAGGACGGGTCAGTGCGCCGTGGACAGTAGGCGGGGTCGCTGACGAGCCTCGTCCTCGGCGCAGGTGGTGGCCAGGGCGCGGCGGCGGTTGGTGCGGACGGCCGCGCTGAAGAGCTGGTATTCGGCCAAGGGGACGCAGACCTCGCGATAGGGATGTCGGTGCCCGACCCGGCGCTGCGGGCCCGGAATGACCACGCCGCGACGGGGATCGGGGCCGTCCTCCTGGGAGCGCACCCACTTCTGCAAGGTGCGGGAATCGATACTGGGCAGGTATTCCACCGCACGATCCCATTCCAGGCCCTCCACCTGCATCGGATCGGCGACCGCGGTGACGACAACGGCGTATGCCGTACCGACGGTGTTGTCCGCCATTGGATCTACCCCCTGTCCATGCTCGAGATCTCCGGCGTTGCGCGGGGAATGTTCAGGATACGTCGAAAGATCTTGCACTACTGAGTCTTTCGCTGTACCCACAGGTTGTTTGCGGGTACTCCACAGTCTCCGGTAGGCCGAATCGGCCAGGTGTCGGCGGAATTCCGGCGTTGTGGCTCCGGTTGCTCCGCGGGTGCGGTAGTGGCGCGAATCACGCCCCGCTTACGCCCCGGAATACCCCCGCCACCCCCTATGTTCAAGTGGTTGCCATATCCACCAAAATGGCAGCGACCCGAGGAGGACCCGTGCAGTTCGGAATTTTCAGCGTCGGTGACGTGACGATGGACCCCACCACCGGCCGTACCCCGACCGAGGCCGAGCGCATCCAGGCCATGGTCCGCATCGCCCTCAAGGCGGAAGAGGTCGGCCTCGACGTCTTCGCCACCGGCGAGCACCACAACCCGCCGTTCGTGCCGTCCTCGCCGACCACCATGCTCGGCTACATCGCGGCACAGACCGAGAAGCTCGTACTGTCCACCTCCACCACCCTCATCACCACCAACGACCCGGTGAAGATCGCCGAGGACTTCGCCATGCTGCAGCACCTGGCCGGCGGCCGGGTGGACCTCATGATGGGCCGCGGCAACACCGGACCCGTCTACCCGTGGTTCGGCAAGGACATTCGCGACGGCATCGCGCTCGCGGTGGAGAACTACCACCTGCTGCGCCGGCTGTGGCGCGAACAGCGCGTGGACTGGGAAGGCAAGTTCCGCACCCCGCTGCAGGGCTTCACCGCCACCCCCGCCCCGCTCGACGGCACCCCGCCGTTCGTGTGGCACGGCTCCATCCGCTCGCCCGAAATCGCCGAGCAGGCCGCCTATTACGGTGACGGCTTCTTCCACAACAACATCTTCTGGGACCAGCAGCACACCCGGCAGATGGTGAACCTGTACCGCCGCCGCTTCGAGCACTACGGGCACGGCGCCGCCGAACAGGCCATCGTCGGACTCGGCGGCCAGGTCTTCATGGCCGAGACCGAGGCCGAGGCCAAGCGGATCTTCCGCCCCTACTTCGACAATGCGCCCGTGTACGGGCACGGCCCGTCGATGGAGGAATTCACCGAACTGACCCCGCTCACCGTCGGCACTCCCGAGCAGGTCATCGAGCGCACCCTGGGCTTCGCCGACAATATCGGCGACTACCAGCGGCAGCTGTTCCTCATGGACCACGCCGGCCTCCCGCTGGACCTGGTCCTCGAACAGCTCGAGATCCTCGGCAAGGAGGTCGTTCCGGTGCTGCGCAAGGAATTCGAGGCGCGCCGCCCCGCCGGAGTGCCCAGCGATCCGCCCACCCACGCGTCGCTGGTCGCCGCCGGACCGGACGCCCCGCACCACCTGGTCGAGCCCGCCCGCGAGCGCCTGCTCGCCGAAAAGAACTGAGGACGAGCATGAGTCGCAAACTCGTAGTGCTGACCGCCGGGCTCTCACAGCCCTCCTCCACCCGGCTGCTCGCCGACCAGCTCGCCGCCGCGGTCACCGCGGCGGTGGGCGGGCGCGGGGAGAGCCTCGAGGTCGAGATCATCGAACTGCGGGAACTGGCAAGCGATCTCGCCACCACCATGACCACCGGCGGGCTGCCCACGCCCGCGGTGGCCGCGGCCCGGCAGCAGGTCTCCGACGCCGACGGCATCATCGCGGTGACACCGGTGTTCACGGCCAGCTACAGCGGCCTGTTCAAGATGTTCATCGACGTGCTCGACACCGATGCGCTCAATGGCATGCCGGTCCTGATCGCCGCCACCGCGGGCACCGCCCGGCATTCGCTGGTGCTCGATCACGCCATGCGTCCGCTGTTCACCTACCTGCGGTCCGTGGTGGTACCGACCGGCGTCTTCGCCGCCACCGAGGACTTCGGCTCCACCGGGCTGGCCGAGCGCATCCACCGCGCGGCCGCCGAACTGGCCCAGCTCATGGTCGCCGAACCCACGGGCGTCCAGGGCTTTCTGCAGGACGAGCCGGTCCACCGTCGCAGCTCGGGCAACGGCGTCGGCGCGGTGCGCCCGTTCAGCGAGCTGCTGGCCGGGCACGCCGGAGACGGGCGGTAGCTGATCGGCCGCTGGGTAGCATGAGCGCATGGCCGAGGAAATACTGCCCGCCATCCCGCTCGACTCGTGGCGGCCCACCAAGGAACTCCTGCACCGCTACGCCCAGGTCATCGGAAAGGTGGCGCTGGCCAAGGGCATCAGACGCAACCACTGGTGGCACCTGACCTACCGGCTGACCGCCCGCGGCTGGACCACCGTCCCGCTCGGCACCGCCACCGAGGGCCCGGTCTTCACCTGCTCCTTCGACTTCTTCGACCACGTGCTGCGGATCTGCAACGACCGCGGCACGGAGGAGGAGGTCCCGCTCGCGGGCCAGTCGGTGGCGAGCTTCTACGTCGAGGCCAGGAACGCGCTGCGCAACCTCGGCGTCGAGGTGGTCCTGGCCCACCCCACCCCCTTCGACCTGCCCGACCATGGCCGGCCCTTCGACGAGGACGAAGAACACCGCACCTACGACCCGGACGCCGCCCGGCACGCGTTCCACGTACACAGCCAGGTCGGGCGCATCCTGGAAGAATTCAGCGCCACCTACTCCGGCAAGATCAGCCCGGTCCAGCTGTTCTGGCACACCTTCGACCTGTCCGTGCAGCGCTTCTCCGACCGCAAGATCCCGATGCCCGACAGCGTGGATCCGGTCACCCGCGAGGCGTACTCCCGGGAGGTGATCAGCGCCGGATTCTGGTTCGGCGACGACAAGACCCCCGCCCCGACCTTCTACTCCTACACCGCGCCCGAGCCCGCCGGACTCAGCGATCGGCCGCTCCGGCCGGCCGAGGCCCGCTGGGTGGTCTCCGGGTCCGGCCACAACGCCTACCTGCCCTACGACGACGTCCGTACCAAGGCCGACCCCGTCGGCACCGCCCTGGACTTCTTCCAATCCCAATACGAGGCCGGATCGAGTCTCGCGGGCTGGGACGCGGTCGGTCTGGCCTGCGACAATGGCATCACCGACCCCGTGCTCACCTCGCCACGGCTGGGTTGGCCGGAATAACTCGGTGCCTCGAATCGTCTCTCCGACATAGTGTGTTGGAGAGGGAGATGCGGAGGACTCACCATGGGGAGAGGGCCCGTGAGACTTTCGCATGTGGAGAAAAGGGGTCCAGATGCGTGAGCAACGCATACCGAATCCGACGTTGACCGCGTATCGGGAAACCACCTTCACCGCCGGGCCCAGTACCCGTGTCGGCCTGATGGGCGCGCTGGTCCTGGGCAGCGTGATCCTGGTCTGGGCAGCCGAGCGGGCCTCCCGCGAGGGCAATGACCACGGCTGGTTCGTGGCGGTGTCCTTCGCCGGGCTGTTCGTGGCCCGCGGGCTGTACCTGCGCCGCCCCATCACCCTGCCGCACCTCACCTACGCGGCGCTGACCCTGGTGGTCTCGAACTTCAGCTATCGCACCGACCACCCGGTGGTCGGCTTCGTCTTCCTCGCCGCCAGCGGCGCCATCCTGGTGCTGCCGCAGGGCAGCAAACCGCAGCCCGAGCAGCTGCCCCGGGTGGCCGAACTGGTCCGGCGCAGCCAGGGCGATCCGCTGGCCCCCTTCGCGCTGCACTCGTCCAAGACCTACTACTTCAACGAGAACGGCTCCGCCGCCATCGCCTACCGGGCCCGGCTCGGAATCGCGGTCGTCTCCGGCGATCCGATCGGCGACCCCGGCCGGTTCCCCGAATTGCTTACCGAATTCTCGCTCTTCGCGGGCAGCCACGGCTGGCGCATCGCGGTCCTGGGCGCCAGCCCGGAGGTCACCGAGATCTGGCAGCGGCGGGCGGTGGACCATCGCGGGCTGCGTGCCATCGCCGTCGGCCGGGACGTGATCGTCGATGTCGACCGCTTCGACATGGTCGGCCGCAAGTACCGCAACCTGCGGCAGGCGGTGAGCCGCACCAAGAACTTCGGCGTCACCACCGAGATCCTCCCCGAGGTCGCACTCACCGAACCCCAGCGCGAAACGCTGCTGGCCATCGTCGACGAGTGGGGGAACGGGCGGCAGACCCGCGGCTTCTCCATGATCCTCGACCACCTGCTCGACGGCCGGCACCCCGGCATGCTGGTGGTGATCGCCCGCGACGCCGACGGCCAGGTGGTGGGATTCCAGCGCTACGGCGCCTCCGGCAACGGCCAGGACCTCAGCCTGGACGTGCCGTGGCGGCGGCGCGACGCACCCAACGGGCTCGACGAGCGCATGATCGTGGACCTGGTGGAGTACGCGCGCGAACACGGGATCAAGCGAATCTCGCTGGCCTTCGCGGCGTTTCCGGAGATCTTCGCCGACAAGCACCGGTCGCGGACCATGCAGACGGTGTATCTCGCGGTGCGGCTGGGCGATCCGCTCATCCGGCTGGAATCGCTGTACCGATTCCTGCGCAAGTTCAACGCCTTCGGCGATCAGCGCTATGTCCTGATCCGCTGGCGCGAGGTCCTGATCGCCGCGCTGGCATTGCTCACCCTGGAGTTCGTCCCCCACCGCAAGCAGTACTAGCCACCTCTCGGGCTCTCACCGCAGGAAGTCGACCAGAGCCGCGGAGAAGGCGGGGTTGGCGACGGCGGCGAGGTGATCGCCGGGGACCACCACACAGGTGGCATCGGGCAGGGCGGCGGCGAGGCGTTCCGGTTCGGCCGCGAACGGATCGTTGTCGCCCGCCAGCACCAGGGTGGGAATGGTGACGCCCGACAGGGATTCGATCGGGGCCGCACGCAATCCGGCGGCGAGCATCGCGATCGCGTCGCGGTCCGCGCCCAGGGCGTCGGCCAGGATGCGGAACATGCGAGCCTGGGGGACCGCACCGGAGCCGTCACCGGACATCGCGGTCGTGAGGTCCGCGGCGTCGATGACGCGCCAGTCGATTCCGCCGCAGTCCACCACACCGCTGCCGATGCCGCCGATGGCCAGCCGCTCCACCCGCTTGTCGGCGCCCGCGACCAGCAGCGAGATGATCGCGCCCATCGAATAGCCGGCCAGCGCGACGCGATCCAGCCCGAGTTCGTCGAACAGTGCGCGCAGGTCGTCGGCCATGGCCTGCCACGAGTAACGGGCCGGGTCGTGCGGCTTCTCGGAGCGGCCGTGGCCGCGCGCATCCAGCGAGATGACGTGACGGCCCGCCCGCTGCAGCGCCGAGACCACGCCCACACTCATCCAATTGGCATTGGTGTCGGCCACGATTCCGTGCTGCAGCACCACTGGAACTCCCTCGCCCTCCCACACGCGGTAGTTGAGCTCCAAGCCGTCCCAGGTGGTGAATTTCGCCATGGCCGCGATGCTATCGGTGCGATTCGATCATGCGACAGTCTTCGCGCCGAACGCCCGCGCACCGCGCTCATCGACGAGACGAGCACCAGGTGCCCGGCCTTCCCGAACCGTGGTCACCCGAACGAGCCCGTACTGGGCCGCGCGGGCTGCAGGTGCCAGGCGCCGCAGCTCTCGGTCGAGAACCCCACATCGGTCGCCTTGATCTCCACCGTGATCGGCTTCGTCCGGGTGAAGTCGCTGGCGATGATGTAGTAGTTCGGGTCCGGGTAGTCGCCCGGCTGCTGGATCTTCCACAGTCGCCGCCAGAAGCACGCGCCGGCGCCCGGATCAGGCGTCCCGTCGGCGATATAGGTGCCCGGCTCGATATCCACATTGACCAGATATGTCCCGTCCACCGTGATATCGGTGGCCGGTTCGGCGGCCGCGATTCCGGTTGCGGCCATTGTCAGCGCGGAAGCGAATGCTCCCGCGACCATGAGCGCGCCTGCACGCACGGTGTTCCTCCCTGAGCAGCTCTCTGCACCGCACGGTTCCCGGCGTGCGGTGTCGGGAGAGATCCCCGCATCTCCCGGGGGAGGGTCTATCAGAAATTCCGGTCTGTTTGCGGGAAATCGGTTGGTTTCGGGGAATTCACAAACTCGAGCGATGCCCTTTCGGCTCCCGCGACGATATTCAAACATGGGAAGTCTTCGCCCGGTCAGCACCGGCTGCGCCGACCACTGCGCCCGGCTGTGCACCGACACAGGCCTGGCGGCCGTCCTGGCCGCCGACCGCGGCCTGCTGCACTGGCGGGCCATGAGCCGCCTCGGCGACCCGGGCCTCGCCGAACACGCCGTGCAGGAGACCCTGTTGCGGGCGTGGCGCGCCTGCGCCAGCTACGACCCGGATCGGGGCAGCGTGCGCACCTGGCTGCTCACCATCGAACGCAATGTGCTCATCGATACCGCCCGCTTCCGGGCCGCCCGCCCCGGCGACACCAGCTGGGACCAGATCGGGGAGCAGGCCGAGAACCGCTGCGCCCGCCCCGACTTCACCGAGGCGCTGGCCGATGGGATGCTGGTCGCCGACCTGCTGGACCAGCTGCCGCCGCCGCAGCGCGACGCCATCGTGCAGGTGATCCTGCGTGATCGCGCCTACCAGGATGTGGCCGCCGACCTGGGCATACCGGTCGGCACCGTCAAGACCCGGGTGCACTACGCCCTGCGCTCGCTGCGCCGATTGCCGATCAGCGCGTGACCCGACGCCGGAGGAGGTAGTTTGCCGGCGGCCGCAGGCATGTCGCGGACAGGTGAACCCACGGACCCCCTCCACACGTCGAACAAGCAGCGGCCGATCCACATCGGCTCGGCCCTGAGCGAGGAGTTACCGATGACCGACACCACCCCGGCCCCCGGCGGGTTCCGCATGGACCGCCGGACCGCCCTGGCCACCACCGCGGTCGCCGCGACCGCGCTCACCGTGGCCGGTTGCAGCAGCACCTCCGACAAATCGGCTGCGGCCGCACCCAATCCGGCCCCCGCCAAGAACGATCCGGCCGCCGCCAAGAAACAGGGCAATGTCCTGGCCAATACCAGCGACGTTCCGGTCGGCGGCGGCATCATCAGCGGTGACACGGTGATCACCCAGCCCGTCGCCGGCACCTTCGACGGGTTCTCGTCCACCTGTACCCATCTGGGCTGCAAGGTGAATGCCGTCGAGGGCGGCCTGATCAAGTGCCCGTGCCACGGCAGCACATTCAACCTGGACGGCACGGTCGCCGGCGGGCCCGCGCCGCGCGCGCTGGACCCCAGGGCCATCGCCGTCGACGGGGATCAGATCGTCTCGGCCTGATCCCACCCGTCACCGAGCTCGACGCCGGGGAGAGTGTCGAGCCGCCCCGAGTTCTGCTCGGGGCGTGTCGAGCTACCTGCTCTCAGCACCGACCTGACCGCCCCCGCACGCCTCGAGCTGCGGGGGCGGGTTCTGTCCGGGCGCGTCGCCCGGGTGGGGGCTGCGAAGTGCGGGATAGTGGGCGCAGTGGTCTTTTGCCCATTGCGGCCGGTTGCGCCCAGGATGGTGATTTTCGGACGTCTGACCACTGGTAACGGTTCCATCACGAAGCTTGCCAGAAAGTAACTGGTGTTGCCAGAGTGAACAGCTGGGTCTGGTGTTACTAGTGGGAAGGGAGGGGCGCTCCGCCCCGAGCGCCGTCCGCTTATGAAGCCAAGCATCACTAAGGCCGGAATCTGCACCGCCGTCACCGCCGCGGCGATCACCACCGTGGCCGGGATCGTCCCGGTCGCCGCCCTGGCCGCTCCCGCGCTGCCGGAGCTGCCCCAGAAGCTCGCCGGGAAGACCATCTTCCTGGACCCGGGCCATCAGGGCGACAATCACACTCAGGATGAGAACAAGCAGGTCAGCGATGGTCGCGGTGGCACCAAGGCGTGCCAGACCACCGGCATGACCAGCCTGCACGGCATTGCCGAGCACACCATCAACTGGAATGTCGCGCAGCTGGTGCGCACCTCGCTCGAGGGCCTGGGCGCGCACGTGGTCATGAGTCGCCCCGACGACGCCGGCTGGGGTGGCTGCATCGACGATCGGGCCAAGGCCGCCAATGCCTCCGGCGCCGATATCGCCCTCAGCATCCACGCCGACAGCGGTCCCGCCGACGGGCACGGCTTCCACCTCATCGTGCCGGCGCTGCCCGTCGCCGACGCCAAGGTCAACGAGGTGCAGGGCGGCGCCGGGCTGACCGCCAGCAAGGCCATGCGAGATGCCTACGTGCAGAGCGGGTATCAGGTCGCCACCTACAACGGCGCGGTCGACGGACTCCAGACCCGCTCCGATATCGCCGGGCCCGCGCTGACCGCGGTGCCGGACGTATTCCTCGAAATGGGCAACGGCGCCAATGCCGAGGACGCGCAGCAGCTGGAATCCCCCGAGGGACAGCTCAAGCACGCCGTCACCATCACCACCGGGATCGCGTCCTACCTGCTCGGCGTGCCGGTGCCCGCCGACGCCGGGCCGGCGTCGGAGCCGGGAACGCTACCGGGACAACAGGTCCCGGCGCAGCCCGCCGAGCCGCAGCCGCAGCCCGCGCATGCCCCCGTCCCGGCGCCGGCGCCGCAGGCCGGTGCTCCTGTGGAACCGAATCCGGCGGCGGCACAACAGAATCCTGCTGCGGCGCAGACTCCGCAGGCGGTGGTTCCGCAGGCGCAGCCGGCCGTGGTGCCGGCGCAGGCACCCCAGGCCACCGTTCCGGCGACGCCCGCCCAGCCCGGGCAGGCTCCGGCCCAGGTGGGACAGGCCCCGGCGCAACCGGAGCCGACGCCCGCCCAGCAGGGGCAGACGTCGACGTTCCCGGAGCAGCTTCCCGGGTATACGGCGGCTCCTGCACCGTTGCAACTGAATCCGGCTCCGGCGCCACAGAATCCGGCGCCGGCGCAGCAGCCGGGTGAAGCGGCGCTCGAGGGCAGTCTGCAGGTCGCCCAGCAGCTCGCCGATCAGTTCCTGAAGACCTGGCTGCAGTCGCAGACACCGGGTACCCAGCCGCAGTCCGCGCCGCAGCCGGGCACGCCGCCGCAGACCGGCGCCCAGCCGCAGGCGGTGCAGCCCGCACCGCCTGCGCAGACCAAGCCCGTCGCGCTGCCGATCGCGGATCAGCGTGCGCCGCAACGGCAATCGCCGGGCACTACGGGCGGTCAGGGGACTCCGGCAGCGCCGGCCGTCCCGGGTACGCAGTCGACCCCGGGCGTGCAGGCCCCGGGTGCGCAGGTTCCGGGCGCGCAGGCCCCGGCGACCGACAAGAATTCCAAAACCACTCGGCTGAACGGGATTTCCGTGAGTTCGCTGGTGCAGCTGGCGGTCAAGTTCCTGGGCCCGCTCGCCAAGATGCTCACGGGCGATTCCGGTCTCGCTTCCGACGTGGTCAACCTGGCCTACAGCCTGGTGTCGGTGCTGAGCAGCACGTTGCTGAGCACGGCCACGAAGTAGTCCGTATCAGTGCGGTACGAATCGCCTCCGCTCCGAATCCTCGGGAGCGGGGGCGATTTTCGTCCACATCGCCCCATCCGAACCGCTCGGCATCCGGTATCCCGTATCGGGCGAACAGCCGACATCGGGCAAACATTCCGCGATCCGAAAGCGTGTAGGGCGACTCGCCATCGACTGCCTGGACAGCGTGGTCGTGGCAGCTCACCGGCGCATGAGCGGACAACCGCGTGTCCGGTGGTTGGCAAGCATCCGGCGCGGGAGTTGCATGAATTCGGGTCGGGTCGAACGGCCGGCGTAATCGACTCGTCGATCGAGGTGGATGATGGCGCTCGGTGTGGGTTTGAGTATCGGCACGGTGCATACGGTCTGCTCCACGGCGGCGGATCGATCCGGAAAGCTTCCGCACGGCCGTCGAGGTGCGCCTCCGGCCACCTGGCGTACCACCCTCACCTTCGACAGTTCGGGCACCGCCCGGGTCGGCCGCATTCCCCGGCACGGGCGGGTCATCACCGAATTCGCGGACCTCACCCAGCGGGGGGCTCCGGTCGCGCGGGTCGGGCATCGGGCGCTGTCGGCCGCGGATCTGGTGGCGACGGTGGCCTACAGCGTGGTGGCGGAGGTGCTGGGGCAGGCGCCGGCGGGGCCGCTGGGCGCCGGTGACACGGGAATCGCGGTGACCCATCCGGCCGGATACCCCGCCGCGCTGGTGGCCGAGCTGCGCACCGCCCTCGACGGTGTCGGCCTCACCCGGGCCGCCCTGGTGGCCGAGCCGATCGCCGCCGCGTCCTGGCTGGCCGCCGAACGCGGGCCGCTCACACCGGGTTTGGCGCTGGTCTACGACCTCGGCGGGTCCGGGCTGGATGTCACGCTGCTGCGGGTGGGCATGGGCGCGCCGGGCAATCCCATCGTCGGATTGTCGCTGCACTCGGTCGAATACGGGGGCCGGGCCTTCGGGGACCTGGTAGCGCGCACACTGCGGCGCACGGCCGGATCGCAGGTGGTGCCGCGCGGGCTCTCGGACGCCGATTCGGGCGAGTTGCGCAGCGAGCACATTCGCCGTTCGCTGGCGCTGGTCTACCGGTGCCTGCGCATCGCGGACGTCACCATGGCCGATGTGGATCGGATCCTGGTGGTCGGCGGCGCGGCGCGGCCGCCGGAGGTGGCGCAGGTGCTCGCCGAGGAGCTGGCGCGTCCGGTGATGGTGGCCTCCGATCCGGAGCGCACGATCGCCGATGGCGCTGCCATCGCGGCCCGGCAGGCGCTGATCGCCCAGGATTCGGGGACCCATCGGCCTCGTTCGCTGACGGGGCTGTTCCGGCGCGTCACCAGGGCGGCAGCGCTCTGAAGTGATCATTTGTCCTGCTACTCGCCGGTTCGCCGCGGCCTCGCGTGCTAATCGGCGCTAACTCGTGCAAGCATCGTGCGAACGGGCTGTTGACGCCTCTCCTGTTTGGTGTAACTATGGGGTACACATAACGCCACTGACTGGAGAGGTGACGACGATGTCTCCGACCACGACCCCCCTTGACGACCCCGTGGTTGCCGAAGCTCAGGAGTATGCCAACAAGCTGCTGCTGCTCTCGGAAGGGTCGGTGAACAAGCACTTCGACCCCTACGAGGACATCGACTGGGACAACCCCGACTTCGACGCCAACGCCCGCCCCGAGCGCTGGATCCTGCCGGAGTCCGCGGACCCCCTCGGCCGCCACGACTGGTACCAGTCGCTCCCGGTGGAGCGGCAGATCGAGGTGGGCAAGTACCGGCAGGCCAATATCGCCAAGGTCGGCCTGCAGTTCGAGTCCATCCTGATCAGCGGCATGGTGAACCACACCTTCTCGCTGCCCAACGGTGACGCGGAGTTCCGCTACTGCACCCACGAGATGGCCGAGGAACTCAACCACACCCTGATGTTCCAGGAGATGGTGAATCGCATCGGCGCGGACGTCCCGGGCATGGGCCCGCTCGTCCGGCAGCTGCGCCTGTTCGGCGTGCCGGTCGCCATCGCGTTCCCGAATCTGTTCTTCATGGCCGTGCTCGCCGGCGAGGAGCCGATCGACCACATCCAGAAGCAGATCCTGCGCTCGGGTGAGGAGGTGCACCCGATCATGCGCGGCGTCATGAGCATTCACGTCGCCGAGGAGGCGCGGCACATCTCCTTCGCGCACGAGTTCCTCAAGCACCATGTGCCGGAGCAGAACGCGGCCAACCGGTTCATCCTCTCGATCGCCATGCCGATCGTCATGTTCATCCTGGGCCGCTCCATCGCGACCCCGCCGAAAAAGTTCTTCCAGGAGTTCGACATTCCGGAGCAGGTGCGCAAGGAGCTGTTCTACGGCTCCGAGGAGGCCAAGCAGGTCTTCAGCGACTACTTCATCGACGTGCGCGCGCTGGCCCACGAGATCGGCCTGATGAACCCGATCTCCAAGCGGGTCTGGAAGCTGCTCGGCATCGACGGCCGGGCCTCGCGCTACCGCTCGGAGCCGATCCGCTCCGGCAAGGCCGCGTAGGGGAGGGGGACGTACAGTGCCGTACGTTGTCACCCAATCCTGTTGCAGCGACGCGTCCTGCGTCTACGCCTGCCCGGTCAACTGCATCCATCCGACCCCGGACGAGCCGGACTTCCTGACCGCGGAGATGCTCTACGTCGACCCGCAGGCCTGCGTGGACTGCGGGGCGTGCGCCACCGCGTGCCCGGTGGACGCCATCACGTCGTCGAAGAAGCTGACTTCCGAGCAGCTGCCGTTCATCGAGATCAATGCCGACTTCTACCGGCAGGAGCGGCCGCGGCCGCTGCTGGCGCAGCCGATTCCGGCCGCGGAGGTCAAGCCCGGGCGGGAGCCGCTGCGGGTGGCGGTCATCGGCTCCGGGCCCTCGGCCATGTACGCGGCCGACGAACTGCTCACGCAGCCCGGTGTTTCCGTGACCGTGTTCGACAAGGTGACCACGCCCTACGGCCTGGCCCGCTTCGGTGTCGCGCCCGATCACACCAAGACCCGCAGGGTCGGGGACCTCTTCGATGTGATCTCGGCGCAGCCGGGCTTCGGGTCCTATCTGAATGTGAATGTGGGACAGCATGTCTCGCACGAGGAGCTGCTGGCGCACCACCACGCGGTGATCTACGCGGTCGGTGCGTCCTCGGACCGCAAGCTCGGGATTCCGGGGGAGGGGCTGCCGGGCAGTACCTCCGCCACCGACTTCGTGGCCTGGTACAACGGGCACCCGGATCAGGCGGGCCGGTTCTTCGACCTGTCGCACCGGCGCGCGGTGATCGTGGGCAACGGCAATGTGGCGCTGGACGTCGCGCGGATTCTCACCGCCGATCCGGAACTGCTGGCCGGCACGGATGTCTCGCAGCGAGCGCTGAATGCCCTGCGGCGCAGCAATATCGAGGAGGTTGTGATCCTCGGTCGGCGCGGTCCGGCCGAATCCGCCTTCACCGTGCCGGAATTCGTGGGCCTGCTGGGCGCGGATGTCGACATCGTGGTCGAGGGCGAAATTCCCGAGATCGTCGAGGGCATGTCGCAGAAGGTCGAGCACAAGCTGAAGCTGTTGCGCGGCTTGGCCGATCGGCCCGTGAGCGGTCGCAAGCGGATCGTCTTCCAGTATCTGTCGGCCCCGGTCGCGATCGCGGGCGTGGACCGGGTGACCGGGGTCGAGGTGGTGCGCAACGAGCTCGTCACCGGCGATGACGGTGCGGTGCACGCGGTCCCGGCCGGGGAGATCGAGACCCTCGACGCCGGGCTGGTGCTGACCTCGGTGGGCTACCGGGGCGTGGCCCTGCCGGGCGTGCCGTTCGACGAGCGGGCCGGGGTCATCCCGAATCTGGACGGCCGGGTGCTCGAGGAGTCCGGCGGCTCGGTGGTGCCGGGTGCCTATGTCACCGGCTGGATCAAGCGCGGTCCGACCGGCTTCATCGGCACCAACAAGTCCTGCGCGCAGCAGACCGTGCGTCAGCTGGTGGACGACTTCAATGCCGGCCGCCTGGCGCAACCGGCGCACAGCGCAGGCGATTTCGACCGACTGGTCGGTGAGCGTCAACCGCACGCCATCCGTGGCGGCGCGGTCAACCGTCCCCGCCGCAAGCTTTCCCTGATGGTGCGCCGCTGACCCACCCTTGTCAGCGCCGCCCATGAAGGCCGTCGCACGCCAACCCCCTGCGCGTGCGGCGGCCTTCGCCGATTCGTCCTTTTTGCGGCTGGTATTCCTCTGCCTCGGTGGGGTTCTCGTGTAATGGGTGATGACTTTTTGTGCTGGGCAACGTATTCGGTCGCGCTTCGGCTGCGAATTTTCGCGGCGGTGCGGAGGCACTGTACCGATGTTGTTGTGCGAGTTGTAATGCTGTGTTTGCTCGCTGCGACATCTCAGGTAGTAGAGAAGATTTCATGGCGAATCACGGACGGTGAAGCGGCTCGCGTGGGGTAATCCGAGGCAGCTACCGACCAGTGATCGGTAGTCCACACCCCCGTACTGATGTTGCGGTCTGATTTTTCGGACACTCTTCGCCTACCGGTCGGTATGAATTATTTGTTCGCTGGGTTGTAGCTACCCAGAAAGACTGTTCGGTTGCTTTCACTGTGCAGTTGGATTCGATCTTGTTCGGGCAGTTGCGTGACCAGTAGATTCGCTATCTTCGCTACTGGACGCGAAATCTTTTCTCCCAATCCGATATTCGAGTACCGCAATAGCCAGCTAACCTGAACGCGCTGTTTGGAAAACGACCGCGACCACATGGTTGGTACGCCCGTGGGCCGTGGTCTCGGTGCGTTGACGGGATGGCAATGACAGTTGGCTTTGGCATGAGCATCGGCACAGTGAACTCCGTCTGGGCGACCACGGCCGGTGATCGGAACCGGCCCGCGGTGCGTGTTCGCCGGACCGCTGTCACCTTCGACAGCGCCGGCGGCCCGCAGATCGGGGGCATTCCCCACTTCGTCCCGGTGGTCACCGACTTCGCCGATCTCACCAGCGAGCCGGACCCGGTGGTCATCGGCGGTCGCATCTGGTCCCCGGCGGACCTGGTGGCGGCCGTGGTGAACGGGCTCATCGAGACCAACGCCCCCGAGGCCCCCGCCGTAACCACCTATCCCGCTTGCTATTCGGACAAACACGTCACGCGATTGCGGCGGGCACTGGACTGGTCCGGCGCCGCCGATGTCATGCTCATGCCCGAGCCGGTGGCGGCCGTGGAATGGCTCGACGACGAATACGGCATTTCCGAATCCGGGCTCACCCTGGTCTACGACCTCGGCGGAAACGCCCTGGACGTCGCGGTCGTGCGCACCGAATCCGATCGCGACGAACGCGGCATCCTCGGGCGGGCCGAACGCTCGTATGACTACGGCGGACGGCCGCTGGGCACCCTGCTGGCCCGCTACGCGCGCAGCATCGCGCCCGGCTCGACGCAGCCGGTCTCGGCCGTGGTGCCCGCCTCCGACACGAATCGCCTGCGCAGCTGGCACATTCGCAATTCGCTACGGTTGGTGCGCTCGGTCGTGCACAGGGCCGGGCTGCACATGGAGGAGATCGACCGGGTCCTGCTGATCGGCGGCGCGGCCCGCCCCGCCGAGGTGGCCCGCGTGCTGTCGGATCTGGGCTGCCCGGTCGTCATGTCGCCCGATCCGGCCAATACCGTGGCGGTGGGTGCGTCCATCGCCGCCTTTCACAGCGCGGACACCGGCTCCGCCATCGCCCGGTACGCCCCCCGCGCCGCCGTGATCTCCGGCGCCGCAGTGGCTTCCGCGCTCGCCATGTCCGCCGCCACCGTACTCGGCGGGCCCGTCGCCGGACCGCCCGGACTCCAGGCCGCCCCCGAACCCGCCGACCCGTCCGCCGGGACCCCGGCCCTCGGCACCCGTGACGTCATCGTCCTCGACGATGCCGGCGCGCCGCCCGGCACCGGCACCCACGCCATCGCCACCGTGGCAGCCGTCCGCGCCTACTCCCCGGTGGCCGCGACCGTCACCCCCACCTGGGTCGCCGGCCACCCCGTCGACTCCACCGGCGGCGGCACCCACTGCGAAACCCGAACTGTCACAGGTACGGCCAGCACCTACGGCAACCCGGCGCAGTTCACCAACCCCCTCCCGTTCCAGAACCCCGCCCCCGGCGGCTGGACCGTCGGCTCGTACTCCGGCCACGTCCCCAAGGTCAGCGTCCCCGGCACCCTCCCCGGCGGAACCTTCCCCGGCGCAACGCAACCCGGAACCCAACCCGGCGCGGGTCGGCCTGGTTCCGGTCAGCCCGGTAGTGGTCAGCCCGGCGCGGGTCAGCCGGGTACCGGTCAGCCCGGCGCAGGTCAGCCCGGTAGTGGTCAGCCCGGCGCGGGTCAGCCGGGTACCGGTCAGCCCGGCGCTGGACAGCCCGGCACCGGTCAACCCGGCGCAGGCCAGCCTGGTGGCACAAGTCCCGGAAGTACTTCGGGCGGAACCCAACCCGGTACCCCCGGTGGAACACCCGGAGACGGAACCACGGGCGGTTCGAAACCAGGCGGTTCCGCCCCGGGCACCTCCACCGGCGGAACCAACACCGGCGGTAAGCCCGGCACCTCGACCCCCGGCAGCGGTACCCCAGCAGGCGGTGGCGGCAGCACTCCGGGCGGCGCAACCGGCGACCCGGCGGGAGCCAACACGGGCGGTTCTCAGGGTGGTTCCAACCCGGGTGGTTCCAACCCCGGTGGCTCGAACCCCGGTGGCTCCAACCTGGGCGGCTCGAACCCGGGCGGCTCGAACCCGGGCGGCTCCAAGCCTGGCGGAACCGGCGCGGGCGCAATCGCTCCCGGAGGCTCAACCCCCGGTGGCGGTTCCCCTGGTGGCTCGATCGGCGGCGGCACCCATACCGGCGGCGCCAACACCGGCGGTAACGCCTCCGGCGGCGGCTCCCCCAAGGGCGGCGGCCTCGGCGGCGGCTTCGGCAGCCCTGGCGGCTCCTCACCCGGCGGCAGCCACGGCGGCATGGGTGGCGGCGGTATGGGTGGCGGCGGTATAGGCGGCGGAGGCATGGGTGGCGGCGGCAAGGGCGGAGGTGGCGGCGGTGGACACCACTGATCCCTTGCGGCACTGTGTATCCCGTCGGTTGGGGTCGTCCGGCCGCACCGCCGATCCGGCGGCGGCGGTCCTGGCGGCACTGATCTTCGGTGGGCGCCTATGTCGTTCGGATGCCGGACCTGTGGTGGCCACCACTGATCCCTTGCGGCACTGTGCATCCCATCGGTTGGGGTCGTCCGGTCGCACCGCCGATCCGGCGGCGGCGGTCTTAGCGGCACTGATCTTCGGTGGGCGCCTATGTCGTTCGGATGCCGGACCTGCGGTGGCCACCACTGATCCCTTGCGGCACTGTGTATCCCGTCGGCTGGGGTCGTCCGGCCGCACCGCCGGTCCGGCGGCGGCGGTCCTGGCGGCACTGATCTTCGCCGGGCGCCTGCGTTGTTCGGATGCTGGACCTGTGGTGGCCTCGCTTCGTTGTGGGCGAAGGCTTTTCGGCGAATCCTCCATCGGGCGTGTCCTCCCGCACGCCGGTGGGGGTTGCGGGGGAGATCGGGCGGTGGCGTCCCACCATCGGCCCGCTCCCCACGGTGACGTAGGTGGCCGGCGGGACTGACCAACCCGCCCCACCTCGTCCCCGGGCTCGGGCGGGCGGCAGCTCGCCCGCACGGACCGGCGATGGGGGAGTGGCGGACCTGCAACGTCCGCGTCCCATCGTCGAAAGTGACCGGCCCACCTCGCGTTTCCTGTGCCTGGGCGCAGTGGTGGGCCAGTCGCGGGTCAGCGGGCGGTGAAGCCGCCGTCGATGGCGAGGGCCGCGCCCGTGATGAAGCTCGCCTCGTCGCTGAGCAGGTAGGCGCAGAAGGCGGCGATTTCCGCGGGGCGCGCGATGCGTCCGAGGGGGTGCAGGGCGGCGATGGCGGCCTCGCCCTCCGGGGTGGCGCCCATGGAGGCGCGGAAGGCAGGGGTGTCGACGGCGCCGGAGACCAGGGCGTTGACCCGGATGGACCGGTCGGCCGCTTCCATGGCGACGGCCCGGGTCAGGCCCACCACACCGTGTTTGGCGGCGACATAGGGCGCGACCTGCGCCATGCCGACGACGCCGAGGTTGGAGGCATTGTTGAGGATCGCGCCGCCACCGCCGGCCGCGAGCGCCGGAACCTGGTGGCGCAGACCGTAATAGACGGCTGTCAGGTTGAGTTCCAGATCCGCGCGCCACCCGGTCTCGTCGATGTCCTGCACCGGACCGAAGGCATTGACGGCGCCCGCATTGTTGAAAGCCGCGTCCAGGCGACCGAATTCGGTGATGGCGGCCCCCGTCAGCCGTTCCACGTCGGCTTCGACGGTGACGTCGGTGGGCACGAACAGCGCGCGTCCGCCCGTGGCCCGGATCTCCTCCGCCATCCGGTCACCGGCGTCCTTGCCTCGTGCCCCGAGTGCCACGGCCCCGCCCTCGGCGGCGATCCGCCGCGCCACGGCCGCACCGACCCCCGAGGTGGCGCCGGTGATCAGAACGACCTTGGATTCGAATCGAGCATCCGTCATGACCGCATTCCCCTTGTGGTAGAGCTGTTTTCGTTGACATGTCATAGTCAACGCCGCGAGGGGAGCGGTAGCTGGCGGAAAACGGCCGTCACACTTGATGTGTCATTTAACAGGAATCAAGCCGGTGCGAGGAGATCCGGCAGTTCGTCGAGTCCGTCGACGACCGTCGCCCGCGCGGCGTCGGGCTGCTCGGCGGTCAGGTAACCCCAGGGCCCGCGCCGGATGAGCACCGGCATCATGCCCGCCGCCAGGACCGGCAGCACGTCATTGTCGACCCGATCCCCGACGTAGCAGATCTCGCCGGGCATGACCCCCGCCACCTCCGCGACCCGCGCGAAGAACTCGGGATCCGGCTTCTCCAGCGCCCATTCGGCCGAGGTGTACACCGCGTCCACCGGCAGCTCCATCCGCTCCAGTGCCGATTTCGCCTGCGGCGGTTGGTTTCCCGCGATGATCACGCTGATGCCGCGCGCCCGCAGCTCGCCCAGCGCCCGCCGCACATCCGGGTACAGGTCGTCGGCGTCGAAGTTGTTGCGCAGGCTCTCCGGCTCCTCGGCGGCCCACGCGACCTGCTCGGCCTCGATATCGATGCCCGGCCGCACCAATTCGAAGGCGTCGGTTAATGGCCGTCCGGTGGCCGCCATGCCGCCGATCACACCCAGGAACGCGAAGCGCGGCACGCCGAGTCGGTCGGCCCATCGGCACCAGATGCGCGTCTCGTCGATCAGCGTCTCGCCCACATCGAATACCGCGGCCTTGATCATTCGCTCAGCGTATCGGGCGGTGGTTCAGCGTTGTGCGTTGAGGAAGCCGATGGCGGTCGCGCCCCACCAGCACAGCTGCGACACCAGTCCGGTGGCCGCGCCCCAGGCCAGCAGCCGCGGCGTCAGCGGGTGCTCGCCGCGGGCCTGCAGGCGGCGGTTGAGCGCGCACGCCTGAATCCCGTTGAGTGTCAGCACGAGTACCAGCGCCAGCTTGGTGCGGGTCATGGTGGAGGCGAGATTTGGTTCCAGCACGCAGCCGCTGGCCACCAGCCCGGCCAGGCCCAGCCAGATCGGCACGTGCAGGCGGCCGACCGCCCGCAGGGTCTCCGCCAGTCCGAGACGTCCTGCGGCCCACCGCAGGACGAAGGAGTCGGCCATGAGCACCCCGCCGAAACCCACCACCAGCGAGGCCAGATGGATGAACAGCCCGCCGGTGTGCACAGCCGGGCTGGTGGTGACATGGGCGGCGATCCAGACGGCGGCCGCGAAGGCGCCGGTGGCCAGTAGCGCCGCGGCGGACACGATCCGCCACGAATCGTGCGGGAGTCCCGGCGTCCCGGTGTGATGCCGGGCGTCACTGGTCTGGAGCATGGCCGAGCTTTCTGTTAGGTAAGGGAATCCTAAACTACTGAGAAGGTCGTCCCGGTGGCAAGTCGGCAACGATCCCGTGGCGGCTCGCATCGAGGCACACTGGTGTGAGTTGTCGTGCGCGGGAGGGGAGAACCTGATGGACGCCAGGATTCGCGGAACCGTCATGCCGGTGCTCGAGGTCGCACTGGACCCCGGTGACCGGCTCATCGCCGAGGCCGGCCAGCTCTCCTGGATGACCGACTCCATCCGCCTCAGCACCTCCACCCGCGGCGCCGCGGGCGGCGTCTTCGGCGCGGTCCGCCGCGCCATGGCGGGCGCGGGCCTGTTCATGACCGAGTACACCGCCCACCGTGATCCCGGCCGAGTCTCCTTCGCCGCCAAACTCCCCGGCCAGATCCTGCCCGTGCAGATCGGCAAGGGGCGTGAATACCTGGTGCACCGGCACGGATTCCTCTGTGCCGCAGGTGATGTCCGTGTCGCCCTGAGCTTCCAGCGCCGCCTGGGCGCGGGCATCTTCGGCGGCACCGGCTTCACGCTGCAGCGCCTGAGCGGCGACGGCTACGCCTGGGTCGAGCTCTCCGGCGAGGTGGTCCAATACGATCTGGCCGCCGGCGAAACCCTCCGCGTCCACCCCGGCCACGTCGGATTGTTCGACGCCTCGGTGGATTTCGACATCACCATGGTCAAGGGCATCCGCAATGTGCTCTTCGGCGGTGACGGCCTCTTCCTCGCCGCCCTCACCGGCCCCGGCCGAGTCTGGTTGCAGTCCTTGACCATCACCAACCTCGCCCACTCCCTCATCCCGTATCTGCCCATCCCGGAAGTCGGCGCCCAGCAGCGCTGACGCAGCCGTGCGACGTCAGGCCGAGAGTTCGAGGGGGAGGGCGGCGGCGGCGTAGCGGTCCAGGGCCACTTCGGCCAGGAGCGGGTGCGCGCCGATGGTTTCGGCGTGCGGCAGTTGCGGCAGGGCGTCGTGCAGCCGGTCGGTGAGCAGGCCCGGGGCCAGGAACCAGGGCGCGACCAGGACGCGGTCCGCGCCGCGGGCCCGGAGCCGGGCGAACGCCCGCTGCACCGTGGGTTCGGTGGTGGCGAAGCAGATTTCGGTGTCCCAGCCGGTCATCGCGGTCAGCAGCCGTGCCACGTCACCGGTGCGGGTATTGGCGGCCGCGGACGAGGAGCCCACGGCGGCAACGGCAATGCCCCAGCGTGGACCGGCGGGCCGGCTCGCGTCGTGGGCGACGTCGGTCAGGGTCGCGGGCGGGGCGTCCGCGGTCATGGCCGCGACGATGCGATCGCGCAGGGCGATGATCAGATGCGGATCGGGGCCGAGCACTTCGGCCTGGGTCAGCCGCAGCCGGGGATGCCGGGCGCGAGCGGCCTCCAGCATCCCGGGCAGGTCCACCCGGGCATGAAAGGCGCTGCCCAGCAGCAGTGGAACCACGATGGCATGCGAATGTCCATCGGCCGCAACCTCATCCACGACCTGATCCACCGAGGGCGTGCTCAGATCCAGAAACGCCAGGCGCACATCGAGATCCGGCCGCTGGGCCGCGATCCGCGCGACCACGGCCCGCATGGTCGCGGCCGAGCGCGGATCCCGGCTGCCGTGCGCCACGGCGATGAGCGCGGGCGCGTGCTCGATCCGGAAGGGGCGGGCCGGGCCGCCGCACACCGTGGACAGCGTCCCCGGTGCGCGGTGCGCGGCCGCTTCGCCCGGCGGGACGGCCGGAACTGCGCCGTTGCCGGGCGGATTCATCTCAGGCCCCGACCTCGACCGCGGTCAGCGCGTCGCCGACCAGGCCCGCGGCCAGGGTGTTGCCGCCTGCGGGGTCGATCAGCAGGAACGAACCGGTGTGGCGGTTGACGCTGTAGTCGTCGGCCACGATCGGGTCGGCCACGCGCACCGAGATGCGGCCGATGTCGTTGAGCGTCAGCGACTCCGGGTCCGGATCGGCGGCCAGGTGCTGCTCGTCGAAACGCTCCAGCAGCGCGCCGACAATGGCCTGCGTGGTGCGGGTGCCGTGCTTGAGCAGCAGGCGCGCGCCCGGGCGCAGCGGCTTGTCGCCGAGCCAGCAGACGGTGGCGTCGAAGGCCTCGATCGGCTCGGGAGCACCGGTGGCGGCGGCGATCACGTCACCGCGCGAGACATCCACGTCATCGGCCAGGATCAGGGTGACGCTGCGGCCGGGCTGGGCCGAACCCAGTTCACCGTTCGGGGTGTCGATGCGCTCGACCGTGGTGCGGGTGCCGGACGGCAGCACCACGACCTCGTCGCCCTTGGACACCACACCCGCCGCGACCTGACCCGCGTAGCCGCGGTAGTCCGGGTACTCGGCGGTGCGCGGCCGGATCACGTACTGCACCGGGAAACGCAGCCCCACCTCGTGGCGGCCGTGCACGTCCGCGTCCACCGGCACCGACTCCAGGTGCTCGATGAGCGAGGGTCCGTTGTAGTACGGGGTGTTCTCCGAGCGCGAGGCGACATTGTCGCCGTGCAGCGCGGAGACCGGGATCTCCTGCACATCGTCGGCCGACCAGCCGAGTTTGGCGGTCAGCTCGGCGAATTCGGAGGTGATCTTGTCGAACACGCCGGCCGGATCGTCCACCAGGTCGATCTTGTTGACGGCCAGCACCAGCTTCGGCACCCCCAGCAGCGCCATCACCGCGGCGTGCCGGCGGGTCTGCTCGATGACACCCTTGCGGGCGTCGACGAGCAGGATCACCAGCTGCGCGGTGGACGCGCCGGACACTGTGTTGCGGGTGTACTGGACGTGTCCCGGGGTGTCGGCGAGCACGAAAGACCGCTTGGGCGTGGCGAAGTAGCGGTACGCCACGTCGATGGTGATGCCCTGCTCGCGCTCGGCGCGCAGGCCGTCCACCAGCAGCGACAGGTCCGGCGTGGACAGACCCTTGTCGACCGAGGCGCGGGTCACCGCGTCGATCTGGTCCGCCAGCACGGACTTGGTGTCGTAGAGCAGCCGTCCGACCAGGGTGGACTTGCCGTCGTCGACCGATCCGGCGGTGGCCAGTCTCAATAGGTCGGACATCAGAAGTAACCCTCTCGCTTGCGGTCTTCCATGGCGGCTTCGGAGACGCGGTCGTCGCCGCGCGTCGCGCCACGTTCGGTGAGCCGGGACGCGGCGACCTCGGCGAGAATCGCGTCATTGTCGGCGGCGTCGGAAATGATTGCGCCGGTGGTGGATCCGTCGCCGACGGTGCGGTAGCGCACCGACTTGATCAGCAGCTCCTCGTTGTCGGCCGGGCCGCCCCACACGCCGGGGGTCATCCACATGCCGTCGCGCTGGTACACCGGGCGCTCGTGGGCGTAGTAGATGCTGGCCAGCTCCACGTCCTCGCGGGCGATGTAGCGCCAGATGTCGAGCTCGGTCCAGTTCGAGATCGGGAACACGCGCACGTGCTCGCCCGGAGCGTGCCGGCCGTTGTACAGGTTCCACAGCTCGGGCCGCTGCCGCTTCGGGTCCCAGCGGCCGAAGGCGTCGCGCAGCGAGAAGATGCGCTCCTTGGCGCGCGACCGCTCCTCGTCGCGGCGGCCGCCACCGAAGACCGCGTCGAAGCGGTTCTCGTTGATGGCGTCCAGCAGCGGCACGGTCTGCAGCGGATTGCGGATGCCGTCCGGGCGCTCCTGCAGGCGGCCGTCGGCGAGGTAGTCCTCGACCGATGCGACATGCAGTCGCAGGCCGTACTTCTCGACCACCTTGTCGCGGAAGTCGAGGACCTCGGGCAGGTTGTGCCCGGTGTCCACGTGCAGCAGCGCGAACGGCAGCGGCGCGGGCCAGAATGCCTTGATCGCCAGGTGCAGCAGCACCGTGGAGTCCTTACCGCCCGAGAAGAGGATGACGGGCCGTTCGAACTCGCCCGCTACCTCACGGAAGATATGGATGGACTCGGACTCCAGGGCGGCCAGAGTGTCGAAATCGGTCTCGATGGAAGTCATGATGCGTGCAACCCGCATTCGGTCTTGGCGAGCCCGGCCCAGCGGCCGGATCGCGGATCGGATCCAGGTTCCGGCTTCCGCGTGCACGGAGCGCAACCGATGGACGGATATCCCTCTTCGACAAGGGGATTCACGAGGATGCCGTTCGCCTCGATGTAGGCGGCCATCTCCTCGTCGGACCAGGCGGCGATCGGGTTGATCTTCACCAGGCCGAAGCCCTCGTCGAAGGAGATCAAGGGCGCATTGGCGCGGGTGGGCGCCTCCACCCGGCGGATGCCGGTGACCCAGGCGTTGTACCCGGTCAGCGACTTCTTCAGCGGCACCACCTTGCGCAGGCGGCAGCATTCGGCGGCGTCCCGCGCGAACAGGTCCTTACCGAGCAGCTGATCCTGTTCGGCCACACTGTGTTCCGGCTGTACATTGACGATGTTCACGCCGTACACCAGCTCGACCGCGTCACGGGTGCCGATGGTCTCGGCGAAGTGGTAACCGGTGTCGAGGAACAGCACATCCACGCCCGGGCGCACCTGGGCGGCCAGCTGCACCAGCACCGCGTCCTGCATGTTCGACGCCACGATGTAATTCGCGCCGAAGGTGTCCTCGGTCCACTGCAGCAGTTCCTGCGCGGTCGCGTTCGGGCCGAGTTCGGCGTTGCCCTTCTCGACCAGGGCGCGCAGCTCGGATTCCGCGAGTTTCGTTGTGGTCATTGACGTTTCTCCCAGCTACCGCAGGTCTGCTTCATCGGCTCGGACCGCCCACTGCGCGAAACGCTCCCCCTCATCACGGTTCTTGATGAAGTTGCGCACCACGCGCTCGATGTAGTCGCCCAGCTCTTCGCTGGTCACCTTGTGCTGCCGGAGCTTTCGGCCGAAGCCGGAGTCGAGGCCAAGGGAGCCGCCCAGGTGAACCTGGAAACCCTCCACTTGATTCCCGTCGCCGTCGTCGACCAGCTGGCCCTTGAAGCCGATGTCTGCGATCTGGGACCGGCCACAGGAGTTGGGGCAGCCGTTGATGTTCACCGTGATCGGCACGTCCAGGTCGGCATTGATATCCGCGAGCCGGGTCTCCAGCTCGGGCGCCAGCACCTGCGACCGCTTGCGGGTCTCGGTGAACGACAGCTTGCAGAACTCGATGCCACTGCACGCCAGCAGGTTCCGCCGCCAGTGCGACGGACGGCCGTGCAGGCCAAGCGGTTCCAGCTCCTCGATCAGCTGCTCGACCTTGTCGTCGGGGACGTCGAGCACGATGAGCTTCTGGTACGGGGTGAAACGGACCCGATCGGAGCCCGCGCGCTCGATCGCGTCGGCCGCCTGGCTCAGGATGGTGCCCGAGACGCGACCGGCGATGGGGGAGAAGCCGATCGCGTTCAGCCCGTTGCGCAGCTTCTGCACCCCGATGTGGTCGATGGGCCGCTTCGGCTGCTCCGGAGCCGGGCCGTCGATGAGCTTCCGCTTCAGGTACTCGGTCTCGAGCACCTCGCGGAACTTCTCGATGCCCCAGTCCTTCACGAGGAACTTGAGGCGGGCCTTGGTGCGCAGGCGGCGGTAGCCGTAGTCGCGGAACAGCGACACGACCGCCTCCCACACGTCGGGCACCTCGTTCAGCGGCACCCACACACCCACGCGCTGGGCCAGCATCGGGTTGGTCGACAGGCCGCCGCCCACCCACAGGTCCAGGCCCGGGCCGTGCTCGGGGTGCACGACGCCGACGAAGGCGACGTCGTTGATCTCGTGCACCACATCCTGCTGACCGGAGATGGCGGTCTTGAACTTGCGCGGCAGGTTGGAGTATTCCTTCTTGCCGATGTAGCGCTTGACGATCTCGTCGATGGCCCAGGTGGGATCGATGATCTCGGTGAGGGATTCACCCGCCAGCGGCGAGCCCAGCACCACGCGCGGGCAGTCGCCGCACGCCTCGGTGGTCTGCAGGCCGACCGCTTCGAGCCGCCGCCAGATCTCCGGCACGTTCTCGATCTCGATCCAGTGGTACTGGACGTTCTCGCGGTCGGATAGATCCGCGGTGTCGCGCGCGAACTCGGTGGAGATCTGCGCGAGGGTGCGCAGCTGCTCGAGATTCAGCGCACCGGCGTCGCAGCGCACCCGCATCATGAAGTAGCGGGCCTCGAGGATGTCGATGTTCTCGTCGCCGGTCCAGGTGCCGTCGTAGCCCTGCTCACGCTGGGTGTACAGACCCCACCAGCGCATACGGCCGCGCAGGTCGCTCTTGTCGATCGAGTCGAATCCGCCCTTGGCGTAGATGTTCTCGATACGCGCCCGCACGTTGAGCGGATTGTCGTCCTTCTTGCTCTGCTCGTTGGCATTGAGCGGCTCGCGGTACCCGAGCGCCCACTGTCCCTCGGACTTGCGCTTCACCGGTCGCGCGGTGCGCTCCCGCGGCGCGACGGGCGCTTCCGACCGCGGGCGATCCGGACGCACGCGTCGCTCCGCGGCGGGCTTGTCGGGCCGGGCGGGTCGAGCGTTATCGGAACTGGTGGCGTCGGTGCTCGACGTCATGGGGGTCGCTCCTGAAGGGTCTTGCGGGCAGGCGGGAGGGGCTGGCTCACGCCTCCGATATCAGAGAACCGGCTCTTACGGCGTCAGGTGGACGCCGGATTCCGGGAGAATGGGAGCCGATCTACCGGAGGCTTCCCGGCAGACAGCTCGCGCTGCAGACACGCTTGAAGTCGACATGGCGACGCGCCACGAGTCGCACTCCAAGTCCAGTCATGCGGCTTATTGTGCCACGTCAGAAGGGTCGCTCCGACTGCCGGATCGAATTTTCCGCAGTTTCCCGGGAAATCCCCTGGATATATTGTCCGATTTGTGACGGGCATCATAGATCAACGCCCGGCATGCCTTTTGAACGGTTGACCTGAACGGCTGTGCCGGCGAGGCTACGTCATCCGATCGGCGTCGGATGCCGCGAGGCGGGCCTTGGCCGCCGCCAGCCGGCCCAGTTCATCGGCCAGTTCGGGGGAGATCGCCCAGTCCGGCCGATCGATGAATCCGGCCGGTAGGTACGGCGAACGGATGGCCGTCCGATAGCCCAGATCCCGCGCCCAGCAGGCCAGAGCCAGCAGCGGCAGCGCGAAGACGCCCTCGGGATCGTTGCGCCAGGTGTCGTTGTCGAAGAAGGCGCGATGCAGCCGCAGCGCGTTCGTCATCTCCCAGTCGAAGCCCTCGGAATCGCCGTCCGCCAGGCGCAGGAACACCTCCACGGCCGGCCGGAACAGCAGGTCCGTCACCCGCTGCGCACCCACCCGGCTGGTGGTGTCCAGCGCCCACGCCGCCTCGTACACGCTCTTCGGGCCGAACCGCCAGGCCGTCTGCAGCAGCCGCACCCACTCGTACTGGAAGTCGTCGAAGGCGCCGTCACCGAACTCGCGCAGCCGCTCGATCGGATATTCGACCAGCTCACCCATGGCCTCGGCATCGCGGGCGACGAGCGTCCACCAGAACGCCGCCCGCCAGCCCGCGACCCGGTCGTACCTGTCGAAGCCGGATTCGATACCGCTCGCCCGGAAACGCCGCGTCACCGTCTGCTCGGTCGAATGCGCGAAATACCAGGTCCGCGCCCGAAACGCCGGCGGATCCGACATCAGCATGGTGGCCAGCAGCACGCCGTCCATCGACCGCGAGAAGTTCGGGCCCTCCGGCCGCACCGGCAGCCGCGACCGATAGACCACCGGCGCCACGGAGCCCTCGTCGACCTCCCTGATCGACCTGGCATCGACCCCGTGCCGAGGTACCTCGATCATCGGCCCGTCCCCGTCCGCACCTGGAGCCGATCGCCCGGCTCGCCGAAATCCCTTGGAATGTATCCGGATTCGAGGTGCCGCGCAGTCCGAGCAGCGTCCCCGCGCGGGCGGGTGCGCTGTGACCGGGGCAACCGGTCACACTGGATGAGTGACCTCGACTGCTCCCCAACAGACCTCCGGCACTGCCGCGGCGGCCGCCGCCGACGTGCCGGTGCTGCGCGATTTCGGGGGCGGGCCGTTCGGCATCTACATCCACGTACCGTTCTGTGCGACGCGGTGCGGGTATTGCGACTTCAACACCTATACGGCTGGGGAGTTGGGGAGCTCGTCGTCGCCGCAATCCTGGTTCGAGGCGCTGAAGGGTGAACTCGCCACGGCGGCACGGGAATTCGACGGGCTGCCGTCCGCCGCGCCGGCGGTGGAGACCGTGTTCGTGGGCGGTGGCACGCCGTCGCTGCTCGGTGGGGACGGGCTCGCGGGGGTGCTCGACGCCATTCGCGACAACTTCACGCTCGCGCCCGGGGCCGAAGTGACCACCGAGTCCAATCCGGAATCCACCTCGCCCGGATTCTTCGATCGCATCCACGCGGCCGGGTACAACCGCGTCTCGCTGGGCATGCAGTCCGCCGCCCAGCACGTGCTGAAGATCCTGGACCGGACCCACACGCCCGGCCGGGCCGTGGCCGCCGCCAAGGAGGCTCGCGCCGCGGGCATCGCGCATGTCAATCTGGACCTCATCTACGGCACGCCCGGCGAAACCGACGCCGACCTCGACGCCAGCCTCGATGCCGTGCTGTCCGCCGGGGTCGACCATGTGTCGGCCTACTCCCTGATCGTCGAGGACGGCACCGCCCTGGCCCGCCGGGTCCGGCGCGGCGAACTTCCCGCCCCCGACGACGACGTGCTCGCCGCCCGCTACGAGCGCATCGACACCCGTCTGGCCGCGGCCGGCCTGGAGTGGTACGAGGTCTCCAACTGGGCCGCCTCCGACGCGGCCCGCTGCCGCCACAACCTCGGCTACTGGGACGGCGGCGACTGGCTCGGCGCGGGGCCGGGCGCGCACAGTCACGTCGGCGGCGTCCGCTGGTGGAACGTGAAACACCCGGCGCGCTACGCGGATCGGGTGACCACCGGCGCCCTCCCCGCCGCGGGCTGGGAGTCCCTCACGCCCGAGGAGCGCTACACCGAGCGCGTCATGCTCACCGTCCGGCTCCGGACGGGCCTCCCGCTGGCCGATCTCGATGCCGACGGCCGCGCCGCCGCTGACGGCGTCATCGCCGATGGCCTGGCCGAACGGGTGAACGACCACCTGATTCTCACCGACCGCGGCCGACTGCTCGCGGACGGTGTTGTCCGCACCCTCCTGGGCTGACCTCGGCGCCTGCGCCCGATGGGGCCGGCCGGACCGATCGTTTCCGTTCCGGATCGCGGTCGGACTCGGGCTGTGACCTGCGGAGATCGGCGAACATCCGGTAGAACCGGTCGGTCCGGACTAGATTGACGGACGGAGATTTCGTACAGCCGGTCCGTATCGCGGTCGGAGCCTCGGCCGCGGCCCGCGCACTGAAGCGTCCCGAACTACGTCCGCAGCGTCCCGAACAACTTCCGCAGCGCCCCGAACAACCTTCGGCCCGAGGACATCTCATGGTGAAGCCACTGGTGCGACCCGTCGAACTCCTGCATCGCCTTCGTGCCCGCGCCGGTCACACCGCCGGCCGCGTGAGCGCAGCCGCGGTAGCGTCGGCGCTCGTCGTGACCCCACTCGCCGCGGCGCCGGCCACGGCTGCGCCCATGCCCACGATCGTCCTGGTGCACGGCGCCTTCGCCGACTCCTCCAGCTGGGACGGCGTGGCAGCCCGGCTGCGCGCCGACGGCTATTCCGTTGTGACGCCGGAGAATCCATTGCGCGGTCCCGCCTACGACGCGGCGGCGATCCAGCGCACGATCGACGGCATCGCGGGTCCGATCGTGCTGGTCGGACACTCCTACGGCGGCACCGTGATCAGCAATGTGCACGACTCGAAGATCGAATCCCTGGTCTACATCTCGGCTTTCGCGCCGACCCAGGGTGAAGCCGCACTGCTGGAACTGAATCCGATCCAGTACCCCGGCTCGCAACTCACCCTCGCCCTGCGGCTGAAGGTGGTGACCGACCAGCAGGGGATCGCGGGCGGGAATGTGGACGCCTACATCGACCCCGCCAGTTTCCCCGACGTCTTCGCCCAGGACGTCGATCCGACCACCGCCGCCGCCATGGCCGCCCGCCAGCACTCCCTGGCCCTGTCCGCCAACCTCGAACCCTCGGGCTCGCCCGCCTGGGCCGCCACGCCGAGCTGGTATCTGGTCAGCACCGCCGACCGCGTGATTCCCCCTGCGTCCCAATGGGATATGGCCGAGCGCATGAACGCCCACACCTCCTCGATCGACGCCTCCCACGCCGGACTCGTCTCCCACCCGGCCGACGTGGCCGCAGTCGTGGAGGCCGCCGCCGGTCAGTGACAGCGGGCACCGCACATGCGCCGACTCCGCGCAGGTGGCGGGCGGTGGCACAGCGACTTGCGCCGGGGACACTAAACTGGGGGAGATAATCCGGGAAATCCGCGTGGCCGGTGCCGAATGATCGGCTGCTTCCTGCCGCGGAGGGCTCGGGCGTGCACGAGGCGTACCCGAGGGCGAGCAAGGAGGTGGGGCCATCATGTCGAGCACCGAGCAACGACGGCTCGAGGTCCTACGGGCCATCGTCGCGGACTACATCGCGACGAAGGAGCCCATCGGGTCCAAGACCCTGGTCGAACGGCACAATCTGGGTGTCTCCAGCGCCACCGTCCGCAATGACATGGCGGTGCTCGAGGCCGAGGGCTACATCGCCCAGCCGCACACCTCCTCCGGCCGCATCCCCACCGACAAGGGCTATCGGCAGTTCGTCGACCACATCTCCGAGGTCAAGCCGCTGTCCGGCGCGGAACGCCGCGCGATCATGGAATTCCTGGAGAGCGGCGTCGATCTCGACGACGTGCTGCGCCGCGGCGTCCGCCTGCTGGCCCAGCTGACCCGGCAGGTCGCGATGGTCCAGTACCCGACCGTGTCCGCGTCCACCGTGCGCCACATCGAGGTCGTCGCGCTCAACCCGGCCCGCCTGCTGCTGGTCGTGATCACCGACACCGGCCGCGTCGACCAGCGCCTGGTCGATCTGGGCGCCGTCGTCAGCGAGGACGATCTGGCCGCCCTGCGCGGCATGCTCGGCAAGGCCATGGAGGGCAAGCGCCTGGCCGCCGCGTCCGCGTCGGTCGCCGAACTTCCCGAGCATTCCCCGTCGCCCAAGCTCCGCGATGTGCTCATCCGCGTCTCCACCGTGCTGGTCGAGACGCTGGTCGAGCATCCGGAGGAGCGCCTGGTGCTGGGCGGTACCGCCAACCTCACCCGCAATGCCTCCGACTTCGCCGGGAATGGTTTCCCGGGTTCGCTGCGTTCGGTCCTGGAGGCCCTCGAGGAGCAGGTGATCGTGCTGAAGCTGCTGGCCGCGGCACAGGTCCCCGGTACCGTGACGGTCCAGATCGGCGAGGAGACCAAGGTCGAGCAGATGCGCGGGACGGCCGTGGTGTCCACCGGTTACGGGCTGACCGGTACGGTGCTCGGAGGTATGGGGGTGCTCGGACCGACCCGCATGGACTACCCGGGGACCATTGCCTCGGTGGCGGCTGTCGCCCGATACATCGGTGAGGTGCTCGCCGAACGGTGAGCAGCGTAAAAGGACGAAACAGGACTAGAGAGCGCACGTGGCACGGGACTATTACGCACTGCTCGGAGTCGCACGCGGTGCGACCGACCAGGAGATCAAGCGCGCCTACCGGAAGTTGGCGCGTGAACTGCATCCCGACGTCAATCCGGACCCGGAGGCCCAGGAGAAGTTCCGTGAGGTCTCCACGGCCTACGAGGTGCTGTCCGACGCGGAGAAGCGGCGCATCGTCGACCTCGGTGGTGATCCGCTGGAATCCGCCGGCGGCATGGGCGGCGGCTTCTCCGGCGCCGGATTCGGTGGCCTCGGCGACGTGTTCGAGGCTTTCTTCGGCGGCATGAACGCCTCCGGCGGCACCCGCAAGCCGCGCGGCCGCGTGCAGCCGGGCGCGGATTCGCTGCTGCGCACGCGACTGTCGTTGCAGGAGTGCGCGGTCGGTGTCACCAAGCACCTGACCGTCGACACCGCCATCCTCTGCGACCTGTGCCAGGGCTCCGGCACCAACGGCAATTCGAAGCCGGTGCGCTGTGAGACCTGTGGCGGCGCGGGCGAGGTGCAGACCGTGCAGCGTTCCTTCCTCGGCCAGGTCATGACCTCCCGCCCCTGCCCCACCTGCCGGGGCGCGGGCGAGACCATCCCCGACCCCTGCCGCAAGTGTGGCGGCGACGGGCGCGTGCGCTCGCGCCGCGAGATCGCCGCGCCCATCCCGGCCGGTGTCGCCAACGGCATGCGGGTGCGGCTGGCCGCGCAGGGCGAGGTCGGCCCCGGCGGCGGCCCCGCCGGCGACCTGTACGTGGAGATCGTCGAGCAGCCGCACGACACGTTCGTGCGCGACGCCGACGACCTGCACTGCACCATCCGCGTCCCCATGGTGGACGCCGCGCTCGGCACGACCGTCGTCATCGACACCATCCTCGACGGCCCGGTGGAGCTGACCATCCCGGCGGGCACCCAGCCCGGCGAGGCGTCGGTGCTGCGCGGCCACGGCATGCCCAAGCTGCGCGCCAACTCGCGCGGCGACCTGATCGCGCACCTCGACATCGTGGTGCCGAGCAAGCTCGACTCCAAGCAGGCCGACCTGCTGCGCAAGTACAAGGGCATGCGGGTGAACGAGCACACCGAGGTCCTCTCGGCGCAGTCCGAGCACAACTCGGGCCTGTTCGCACGCCTGCGCGCCTCCTTCAGCGGACGCTGATCCGTTGGCCGCCACCGTCTTCTACCTCGACGACATTCCCGAACCGGGTGCGACCGCGGTGCTGGACGGCCCCGAGGGCCGCCACGCCGCCACGGTGCGCCGCATCCGGGTCGGGGAACCCATCACCCTCTCCGACGGGCACGGGATCCTCGCCGACTCGGAAGTGGTTGCGGCCCAGAAGGATCGCCTCGAACTCGAGGTGCTGGCCAAACGGGTGGCACCGCCCTGGACCCCGCAGGTGACGGTGGTCCAGGCCCTGCCCAAGTCCGACCGTTCGGAACTGGCAGTCGAACTCATGACGGAGGCGGGCGCCGACGCCATCGTCCCCTGGCAGGCCCTGCGCTGCGTCTCCAACTGGGAAGCCAAGGCCCGCAAGGGCGTCGAGAAGTGGCGCGCCGCCGCCAAACAGGCCGCCCGCCAATCCCGCCGCGCCTACATCCCGGACGTCGCCGACCTCCACACCACGCGCGACCTCCTGGACCTGGTCCGCACCGCTAAGGCGAACGGCGCTATCGTCGCCGCCCTCCACGAGTCCGGCGAATCCCGCCTGACCGACCTTTCTTTCACCGGCGTCCCCGAAGTGGTCCTGATCGTCGGCCCCGAAGGCGGCCTCGACGACTCGGAACTGAAGGCCCTCGCCGATGCCGGCGCCGACGTGGTCCTGCTCGGCCCGACCGTGCTGCGCACCTCCACCGCGGCCGCCGTCGCCCTCGGCGCGCTGGGCGCGCTCACCCCGCGCTGGTAGGCCGCCTCGCGCCGTTCGCCACGGAATGGATTCGGGGGTGCGGCAGTTGGATGACACCGGTGTGTTACCCCTGCTGGTAGCCGTCTATTCACTGGGCGGTGTCGGTGGGCGGCGGTAAACTTCTGTCAACGAAAACGGCATCGAGACCGGAAAGCAGGCCATAGCCACTTTTGAGAACACCAGGCGAAATCGGCGATCAGAGCACACCCATTGCCGGCATCGGCGCCGGCGTCAACGGTTCCGGACCGGCGGGACGGACCGTTCGTTCCAGTATCGAATTGGCACCGGAATCGGTGTTCGGTTTCCTGGGTTCGGCTGACGAGAACCTGCGTGAGCTCGAGCGCCTCCTCGATGCCGACATCCACGTTCGTGGCAACTCCGTCACGCTGACCGGCAAACCGGCCGATGTCGCGCTGGCGGAACGAGTGGTGGCACAGCTGGTCGCGCTCACCGCGCGTAATCGGGTGGTCTCGCCCGAGGCCGTGCGGCACACCTACTCCATGCTCACCGAGGGCTCCTCGGATTCTCCGGCGGAGGTGCTGAGCCTGGACATCCTGTCGCGGCGCGGCAGGACCATCCGGCCCAAGACGCTCAATCAGAAGCGCTATGTCGACGCCATCGACGCGCACACCATCGTGTTCGGGGTGGGGCCGGCCGGTACCGGCAAGACGTATCTGGCCATGGCCAAGGCCGTGCAGGCGTTGCAGACCAAGCAGGTCAACCGCATCATCCTGACCCGGCCCGCGGTCGAGGCGGGGGAGCGGCTGGGCTTCCTGCCGGGCACGCTGAACGAGAAGATCGACCCGTACCTACGCCCGCTCTACGACGCCCTGCACGACATGATGGATCCGGAGGCGATCCCGAAGCTCATGCAGGCCGGTGTCATCGAGGTCGCCCCGCTGGCCTACATGCGCGGTCGCACGCTCAACGACTCGTTCATCATTCTGGACGAGGCGCAGAACACCACGGCCGAGCAGATGAAGATGTTCCTCACCCGCCTGGGCTTCGGGTCCAAGATCGTGGTGACCGGTGACATCACCCAGGTCGATCTGCCGCACGGCGCGCGCTCGGGTCTGCGCGCGGCGACGGAGATCCTGCACGGCATCGACGACATCCATATCGCGGAGCTCACCAGCGCCGATGTGGTCCGTCACCGGCTGGTCGGGGAGATCGTCGACGCCTACGACCGGTTCGAGGCGGAGTCGCGGCCCCCGGCCGCGGTCCACTACCCCGGCAATCGGGCACAGCGACGTGCCGCGAGCCGAGGAGAGCGACGCTGACCTCTCCCTCTAGGCTGTTCGGGTGAGTATCGAGATCGCCAACGAATCGGGTATCGAGGTATCCGAAGAAGAACTGGTCAGCGTCGCGCGGTTCGTCATCGCTCAGATGGATGTGCATCCGGCGGCCGAGCTGTCGATGGTGCTGGTCGATCTCGACACCATGGCGGATCTGCACATGCGCTGGATGGACCTACCGGGTCCCACCGATGTCATGTCATTCCCCATGGACGAGCTGGAGCCGGGCGGGCGGCCCGATGCCGCCGAGCCCGGCCCCTCCATGCTCGGCGACATCGTGCTCTGCCCCGAGTTCGCGGCCCAGCAGGCCGAGAAGGCCGGGCACTCCATGGATCACGAGCTGGCGCTGCTGACCGTGCACGGCGTCCTGCACCTCCTCGGCTACGACCATGCCGAGCCGGAGGAGGAGAAGGAGATGTTCGCGTTGCAGGCCTCCCTGCTGGAGGGCTGGTACGAGAACGTGCGCCAGGAAATGCGCCGCG
Organism: Nocardia sp. NPDC059228; assembly: GCF_042754245.1. Lineage (NCBI taxonomy): Bacteria > Bacillati > Actinomycetota > Actinomycetes > Mycobacteriales > Nocardiaceae > Nocardia > Nocardia sp. NPDC059228. Next base: position 8,861 of record NZ_JBHZAL010000005.1, on the reverse strand, counting down.
CGGAGCTCGCCGAGCGCGACCAGCGGCTGCTGGGCAAGACCGGATTCACCGATACCGCCGGTGATCCGCTGGGCCCGGCGTGAATTCATTCGTTCTGCTCCTGCTGGCGATCGTCCTGGTCCCCGCCGGTGGCGTGTTCGCAGCGCTGGATTCGGCGCTGAACACGATTTCGCCTGCGCGCGTGGAGGATCTGGTGCGTGCCGATCGGACCGGCGCGGCGCGGCTGGCGCGCATCATCGCGGATCGGCCGCGCTATGTGAATCTCATGGTGCTGCTGCGTCTCACGTGCGAGATCACCGCGACGGTGCTGCTGGCGGCGGTGCTCATGGACTGGCTGGACGAGGGCCCGGCGCTGCTGATCACCGCGGCGGTCATGGTGCTGGTCGACTATCTGGTGATCGGTGTCGGGCCGCGCACGCTGGGCCGCCAGCACGCGTATTCGCTGGCGCTGGGCGCGTCGCTGCCGTTGCAGGCGATCGGCTCGCTGCTGGGCCCGGTCAGCCGGCTGCTGATTCTGATCGGTAATGCGATCACCCCCGGTAAGGGTTTCCGCAACGGCCCCTTCGCCTCCGAGATCGAGCTGCGCGAGGTGGTGGATCTGGCGGGGGAGCGCGGCGTGGTGGATGCCGGCGAGCGCCGCATGATCCAGTCTGTTTTCGAGCTCGACACCACCCCGGCCCGCGAGGTCATGGTGCCGCGCACCGAGATGGTGTGGATCGAGGCGGAGAAGACTGCGGCGCAGGCCATGTCGCTGGCGGTGCGGTCGGGGCACTCGCGAATTCCGGTGGTGGGCGAGAACGTCGACGACATTCTGGGTGTCGTCTACCTGAAAGACCTGGTGCCGTACGCGGATCGGAGCCGGAAGGTGAAGGTGCGGCAGGTCATGCGGTCCGCCGTGTTCATGCCGGACTCCAAGCCGCTGGATGCGCTGCTGGACGAAATGCAGCGGCGCAGAAACCATATGGCGGTGCTGGTGGACGAGTACGGCGGCATCGCCGGGCTGGTCACCATCGAGGACATCCTCGAGGAGATCGTGGGCGAGATCGCCGACGAGTACGACAAGGACGAGATCGCGCCGATCGAGAAGATCGGCCCGGGCAAGTTCCGGGTCTCGGCGCGACTGCCGGTGGACGACCTGGGCGAGCTGTTCGACATGGAGATCGAGGACGAGGACGTCGACACCGTCGGCGGTCTGCTCGCCCACGCCCTGGGCCGCGTCCCGCTGCCCGGCTCCAAGGCCGTCATCCACGGCCTGCAACTGAAGGGGGAGGGCGCGGCCGACGCGCGCGGCCGCATGCGGATCCACACCGTGGTGGTGCGCAAGAGCCCGGAGCAGACGAGAACCGAACCGGCGGAACACGAACCGGCCGACGGCGCACACGAGGATGGAGAGGCCGATGATTGAGTTGGATGCGGAGGACAACAAGCTGTTGGTCCTCGCCCGTGGCGCCATGGGCCGCACCGGCGGCAATGGCGGCGCGGCCGTGCGTGATTCGGACGGACGCACCTACGCGGCCGGAACCGTGGCGCTGACCGCGCTGAAACTGACCGCGTTGCAGTCGGCGGTGGCGGCCGCGATCTCCAGTGGCGCAGGCGGTTTCGAGGCGGCCGTGGTGGTCGCGGGCAAGCTGTCGGATCCCGGGGTGTCGGCCGTGCGTGAGGTTTCGCCGTCGGCGCGCATCATTTTCACCGATGCCAAGGGCGCGGTGTTCGACGTGCTGGAGGCCGGTACGCCCGCGGATTACGGCGTCGAGAATCCCATTGCGGCACAGCAGCCCATGGCGGGTGACGCGGCCGGTGAGCGCGAGGTCCCGGCGGGCTTCGACGTGGAGACCGAATCGGAGGTTTTCGAGTGAGCGGCCAGGGTCAGGACAGCGGTGAATTCCGGTCCGGCTTCGTGTGTTTCGTGGGCCGGCCGAACACCGGCAAGTCCACGCTCACCAATGCCATGGTGGGGCAGAAGATCGCCATCACCTCCTCGCGGCCGCAGACCACGCGGCACACCATTCGCGGCATCGTGCACCGCGATCACGCGCAGCTGATCCTGGTGGACACCCCCGGTCTGCACCGGCCGCGCACGCTGCTCGGCCAGCGCCTCAACGACCTGGTGCGCGACACGTATTCGGAAGTCGACGTCATCGCCGTCTGCATTCCGGCGGACGAGAAGATCGGTCCGGGTGACCGCTGGATCGTCGATCAGATCAAGACCATGGCGCCCAAGACGACCCTGCTCGGTGTGGTCACCAAGATCGACAAGGTGAGTCGCGACCAGGTCGCCCACCAGCTCATGGCGGTGTCCCAGCTGCTCGGCCCCGAGGCCGAGGTGGTCCCGGTCTCCGCGGTCAAGGGCGAGCAGGTCGAGGTGCTCGTCGACGTCATCGCCTCCCAGATGCCCGAGGGACCGGCCTTCTACCCCGACGGCGAACTCACCGATGAGCCCGAGGAAGTCCTGATGGCCGAGCTCATTCGCGAGGCGGCCCTCGAGGGCGTCCGCGACGAGCTCCCGCACTCGCTGGCGGTGGTGATCGAGGAGGTCCTCGAACGCGAGGAGAACGAGGACCAGGAGACCGACGGCCGCCGCTCCGCCGAGGGCATGCTCGACGTCCACGCCCTCCTCTACGTCGAACGGCCCAGCCAGAAGGCCATCATCATCGGCAAGGGCGGCGCCCGCCTCAAGGAGGTCGGCACCAACGCCCGCAAGCAGATCGAGCACATCCTCGGCACCCGCATCTACCTCCACCTGCACGTGAAGGTCGCCAAGGACTGGCAGCGCGACCCGAAACAGCTCGGCAAGCTCGGCTTCTGACCCGCTGCCTGCCCGCGGCCACCTGAGCGGCCGCGGGCAGATTCGGCGGATCGCTCTGTGCCGTCGGTGATTTCGGGGTCGCCGCAGCGCGGGGCCAGGTGTCGGCTGGGCGTAAGTCCCTGTGGGGCGGACGCGTCGGCGCGTAGTCCAGGCCGTCAGTGCATCGGACGGGTCGCCTCCTGGCCGCGGGTCAGGGCTGGGGCCACCAGGGTGTCGGGCGGTTCTTGTGCCATTCCAGCTCCGATTCCAATTGGGCCGCAACCGAAACCAGGAGCGGTTCGGAGTTGGCGGGGCCCATGAGCTGGGAGCCGACGGGGAGGCCGGTGGCGGTGAAGCCGGAGGGGATGTTGACGGCGGGCCAGCCGAGGACGTTCCAGGGCCAGGTGTAGGGGCAGGCCGCGGTGATGAGTTCGTCGGTGGCCCAGCTGCCGATGTCGTCGATCTCGTGGACGCCCGGCGGCGGGGTGGCCGTGGTCGGGGCCAGCACCAGGTCGAAGTCGTCGAAGATGCGGCCGGTTCGCATGCGCAGCAGGGGTTCTGCGCGGCGGGCGGCGAACAGCAGCGGCGAGAGGATGCGGCCCACGGCGGCATTGTGGATGGTGCGCGGATCCACCTGCGCGCCGGGGAGGCGGTCCAGCGCCTCGCGAATGCCGACCATGGAGCGCGGGAGGAAGGTCGCACCCATCAGCACGCCGTAGTGGACGTCGGCGACGGTGACCTCGTGACCGAGGCGGCGCAGCGTGGCGGCGGTGGCGTGCACCCGGGCCTCCACCTCGCGGTCGAGCGTGGTCCTGGTGGCGGTGAACGGGATTCGCAGGGAGAGCGCGATGCGCAGGCGGCCGGGATCGCGGCCGACGGCGTCGGAGACACGCAGTGCGGGCGGGGTGTGCAGGTCGCCCGGATGAGGTCCGGCGGCGGCGTCCAGCAGGAGCGCCGCATCGGCGACGGTGCGGGCCAAGGGGCCGTTCACGGTGAGCCCGTAGAAGGCTTCCGGCAGCGGCCAGGTGGAGATGCGGCCGCGCTGCGGCTTGATGCCGACCAGGTTGTTCCAGGCCGCCGGGATGCGCACCGAGCCTGCGCCGTCGGATCCCAGTGCGGCGGGTACCAATCCGGCCGCCACCGCCGCGCCGGATCCGCCGGACGACCCGCCCGGCGTGTGGCCGGCGCTCCAGGGATTCGTGGTGTGCCCGAAGGCGTCTCCGCTGGTGAACGGCAGCTGCCCGAGCTCGCAGGTATTGGTCTTGCCGACGATCACCGCCCCGGCCGCGCGCAGCCGCCGCACCGACTCCGCGTCCTCGGTCTTGGCGGGGAATTCGCCGCCGCAGCCGAAAGCTGTTGGGGTGCCGGTCAAGTCGGTGTCGTCCTTGATGGCCAGCGGCACCCCGAGCAGGGGCTCGCGGTGCCCGGCGGCGAGTTTGCGGTCGGCGTCGGCGGCCTCGGCGAGCGCTTCGGCCCGTCGCACGATCCGGAAGGCATTGAGCGCTCCCTGGCTGGCCTCGATCCGGTCGAGTGCCGCGCTGGTCGCTTCGACCGAGGTGAGTGTGCCTGCCGCCAGTGCCGCCGCGAGTTCCGCCAGCCCGAGCTCGCCAACCGACGCCATTGTCATGTGAATCCCGTCTCTCCCGTACTCGGGAGTAACCTAGCGCGATTCTGGTCACACGTCCAACGTGTGGCGGCGTGATCGACCGGGCAGTGGTCGATCACGCCTCATCGGCGGCGAGGGCGCGGCCGATGTGTCCCACGGCGATCCACACCAGCGGCGTGCCGGTGTAGCGCATCCGACTCCTCGGTCCGAGGGTCGCGCTCAGCGTGCGTCGCGCGGCCAATCGCGGGCCAACGAAGTTCTAATCGGCACACACCCGGTAACTCGTCGTGGTCCGGTCGGTCGCGCGTGCGAGACTGTTGCGGTGCGGTTGTATCGGGATCAGGCGGTGGTGCTGCGCCAGCACAAGCTGGGCGAGGCGGACCGCATCGTCACGCTGCTGACCCGCCAGCACGGCCTGGTGCGCGCGGTCGCCAAGGGTGTGCGGCGCACCCGCTCCAAGTTCGGGGCCCGGCTGGAACCGTTCGCCTATGTGGATGTGCAGCTGCATCCGGGCCGCAATCTCGACACCGTCACCCAGGTGCACACGATCGAGACCTTCGCCGCCGATATCGTCGCCGACTACGGCCGCTACACCACCGCCTGCGCCGTGCTCGAGACCGCCGAGCGCCTGGCGGGCGAGGAGGGCGCACCCGCCACCCGCCTGCACACCCTCACCGCCGGCGCGCTGCGCGCCATCGCGCTGGGCCGCCGCCCCCACGAACTGATCCTGGACGCATACCTGTTGCGCGCCATGGCTTTCGCCGGTTGGGCGCCCGCCCTCGACGACTGCGCCCGCTGCGCCACCCCCGGCCCGCACCGCGCCTTCCATGTGGCCGCGGGCGGCGCGGTGTGCGTGCACTGCCGTCCGCCCGGCGCGGCCACGCCCATGGTCGGCGTTCTCGACCACATGAGCGCTCTCAATCGGGGCGACTGGTCCGGTGTCGACGCCGTCCCCGACGCCATGCGCCGCCAGGCCAGCGGTCTCATCGCCGCGCATCTGCAGTGGCACCTGGAGCGGCAGCTGCGCACGCTGCCGCTCATCGAGCGCACCCGCCCGCACGAGGCCGTCGACCGCGACGCCGTGGCCGCGCGTCCCCGTGCCGCCATCGGCTGATCCTGGGGCGAATCACCCGGGGAGTCCCGGTGAGCGGGCGCGGGAAAGCGGGTCCGGATCAGTGAGATTCGATGCAGCGCCATTGAATGTCAGGGAGCCTGAAGTTCACGGCGTGTCGGGTTGTCCTCAGCGCCCAGCTGACCGGCCGGGCACTCGGCGGCGGGGAAATGCCGGTTTCCCCGCCGCCGTACGCCGTCCGGTGGAGGAAATGTGGAGGTCCGGTGGCAATGGTGTGGGCGCCGTCCGGCCTCGCGGAGCGTCGGGCAGGATGGTGGGCGTGATCGGGAACCGGAAGTCATCGACTGAGCAGCGTGTTGTGCGGCCGCCGTCGCCGCATCCGTCGGGGGCGAAGCCGCCGGCGATTCCGGCGGAATTCGTGCCCAGGCATGTGGCGCTGGTGATGGACGGCAACGGCCGCTGGGCCCAGGAGCGTGGGCTGCCCCGCACCGCGGGCCACGAGCGCGGCGAGGCGGTGCTCATGGACACCGTCGAGGGCTGTATCGAGATGGGCGTGAAGTGGCTGTCGGCCTACGCCTTCTCCACCGAGAACTGGCGGCGCAGCCCCGACGAGGTGCGCTTCCTGATGGGCTTCAATCGCGATGTGATCCGCCGCCGCCGTGACGAGATGCACGAGATGGGTGTGCGGGTGCGCTGGGCCGGCCGCCGACCGCGCCTGTGGCGCAGCGTGATCAAGGAATTGGAGATCGCGGAGGAGCTCACCCGGGACAATACGGTGATGACCCTCACCATGTGCGTCAACTACGGCGGCCGTGCCGAGATCGCCGACGCCGCACGGGAAATCGCGCGCCGGGTGGCCGCCGGCGAACTCGACCCGGAGAAGATCACCGAGGCCACCGTGGCCCGCTACCTCGACGAACCCGATATGCCGGACGTGGACCTGTTCCTGCGTCCCTCGGGTGAACTGCGCACCTCCAACTTCCTGATCTGGCAGGCCGCGTACGCCGAATTCGTGTTCCAGGAAACGCTTTTCCCCGATTTCGACCGCCGCAACCTCTGGGACGCCTGCCTGGAGTACGCCAAGCGTGACCGTCGCTTCGGAGGCGTGAAATGACCGACCAGCTCACTCCGGCCGACGAACTCCAGCTACGTGCCAAGGCCCTGCTCATGCGCTACGGCGTCGACGTCCGCGAGGAGGAGGGCGGTCTCGGCTTCGAGTACGAGGGCGCGCTCTGCTCGCTGCGCGGTGTCAATTTGTCGCCCGGCCTGGACGTCCTGGCCCTCATGTGCATCCTGGCCTGGGACCGTCCGGTGAAACCGCAGCTGCACAAGCGGGTCGCCGAACGCAATGCCGCGCTCCAGTTCGGCACGCTCACCGTCGTGTCCCGCGAGAAGCTCGCGGACGTCATCCTGCGCTACACCTTCCCGGCCGCGGGGCTCGAGGACGAGCCCCTGGCGACCATCCTGCTGCTGACCCTCTCCGGCGCGGGCCGTGCCCGCCAGGGCCTGCTGCCCTGACGCTGGACCGGACCCGCGGGCTTCTCGATCCGTCGAGGGCTGCGCAGGCGCTGTGGGTTTCGGCCTGCGCTGAGCAGCCCTCGTCAGGTGGGTGCGATTTCAGGGATGCCGACCGCGGCGCTGCGCCGGTAGTCGGGGACGAGGAGTTCCACGCCGCGGTACAGGGTATCGGGATCGACGTCGCCCATGATCAGGTGCTGCAGGATGAAGCCGGGCAAGATGCCCAGCATGGTCTTGGCGACCGCGTCGGTGTCGGAATCAGGTGGTAGCCAGCCGATTTCGCGCATGCGCAGCGCGTATTCGTGCCAGAGGCGGCGGATGCCGCCGAGGGTGGTGCGGACGTAGTCGGCGATATTGGGGTCGGTCAGGGCCAGCGACCAGGCCTGGGGAATGAGACGAACCGGGCCGCCAGGGGCGCTGAGCCGGACGATGGCGTCCGCGACCGTGCTGATCAGCTCGGCGGGGCTGGGTAGCGGGTCGCTGTGCACCGCCTCGTACAGGGCCGCGTGTAGTTCGGTGCTCGCTTCGGAGGTGAGCGCTGCGATGATGTCGTCTTTGGACTTGAAGTACCGGTAGACCGCCCCGGCCGAGAGGCCGGATTCGGCGAAGACGTCCTGCATGGTGGTGGCGTGCAGGCCCTTACGGGCGAAGCAGGACTGTGCGGCGTCGAGAATCTGCTGCCGACGGCGTTCCAGGTGTTCCTCGCTGACTCTGGGCATGGGCCCAAAGTAAAACGAATATCCGTTCTTGACAAGGTGACATTGGGGTGTCAGCCTTGTCCTCAATAAAAGAACGAACCTTCGCTTTCTTTGGATGTGTCATGAACACAGTGCAGCGTTCCCTCGCCCTCGGTCTCGCCGCGGCCGCCATTCAGGCTCTGATGCTCATCGCCTTCGCCTGGCCCGCCGCCCGCGTCGCGCCCCGGGATCTGCCCATCGCCATCACCGGCCCGCAGGCCGCCGCGGTCGCGCAGCAGCTGACCGATCGTGAGCCCGGCGGCTTCGACATCCGCACCGTCGCGGACGAATCCACCGCTCGCGACGCCATCGAACATCGAGATGTGTACGGGGCCATCCTGACCGGCGGACAGCCCCGGGTGCTGATCGCCTCGGCCGCGAGTCCGATTGTGGCCCAGCAGCTCTCGGCCTTCGCGCAACAGCTGAACGGCGCGCAGGCGGCACCGGTGCAGGACGTGGTCGCCGCCGACGTCCACGATCCGCGCGGAAGCGGTTTCGGCGCAATGGTTCTCCCGCTGGTCATGTCCGGCCTGGCCGGTGGCGTGCTGCTGACCCTGCTGGTGCCGTCGCTGCGCGCCCGTGCTCTCGGCCTGGCCGTCTTCGCGATCGCCGGTGGGCTGCTGAGCATGTCGATCGTCCAGGGCTGGCTGCACCTGCTCCCCGGCGCGTACCTGGCCATGGCCTCGATCAGCGGCCTGGTCTCCCTCGCCGTCGCCGGCACCGTGGTCGGTCTGGCCGCCGTGCTCGGTCCGGCGGGCATCGGCCTGGGCGCGCTCACCATGCTGCTGGTCGGAAACCCCTTCTCCGGAGCCACCTCCGCGCCCGAGCTGCTGCCCAAGCCGTGGGGCGAGATCGGCCAGCTGCTGCCGCCCGGTGCCGCCGCCACGCTGCTCCGCTCGACGGCCTTCTTCGGTGACGCCGCCATCGCGGGCCCGCTGACGGTCCTGCTGTGCTGGGCCGCGGCCGGTCTCGCTCTCCTCGGTGTGGGGATCGCCCGCACTCGGCGGACCGTCCCGGCCCTCGCCCCGGACCTGGTGCCGGCGGCCTGAACTCGGTATCCGGACAGCAGAAGCCGCGCGCCCCCGCCCGATGGGGGGGGGGGGCGGCGCGGGGGGCGGGGAGCGGGTGTGGGCGGGGTTGTGG
>NZ_JBHZAL010000004.1:102169-436564 GCF_042754245.1 Nocardia sp. NPDC059228 | reverse complement strand
CTCGGCCGGTTGACCCCGATCGAATTCGAAACCATCATGTCCCCAGCAGCCCGACAGGCTGCTTAACCACTGTCACCCGATCCTGCAGCAGCCCCAGCCCATAGTCCCGGAACTACCTCTCCTCCAAGTGAATCCGGCAAGGCGTAGGACAACCCTGCGAAGCGGAACCCTACCTAGCAACCCGGACAAGAAAGACGATCAGAACGGCACAGTGGATTCGGTAGCCGGGACCCTGTACCAAGCTGACTATTGCCAACCGGAAGTGAGCTCTCACGCCGCGTATCGCGCTGACCGAACCGACCAGCGTGGGACCGGAGGACCAGCGGAGCGTGTCGATCCGAGGCGCGGCAACATACGCACATGCCTGTCGTACAACAGGAATCGGAAGGTACCGGGTCAAACACCGAGCTCGTCGCACAGATCGACATACCGATCGAGGTAGTCGGGCGTCGATCTCTGAGCCGCCAGGCCGACCGTGTCGAACTCATCCGATCCCGCCGTAGCGCTGATGCCCAGCACACGCAACGCCGTGTTGATGGTGTTCACCGACCGAACCGGTCCACCGCCAACCGATACCGCTGCCCACTGGTCTCCGACGCCGCCGAAGTAGTCCGTGAGCACCACAGCGAATGTCGGGTTGGGTAGGGTCGCCAATTCAGCCGCAATCGTCGTAACGACGCCCTCGCGAGGGAACAGTCCTGGCGCTTCGGAGGGGAGTTCGAAGTAGCTCGAAATCCCGAGTCGTGCTTGCCAATACGCAGTGTAGTAGTGGGTCACGTGCAGTAGCGTGAGATCGCATCGCAGCGATACCGGCATCAGGTCCCATCGGTCCGCTGCTTCAGCACTGACAGGGCCGGGCAAGATCATCGCGGTGATGGCGTGCGGCACGCCAGAACCCTATCGCGCCACCTGCAGCAGCCACCATGCCATTGCGAGCTGTAGTGGGCTCCGCCGGGTACGACGTCCATGCCTGTCAGCGCCCCCCGGCCACCAAGCGCCATTACCGCCCGATGATCCAGACATGCTCGGCGACCACATAATCGACAGTGTCAGCACCTTCATCGCAACCGACCCGGTGACCGAATCGGTCGTCACCTCGCTACAGTCCGCGATCGCAGCGTCACCGCCGTTGCCTCCGCTCCCGCCCAACGTCAGCTGATGTCATCTCCGGGGGCTCGACCCGCTGATGGGTGAGCGGAAGGCACTGTAATACAGCCGCATTGAGAGAGCGCCCCACGGGGCGCGTGGATCACATCCTGGCCGGGACCTGCCCTGACACCAGTCTCCGATTAGCCGAGTTGCGGATATTCAGCTCGGGTGTAGTGATGCGCCCCACTGGCTGGTGTGGACACCGATCCGGGTTTCAGGAAACTCTCAGTTATCAAATTTGTCGGTGTTAACGTTTGCACTCATAGCCCGCCCAACGCCGCAAAACAGGAGCTGAACCCAATGCACGCCGTGGCGGGCCGGAGACAATTCCGGCTAGCCGCGCACATCCGGCCCATCAGGCGGCCGTTGAGAGGAGTCCGCCCATGACCCGCTGAGACGAACTCGCCGAAACGGGCTTCGAAGGCGGGTTTCCGACACCGGAGACCGTACGCCTGCTCGGCGAGGTTGGTGTGATGGCCGATTTCGAGCGGTCTGTGGTCGCTGCACAAGTTACTGGTAATCGACCTGGAGGAACGGAATGAACTATCGGACTTGGGGAGTGGGAATGATCGTTGCGGCAATCACCGCAGCGATCGCCGGCTGCGGAACGCAATCCGAGGCCAGCGGCGTCCTCGGCATGGACGAGGTGCGGGCAATCGCCAAGGAGGCCTATGTGTACGGCTTCCCGATGGTGGACATGTACCGCATCGAGAACGCGTACGCGGTGAACAAGAACAGCGGCCAGTACCTGGGGGACTGGAACCAGATCCACAGCATCGCCCGCGTCTTCACGCCGGCAGACACCACCGTTCAGACGCCCAACTCCGACACGCCGTACTCGTTTCTCGCCGCCGATCTGCGAACGGAGCCACTGGTTCTCACGGTGCCGCCCATCGAGCAAAACCGGTATTTCTCACTGCAGTTCATCGACAACTACACCTACGTCTTCGACCTGATCGGCAGCCGCACCACCGGCAACGGTGGCGGCACCTATCTGCTCGCCGGCCCCGCATGGAAGGGCGCGAAGCCAGCCGGCGTCGACAAGGTGATCCAGTCCGACACCGACTTTGCGATGGTCCTGTACCGCACACAGCTGTTCGACCCGGCCGACCTCGACAACGTCAAGACGATCCAGGCTCAGTACAAGGTTTCGCCGCTATCGGCGTTGGAGAAGAAGCCGGCCCCCGCCGCCGCGCCCGCAGTCGACTTCATCACGCCACTCACACCAGACGAAGAGAAGACCTCCCTCGACTTCTTCAAAGTTCTCAACTTCACGTTGAAGTACGCGCCGGTGAAACCCGAGGAGAAAGAACTGCGCGAGCGGTTCGCCAAGATCGGGATCGGGCCGAACGGAGACTTCGATCCCGCGACGTTGAGTGCCGAGCAGCGCACCGCAATCGAGGGCGGCATGGCCGACGCGTGGGCCGAGCTGCACACGTTCCAGAAGGACCAGTTGCAGACCGGGAAGGTCGACTCCGGTCAGCTGTTCGGGTCGGCCGAGCAGCTCGAGGGAAACTACCTCTACCGCATGGCCGGAGCCGTGATGGGCATCCTGGGCCTGCCCGGAGTGGAGGCCATGTACTTCCCGCTCACCAACGATTCCTCAGGCGCCAAGCTCAACGGTGCGGGTAACTACACCCTCACTTTCCCCGCTGGACAGCTCCCGCCGGTGAAGGCGTTCTGGTCGGTAACCATGTACAAGTTGCCGGAGATCCTGCTGGTGGACAACCCGATCAACCGGTACCTGATCAACTCGCCGATGCTGCCGAACCTGGTGCGCAACCCCGACGGCGGAATCACCCTGTACCTGCAACACACCTCACCGGGATCGGAGAAGGAGGCCAACTGGCTCCCGACCCCCGCGGGTGACTTCGAGATGATCCTGCGGACGTACTGGCCCGAGCAGGCCATCACCGATGGTAGCTGGACACCGCCGAAAGTCGTCAAGAGCTGAACTCGACAGTCACGCGATCGGCGAAATGCGACTGTGCCCCTGCCGCAAATCGGCGGGGGCACAATCGCCTCCAGTTCCACCCCCTGATGCTCCGCGGCCAAACGTAGGTGCCCAGAGATCGTCGCTGCACTCACGCCAGTTCGTGCAGCGGATTCGATCCGCGAAGTAGCTGATGTCACGGACATCGATGGAAACGACCACAAAACCCAGTGGCCGCCAAAGCCGAAGGCGCCCTCAGGATTCGGACACTCGTCCTGCATAATCGAAATCGCCGCCCAACAGATCGAGCAACACGTGGTAGGTGTCAGCGAAGTCCACCAAGTCCGCTTCCGCGGGTTCTTTGGATCTTCCCAGTCATTGACCGTGAGCTGCTGGGCGATGGCTTTCTGTGCCGTACCGCGAACGATGGCACTCCAATCGATGATCGTCCGGCGCCTTTCCACCACGCCGAAGTCCCGGGAGTTGGACGGTTGCCGACCGTGATGGCCTCCTCGTCACGGGAGCCGCCTCGGCGGCGAAGGCCGTCAGTTCATGTTGATGGTGTGTCGTTCGATCACGTCGTCGACCGGGCGGCCGCGTTCACCGGGTTCCGACGGTTCGGTGCCGTCGAAGATGGCGTCGAGGACCGCGGCGTGGTCGAGGGTGGCGGGCAGGCGGTGGGAGGCACGGGCGCTGACGATGACCGCGTGCAGGACGGCCGCGTAGATGAGCGAACGGGGCGCGGTCAACCGCCACCCGCGACCTTCGCGGTCGCACAGCCGGGCCTCGACGGTGTCGAGTACGTCCTGGATGACTTGGATCTCGATCCGATCGGGGTCATCACAGGGCATGACGACCGCCGAAAAACAGTGCGCCACAACCAAACACCGCCATCCGCACCACGGTGAACAGCGACCTGCGGTGCACACCCGGCACCCGCGCCGCACGCGGATCGAGCACCATACGCCCGGCCACGACCAGCGCGGTCCGCGCCCGCCACCGCACCCAGCAGCTGTCCACCCCGCATCCGAGATGCAGCTGCATTGCGGTATGCGCTTGTCCGGCAGTCAATGTGCCGGGATCGTCGTAGCACGACCACAGCCCACGCACCGCATACCCGGCCACGCCGACCTCGGCGTGTTCTGTGTCAACGGTTCGCTGCTTCTCACGTTCGATGCGGTCGATGATCGCCTGCACCGACCGCGGATTCTCTTGGGACATCGCCTGACCCCCTGCGTAATCGGACGACTAACGTGCACCCGGCCGGAGAGAACGTGCGGTGGACCCCGGTGGGCGTGGAACCAGCACACCACCGTCCATGCAGAGTGGCAATGCCACGCTGGCAAATTCGTGATTCCGGTGCAAAACCCCAGGGAGAGTGCCATTCTGACCTCACTCCATTGCCAACTTGAACATGCCTGGGGAGCGGATCATGGTGAAGGATGGATCGGCTTCGTCACTGCCACGTCGACAGCTGGGACGGTATCTGCGCAGGGGACGCCTTGACGCGAACCTCACCCTCGAGCAGGTCGCGCCGATAATGGAGTGGAGCATCTCCAAACTAGGACGTATCGAACGCGGCGAAACGGGCAAACTCACGGCTCGCGATATCGAAGCGCTCTGCGGCGTCCTCGGTTTCACCGCCGAGACCACTGCGGCCATGGTCGGCCTCAACCGGCAGGCAGCGGCGAAGAGCTGGTGGCACTCGTTCGGTGATCTGATCCCCGAGGGATTCAATGTCTTCGTCGGGCTGGAGACTTCGGCTCAGTCGATGGATATCTACCGGCCCGACGTGGTGCCCGGGTTGCTCCAGACCGCCGACTACGCTCGCGCACTCGATCGCATCTACTTTCCGAACGATTCCGAGGACGAGCAGGATCGTCGGGTCCAGTTGCGGATGAACCGGCAGACGATCATCACCCGCAAGGCGAGACCAACGAAAACCAGTGTGGTGCTGCATGAATCGGTACTACATACGATGGTCGGAGGACCAGGGGTCATGGCCGGGCAGCTGTGGAAGCTCGCCGATATCAGCACCCGGCCGAACGTCAGCATTCGTGTGCTGCCGTTCAATGCCGGTCTGCCCGTGGGCACTCCGGTCGGCCCGTTCGTCATCCTCGACTTCGCCGCCGACCAGACCCATGAGAAAGAACCGACCGTTATCTACGTCGAGAACTTCACCGGCGATATGTACCTTGAGGGAGAAACGGACGTCCAACGCTACCGCGACGCATCCGCGATATTCCAGCGCGCCGCGCTCGACGCGGTGAGCAGCAGGAACCTGCTCCGGCAGGTGGCACGAAAGGACAACTGAAGGTGAGTGTTGACCTAGCCGGCGCACAGTGGTTCAAGAGCAGCCGCAGCTCCGCGGGAAAAGAATGTGTCGAGGTCGCTTTCCTCGACAAGGGGCTCGTGGGAGTTCGCGACTCGAAGAACCCGACCGGCCCCGCCCTCGTCTTCGCCCCCGGCGAATGGGATGTCTTCGCCGCTGGCATCATTCGAGGGGACTTCAACTTCCCGGCCTGAGGAGCGATCAGTGCCAAATGTGGGAAGGACCTCATCAGTACAGGCGGCACCATCTGCACTGGGTGTCGTGAAGCGATCGAGGCATTCAAATGCGAACATTCCCTCGTGCGCCACTCGTGCCGTCTGCGCAGGCCGCATGTGGCATGAATCCCGAAGCGATTGAGATCATCATCCGTGGACAGAGAATGCCCGCCCGGGTTGCGCTGAAAGAAATGGCCGCCCGGGCGGGCGCTAACCCTTTGCGCGCCGACGCGGTGTTGTTTGGAGTGTCGGCACCGAGAAACCTATCGCGGCAGTCGCATTCCATCGATGACACACAGTGCCGCTCATGCGACAGTATGTGCCGGTGCTGGTCGGCGCGGTTCCACTTAGAACTCCCAATAAAGCTGGGTTGAGTGTCGGTCGATTGCGGCGAAATGAAAGCTATAGGGCTGGTGTTGATTTAGTGCCAGAAGTGACTGGAGGTACGCGGCCGCGCAACGTAGACCGTGGGAGTTCCCGCCCCAGCAGCTGGATTACGGGTCGGGGATGACCTGTTGGCGAGCGGCGGTCGTCATCGACCCTGAGATCAACCAATGATCAGCCACAATCTCGAGCAGCACCTCGGCGGCTCTACCGTTGTGGCAGTGCGAGATCGTCTATCATCCAGCACACCATCAATGGCATGCACACACACGAGGGGAACGTGAAGACTCACGCGAGACGGGCCACTCCGGCCGATAGTGATCTGGACCCCGGATTGTTCGACAGCGACGCCCAGCAGTCCGCGGCCTGGCTCGCGTGGAGCGACCAAGCTGCGATCGACGCCCGCATCGAGACGTTGTTCACCCAGACGCTGCCCCGGCTGGAAGCGGTACGGGGCAACGAGGGCCGCCCCTCACTCGATGACCGATTCAGCGCCGCTGCGTTCGACTGGATCGTTTCCCTGATCGATGCCGCCGTGTTCGGCGAGGATGGACGGTACGCGCCCGAAAACGGTTATCTCGCGGACCAATTCATCACCTATATCGGCGAGTGGATGGTGCGACGCGTCGAGGGTGTTTGGTTCAACTCACCTGAGAACGGTGCGCCGATCTTCGACCAGTTCGGTCCGGCGGTTGGTTACCGGTGGTCACAGGAGTCGGCGAACGACTTTCTGGTGTTGTTGTTCATGATGGCCGTCGATAGCGACGATGCCCCGTACGCGTACTTCGTGGACCTATTGTGTGGGCGCGCACTGACGTTCGCGGAGGAGCGAGATCGGCCGGATCTGAAAGCGGAGATCTTGGCGTGATCGTGCGCGGGCATGGATTCCGGAGGAGCAGACCGACAGCCTGAGGGCACACGACGCGGTGCGCCCGCTACCGTCTGCGGTGACAACGCACCGACGCCGAGGAAGACGGTCGATGAAAGTCTATGCAGCCCTGGATCCGCGACTGCCGCTGTCCGAGGTGCCACGGGTGGCACGGCGGGTGGAGGACCTCGGATTCGATGGGCTTCACATCCCCGAGACGATCCACGATTCGTTCGCCGTCGCGCTGCTGGCGGCGGAGCACACCAGCCGGATCACCGTGCGCACCGCGATCACGCTGGCCTTCGTGCGGAGCCCGACGCTGGTCGCGTACAACGCCTGGGATCTCGCGAAATTCTCCGGCGGGCGCTTCGAGCTCGGGCTCGGAACGCAGATCAAGCAGAACATCGAAGGCCGTTTCGGCATGCCGTGGACCGAACCCGTCGCGCGGATCGGGGAATACCTGACCGTGCTGCGAGAGCTGTTCGCCGCGTTCGCATCCGGTGATTCGATCCATTTCGAGGGTGACAGCTACCGGCTGACCCGGTTGCAGCCCTACTTCAACCCCGGCCCCGACGACATCGCCCCGCCGCCGATCCTGCTCGGCGCGGTGAATGCCGGGATGTGCCGCCTCGCAGGACAACTCGCGGACGGCGTGATCACCCACTCCACCAACTCCGATCCGGGGTACCTGCGCGACGTCGTCCAGCCCGCATTGCACGCGGGCGCTGTGGAACGGTCACGCCAGGCCCCCGGAATCATCGCCGCAGTCCCGATCGCCACGGGCGCCACGGCAGCCGAGGTGGCACGCGACCGTGAACGGCAGCGCCGGCTACTCGCCTTCCTTTATTCCACCCCGTCCTACCGGCCGACACTGACCCGTCTCGGCCTGCCCGAATTGTTCGATCGCCTACGGCAATTGGTGAAAGAGCAATACTGGGATCGACTCCACGACGTGGTCACCGACAACGTCCTCGACCAACTGCTCATCTGCGGCGACTACGACGCCCTGCCGGACCTCGTTCGTGACCGCTACGCCGGCCTCGTCCACGGCATCGTCCTGCCGGCACCCACAGCCGACCCCGAGGACACCCGTGTGATGCACGCGATCGAGTCCCTCCGAGCGTTGTAGCGGGAAAAGACCACTGGATCCGCCGGCGCCGACGCCGGATCCTTACTGCTCCAGGCCGGTTCGGCCACCTTCGTCAATCCGATTCCGGGATCATCCTGGGAATCCTGTGCCCGCCGCGCCCCGGCCAGGGGCTCTGCGGTCTCGGCAACCTCTGACCGCGATCGCAGGGACATACCAAAGGATCGGGGGCCCGCACGCTACTGCGTGCAGGCCCTCGATTGCTCTGCAACAACCCAGCGGTCGCACTGCTGTTATCGCTCGACGCCGATCCCGACCGCACACTGGCCTGGGCCGAGGCGTTGTCGGACATCTGGATTGGATGTTCGACCACCGCATCGACTGGGAACCGCTGCCGCGCCCTCCCACTCGAATTTGGGGCTACGCGACCTTGTCGCCGGTTTCGTATCGTGAAGCGACCGCGCAGGAGAACACAGCCTCGCCCGCACGAAGAGCTGACCCGCCATGTCTCTCGAATCGCCCTCGGGCACAACCAGGTACCGGTTGATTGGCCGTGCCCGCATCGAAGCCCGACTGCTGCCGCTGCTGGGCCTACTCCTGGCTGTGCCCTGGGCGGTCGCGACCGTGGTGATGCTCTGGAGTCTCACCGCCTGGGCCGGCCGCTGGGCGACGACCAGCGTCGTAGTGGTCTGGTGTCTGATCTGGTGTTACGCGCTGGTCGTCGAACTGATCATGCCGGACGAGTTGACGATATGGCGGCATGTCGTGGCGTTTCCCGATACCGTGCCGTGCCCACCGGAACGCTTCGAGCCCGCCACCCTGCTGTTTATAGCCTCCTGGGAGGTCATGCGGGCCGCAGGCCGACCCGAGACCTGGTTGCGAATCGTGCTGCGAACCCGTCACCCTCGGTCCGCGGGTCGGTCGCACCCGCGCCGTCGTGTCTCAGTGCCGATCTCGGCTGTGAACGAACTACCCCCGCTCGAGCTACGGGCGGTGATCGCACATGAATTCGGTCATCAGCTGATCGGCGGCTGGACCGTCAGGGGACTGGAAAGCCTGTGCACCGCACCGGTCGTCACCGTCTTCGGCGCGCCGGCCACATTTCTGATCACCGTGCTGTCCTATCGACGATCGCCGGACTTCGTTGCGACGATCCTGCTGCTGATCATGTACACCGTGTCCTTCGCTGCCCTGGTCGGTGCCCTGCTCCCGACCATCGGCCTGCATCTCGCCCAGGCGCTTGCCATAGTCTGTCTCCTGCAGCCCTTCCCGAAAATGTGGGTGAACTGGCGGGAGGAATTCCTGGCCGACCAGGTGGCCGTCGACCTCGGCTACGGTCCCGCCCTACACGATTACCTCGTGACCTACGGCAGGAAGTACGGCGAACGCTTCAGCGCCACCCACCCGGACGTTTCGACCCGCCGCCTGAAGATTCGTTACCGCACGCGGCCCTCGCCCTCCCCGGCCTAGCCCTGAGGCCGCGCCATCATCGCGTTGCGGCTACAGCCAGCCGGAATCAGACGGGACCGTTGTCGTCACCGCGGGGACCTAAGTCCTCTGTTTCCGGCAGCCCGGCGCGCGGAGTGTGGGAGGCATGGACACGAACGCCTCCACCTCACGTCCTGTCGTCCGGCCCGACGACCTGCGACAGCGGGCGGTCGACCGCGCCGTGGCCGCCGAGCACCTGCGGAGCGGGACCCTCCACGATGCGCGCGCCGCGGAACTCCGGGAAACGCACACCGGCCTGGTGGTGTTGGTCGGGGATCGGGCGTACAAGGTGAAGAAGCCCATCGTCACCGACTTCCTCGATTTCGCGACGACCGAGGCCCGCGAACATGCGCTGCGCCGCGAACTCGAATTGAATCGGCGCTGGGCGCCCGATGTCTACCTGGGCCTGGAACATCTCACCGGTCCGCTCGACAGTCCCGGCGAACCCGTGCTGGTCATGCGACGTATGCCGGAATCTCGGCGCCTGAGCAGGCTGGTCACCAGCGGCGAGATCAGCCGGGCGGAACTGTCCGAGCTGGCGACGGTGGTGGCCCGATTCCATCGCCATGCCAGTCGGAGCAGCACGATCGATCAGGCGGGAACGGCACAGGCCCTGCGGCAGCGATGGCGAATCCTGTTGCGCGGCCCTCGATCCCATCCGCTCAGCGCGCTCGAGCCCCTGCTGGTCGACCGCATCGAGCGGCTGGCCATGCGTTTCATCGACGGCCGGGCGCCACTGCTGGCCGAACGCATTGCGGACGGCCGGATTCTGGATGGGCACGGCGATCTCATGACCGAAGACATCTTCGCGCTGCCCGACGGCTTCCGGATCCTGGACTGCCTCGACTTCGACGATTCCCTCCGCACTGTCGACGGCCTCGACGATGCCGCATTCCTGGCGATGGATCTGGAGTTCCTGGGCCGACCCCAGCTCGCCGAGGACTTTCTCACCGATTACCTGCGCGCGGCCGGGGATTCGCCGCCGGCCTCGCTGCGCCACCACTACATCGCCTACCGGGCCATGGTGCGGGCCAAGACGAACCACATCCGGGCCGCACAGGGCGACGAGAAGTTCGTCGGTCACGCTGTCCGGCACCTGGATCTCGCGGTGCGGCACCTGGAGGCCGGCGCGGTGCGGCTGGCTCTGGTCGGCGGCCTGCCCGGGACCGGAAAGTCCACTGTCGCAACCCGTCTCGCACAGGTCACCGGCGCCGAGGTGATCTCGAGCGACACCGTGCGGGCCCGGCTCCGCGCCTCGGGAGTGATCACCGGTGCGAGCGGCGTCCTCGACGCCGGAGCCTATCGGCCCGACGCGAGATCATTGGTGTACACCCACATGCTGGAACTGGCACGGCAGCGACTCGGGCTCGGCGTCTCGGTGATACTCGACGCCTCCTGGACCGATGCCGCCGAACGGGCCCGCGCCCAGGCGCTCGCTGCGGGCACCCACGCCGAGCTGATCCCGCTGCGCTGTGAGTGCCCGCCCCAGACGTCCGACACGCGCATTCGTACGCGCCGCCCCGGCGATTCCGAGGCGACCCCCGATGTCGCGCATGCACTGGCCACGACCAGCTCTCCGTGGCCGGACGCGACTACCGTGGATACCACCACCTCGATGGATGCCACCATCGCCCAGGCATTGCGCGGGTGGAACCAGACCTAGCTCAGTGCGTTCTCATCTCACGAAAGGACGTGTCCCATGGGCCATCACACCGATCCGTTCGCACCGAGCGTGCACACCGCCCACGAATGGCTGGCGGCCGTGGCCGGGGCGATCGACACCGAGGATCGCTTCCTCGCCCATCGCGCCCTGCGCGCGTGGCTGCACACCGTGCGCGACCGCTTGGGCGTCAATGCCGCCGCGCATCTCAGCGCCCAGTTGCCCGAGCTGCTCCGCGGCACGTTCTACGAGGGTTGGATCCCGGCCCACGTGCCGGTCCCGCGCGATGTGCCGTCATTCCTCGCCCAGTTCGCCCATGCCGCGGGCATCAGTCCCGAGGAGGCCGTGCCGTTGGTGGGGGTGGTGACCGATGCCCTCGCCGACCTGTTCTCGCCCGGTCAGCTCGACCATGTGCTGGCGCAGCTGCCGGTGGCGCTGCGCTTCCTCCTGCTCGGCACCGATCTCGCGGCGGTCTACGGGAGCGCGGCGGTCCCCACACAACCGGGCCAGATGCCGACCGATGACATCGAACGACGCCTGACCGCGCTCACCGAGGCCGTCACCGCGCTCGTGCGTGGCCTCGAGTATCCCGCCGACGCCGGACCGGACGAGCACGGCGGATTCTCGGCCGCGCAGCAGGCTCATCGCATCCTGGTCGCTCAGGGGCTGACCGGGTCCGAGCGCTGATCCGAGCGGCACGACAGACGAGGACACCATGCAGCTCCGATCCACGGTCCCACTGGGAAGAATCGCCGGCATCCGTGTCGCCGCGCACTGGTCGGCGGCCGTCACCGTGGGGCTCTTCACGTGGATCCTCGCCACCTACCTCCGTGGCACCGCCGGCGCCGGAATCATCTGGGCCGCGGCGATCGCCGGTGCTCTCGGATTGGTCGCCTGCCTGCTCGCACACGAGCTGGCGCATTCGATCGTGGCCACCCGCAATGGGATTCATGTCGAACGCATCGTGCTGTGGCTGCTCGGCGGGGCCTCCGAGCTGACCGACGAACCCACGGATGCCCGGACCGATCTGCGGGTCGCGCTGGTCGGCCCCGCCACCAGTCTGCTTCTCGGCGTGCTGGCCTACGGCGCGGCGGCCGTGTCGTCGGTCTTCTCCCCCGGCGGCCCAGTCACCGCAACCCTCGTCTGGCTCGCCACCGTGAATGTGGTTCTCGCCGTGTTCAATATGCTGCCGGGCGCGCCCCTCGACGGTGGGCGCGTCGTGCGGGCGGTGATCTGGTGGCGCAGCGGCGACCGCCTGCGCGCCGCGACCGCGGCCGCCCGCACCGGCCAGGTTCTGGGCATGACCCTGGCCGGTCTCGGCAGTGCCGAGATCATCGCGTTCCGCGACTTCAGCGGCCTGTGGCTGATACTGCTCGGCTGGTTCCTCTACAGCGCCGCCAACAGCGAGCTGACCATGGCGGGCCTGCGACATCGTCTGGGCGCCACCACCATCGGCGATGTCATGACCCCCGCGCCGCGGATGGCCGACGCGGCATGGACCCTCGACCAGCTCCTCCGATCCGACCTCGTCTACACCCACCACCACCTCTTCCCGGTCGTCGACCAGAACGGCCATCCGTACGCCGTCCTCGCCTGGGCCGATCTCCTGCACACCCGCGCAGGTCCGCACCCCGGCCTGCGGGTCGCAGATCTCGCCCGCCCGCTCCCCCCGGCCGCGATCGCTCACTCCGACGATCTGCTCGCCGACGTCATCTCTCGAATCGTCCTGCGCCCCAACCTCGATGCCGTCGCCGTCACCGACTCCACCGGCCGCCTCACCGGCCTCGTGACCGCTACCGACCTCGCGCTGGCCTGCAACCGCTCCGCTCTGGGGCTCCCCGCCCGCCCCTCCACCAACACGCCCTGAACAGCGCGGGCGCAGGATGTCAGGCGCCCGATCGATGACCGTCCCCGGCCACCACCGGCGCCAGCTGCCGCGCACAGGTGATGGCATCGGGCGTGTGGGTGAACAGGTGGTCGGCGCCGCCCGCGGGCAGGGCTCCGATCGCGGTGAGACGGCGCTGGTGATCGGGACGAAGCCCGGACATGAGCACGATGATGTGGCGGTGTTCGAGTTTGCCGATCGCGTCCTTGAGCACCAGCGCACCGGTGGTGTCCAGCGCGGTGACATGCGACATGCGCAGGATCACCACGTGCACATTCGATACCTCGGCCAGCTCCAGCAGGAATCGATGCGCGCCGGCGAAGAACAACGGCCCGTCGAGCCGGTAAGCGACGATGTGTTCGTCGAGCAGCTCGTGCTCCTCGGCCAGATGATCTCCCTCGTCCAGCGGAATCTGTTGCAGGCGTGCCTCTTTCGCGACCGCGCGCAAGGCGAGCACCACCGCGATCCCGACGCCCACCGCCACCGCGGTCACCAGATCGGCGGCGACGGTGACCAGGAACGTGACGCCCATGATCGCCGCGTCTCCCTTCGAAGCGCGGGCGATCGCCGCCAGCGACGCCGTCTCGACCATCCGCACCGTGGTCGCGAGCAGCACGCCCGCCAGCGCGGCGAGGGGAATCTGCCCGACCAGCGGGGCGGCCAGGAAGACGATGGCCGCCAACACGATTGCGTGGGTGAGCGCGGCCAGCCGGGTGCGACCGCCCGAGCGGACGTTCACCGCGGTGCGCGCGATCGCGCCGGTGGCCGGGACACCTCCGAACAGCGGTGCGGCAATATTGGCCAGGCCTTGGCCGAACAGCTCGCGGTCGGAGTTGTGGCGGGTACCCACCGCCATCGCGTCGGCGGCCGTGGCCGACAGCAGCGACTCCAATGCCGCCAGCGCGGCCACCGCCAACGCCGGCGCCAGCAGCGAACCCAGCTGGTCGACATGGAGGAAACCGAGGGCGGGGGCCTGCAAGCCCGACGGGATGGCGCCGATCCGGGCCAACGGCAGATCGAACACCGCCACCGCCGCGGTCGCCAGCACCACGGCCAGCAGTGCGAACGGCCAGCGGGGCAGATACCGGCCACCGACCAGCATGAGCGCCGCCACCAGCAGGGCAGTGACGATCGGCAGCGGATCGAGATGCCCCAGGTACTGGCGCACCGCGTCAGCGGCAGCCTGCCACACCTTGTCCCCGTGCGCGTGCGCGATCCCGAGCGCGGCCGGGACCTGTTGCAGCGCAATGACCACCGCGATTCCGGCGGTGAAACCCTCGATCACCGGGGCGGGCATGTAGCGCACCGCACGCCCGACCCCGGCGACCGCGAGCACCACCAGCACGAGCCCGGCCAGCAGCCCCACGGCCAGCACCCCGCTCGCACCGTGCTGATGGAAGATCGGCACCAACACCACGGTCATCGCACCCGTGGGCCCCGACACCTGGAATCGCGATCCGCCGAAGACCGCCGCGACCGCGCCCGCGATCACCGCGGTCGCCAGGCCGGCGGCCGCGCCGAGGCCCGAGGAGATCCCGAAGCCCAGCGCCAACGGCAGCGCCACCAGGGCGACGATCAGCCCGGACAGCAGATCCGCGCCCGGCGCACGCACGCCCGCACGCCAGTCCGACCAGACCGGCAGCAGTGCCCGCACGCTCACAGTTCTTGCACCAGAGCCGATTTCGACACCGCCGGCTGCTCCAGTACTGCCGCCGGCCGCTCCGCAGTGGTCTGATCGTCCACGGCAACATTCTCCTTCACCAATAAATAAGGTTATTAGTTTAGAAAACATGCAATCAATGGTGCGCATGGACCCCCCTTGTCCGGGGGGCGGCACTGCAGCTACCACTGCGCCGAGACCATGTCGGCCCGGTCAGCGGGTCGGTACCACGATCATCGGGCATTCCACGCTGTGCAGCAGCGCGTTGCTGGTCGAGCCGAGCAGCATGCCGGCGAAACCGCCGCGACCGTGACTGCCGACCACCAGCAGTTGGGCGTTCTCCGCGGCCTCCAGCAGGGACTGGATCGGGCGGTCGCGGACCAGGATTCGGCGGACCTGGACGTCCGGGTAGCGTTCGCCGAATCCGGCCAGTCGTTCGGCGAGCAGTTCGGTTTCACGGTCGCGGACGGCATCCCACCCCGGCAGCGGCAGGCCGTCACGGTTGATGTCGGTCCAGGCATGCAGCGCGTCGAGCCCGACCTTGCGCCGGGATGCCTCTTCGAAAGCCAGCCTCAGGGCGGGCACGCTGTTGGGCGTGCCATCGACACCGACGAGTACCGGCTTCTCCGCTGACACCGGGTCGATCGCCGCTGTCGAATGCACGATCGCGATCGGGCAGTGGGCATGCCGGGTCACCGCGGTACTGACCGATCCGAGCAGGCCGCGCCGGATCGCGCCGTGCCCGCGGCTGCCCACCACCAGCAGGCGCGCGTGCCGCGACCGTTCGATCAGGAACGGAATCGCCGTGTCGAAGGTGATATCGGTGCGGATGGACAGGCCGTCGCCGACGGCCGCGGTGCGCGCCACGCGACTCGCCTCGGTGACCACCCGTTCGCCATCGAGCCGGAGCCAGTCGGTGTCGGTATTGGTCAGCATCGCACCGGGTCCCCATCCGCCGGGGACCGCCACGGAGGTGACGATCTCCAACGGCGAGCCGTGCAGTCCCGCATCCACGGCCGCCCAGGCCACGGCGCGGTAAGAGACGGCCGATCCGTCCGTTGCCACGACGACCGGCGGATTCAGTTGCCCGCCCGGGGTTTCGGAGATCTCCGACATTCTCTCGCTCCCGTCGTTCTACTGCCGCGCGCCCGAGGCCCGCAGTGCGGCAAGGCGATTGGTGTATTCGGTCTCGTCGATCTCGCCGCGCGCGAAACGCTGGGCCAGCAGTTCCTGCGGCGACGGGGATTCATAGCGGCCCGAGCGGCCCGGATCGGATACCGCGAACCGGACCGCGAACGCGATCCCGACGATGAGCAGGGCCCAGAAGACCAACATGCCCACACCCATCCAGGCGTAGCCCCAGCCACCCATATCGTGGCCGTACCAATACATCATGGCGATGCCTCCAGTTCCCTGACGACGTCCAGAACGCTGTTCGTTCACAGCATCCCGCGCGTACGAGCTGCGGCGAGACGGCCGAAAGTCACCGGTTCCGAGGGCGGATGTCGGGCCATCGGTCCCTGCGGAAACCGCGCGGGGCGGCCGAGGATCGACATCGACGTCCCACCGAGAGGAAGAACCGTGAAGACACCATTGGCGACCGTGATCGGCGTGGCCTCGGCCCTCACCGGGCTGGCGGCCGGATACCGGCTCTTCGCGCGCACCAAGTGCGTGACCTGGGGCTCGACCGCCGAGGAGGTCGGGCGGGCGATGCCCGGCGACGGACTGCTGGCCGAAGCCGGCACCGTCACCACGCGTGCGATCACCGTCGCCGCCACGCCGGAGCAGATCTGGCCGTGGCTGGTTCAGATGGGGCCGGGCCGGGCCGGTGCCTATACCTACGACTGGATCGAGAACCTGCTCGGCCTGGACATGCACAGCGCCGACCAGATCCTGCCGGAGTATCAGCAGCTCGCGGTGGACGATGTGCTGCCGATGGGCAAGTCCGGTCCCGCGATGCGGGTGGCTGTGCTGGACCGTCCGCACGCCTTCGTGCTGGCCTCGACCGACCACCACTGGGTGTGGGCGTTCGGCCTCTACCCGACCGCCGAGGGCACCCGGTTGATCAGCCGCAACCGCATCGCGCTACCGGATGCCGGTCTGCTGCAACGGCTCTTCTACATGCTGATCATGGAGCCCGGCAGCCTCATCATGGAGGCCAAGATGCTGCGGGGCATCAAGGAGCGAGCCGAACGCACCGCGCCGGCACTCGCCCTGGTGACCAACGTCCCTGGTCAGCAGGCGGAAAGCCCGTATGTTCCGAACTGGCCGACGCGAACACTCGAAGTATGACCGCAATGAACGCCACCCCGCTCGCCGTACCCGACCACCGCACGCTGCGGGCCGCGATGCTGCTGGCGTCGCGCGCGCCCTCCGTGCACAACACCCAGCCCTGGCATTGGCGCTTCGACGGCGCGCGGCTGCACCTGCGCACCGATCCCGACCGGCTGCTCACCGCCGCGGACCCGCACGGCCGCCAGCAGGTGATGAGCTGCGGCGCCATGCTGCACCACGTCCGTACCGCGTTCGGCGCGCAGGGCTGGCACACCGACACCACCCGGGTCCCGGACCCACTGGATCCCGGCCTCCTGGCCGAGATCAGCTTCCGGCCCTGGCCCGATCCCCCGTCGGGTTTGGTGGCCCGGGCGGGCGCCATCGAGCACCGCCACACCGACCGGCTGCCGCTGGGCGCGCCCGAGAACTGGGAAGACCTGCAGCGGAGGCTGCGCATGCTGGTCTCCCCGCACTACCTGGAGCTGGACACGCTCGACGATGCGGTAACGGCCAGGCTCGCCGCGGTCTCCGAGCAGACCGCGGCGCTGCGCCGGCACGACATGATGTACCAGGCCGAAATCGGCTGGTGGGCAGGGCATTCCGGGGACCCCGAGGGCGTTCCGGCCGCGGCGCTGGTCTCGGACGCGGAATTCGCCCGGGTCCGGGTGGGCCGGGTCTTCCCGTCCACGGCGCACTCCATGCGGCGCGCGGAGACCGACGACCACGCCGGCATGGTCATGCTCAGCTCGGAGGGCGATTCCCTACCCGAGTGGCTGGCGACGGGCGAGGCCCTCTCAGCGGTGCTGCTCGAATGCACAGTGGCCGGGCTGGCGACCTGCGCGCTCACCCACATCACCGAATTACCCACGGGCCGAAACATTCTCACGAACCTGCTGCGGCATCCCGGCACACCGCAGATCGTCGTGCGGATCGGCACCGTACCGGACGGGGAACCGCCGCTGCCGCCGACTCCCCGGCGCCCGCTGGCCGACATCCTCACGATCGAACAGGGCTGACGCAGGCGGGCGCGCTGCCCCTCCCCGGCCGCACGACGCGCGATCCGCGGCTGCCCACGCGGTCGGCTCACGATGGGCGGAATCTGCCTGCTCGTCGGTTGCCCGATCGCTCTCCTCCGAAGTCAGCGAAAGGCGGTATCCACCATGATCAGCGCGGCGTCGCAGGCGGTGTCCGGGAATCCGGCCCCCTTCACCTGGGTGACGGCGGTTTCGATGCTGGTGTTCTGCGGCGTCCTGTGGCTCATCGTCGACTACATGCGCACCCATCCACGACCCGCGATGTGGGTGTGGGGACTGTCGCTGCTGACGTTCCCGCTCTGGATCTGGGGGCCTGGCCGCGATATCGGCCTGATCAACTGGTTCTCCTGGGCCAAGATCCTGTCGGTGTTGATCCCGCTGACCCTGGTCGGCGCGATGCGGATCGCCGTGGCCGAGCAACGTTCTGGACGGGTGTGGGAGATCCTGCGCAACCCGCGATTCCTGTGGTTCCCGTACGCGATCCTGTTCCTCAACATCGCCGAGGCCACCCTGCGCGACGCCCAGATCGGCAACTACTGGAACGCCGCGGTCGGGCTCGGACTGTGCCTCACGATCCCCTACTGCCCGCGCTTCTGGGAAGTGCTGCCCGGCCGCAACGCCGAGCTCGTCGCCTACACGACCATGGCGTGGAACTTCCTCTACACAACCTGGAATCTGTGCTTCACCTTCGGCGGATATCCCCCGCAGGAAGAGCATTTCGCCGCCAGCATCTGCATTCTCGCGGTCGCGGAGATCTATCCGCTCGTCAAGCGCCGCCCCGAGCTCTACATCATGGCGCGCATCTACACGCTGCCCGTGCTCATGCTGGTGATCGCGATCTACAACATCTTCCCGAAGGTGATGCCGTCGGACGGCTGGTTCGACAACGATGTCTGGATCGTCTGGGGCATAGCCAATTTCGTCCTCACCATCCCCTACCTGTTCTGGTACACCTGGCAGCTCGAGACCGGCCGCTCCTTCCTCACCTTCCGCCGCGGCCGCGCGCGCGAGGACTTCCTGCGCCGCCACGGCGAACAGGTCCACCAGCTCATCGACTTCGCCGATTCCCTCGACGCCGCGACCGATACGCACGGTCGCCGATCACGCACCGCGGCAGCATCGGACCGTTAGGCCGGTCGAGATGTCCGCGCACAGGAGGTATTCCCATGCGAGCAATGGTTTTTCATGGACCCGGGCAGAAATCCTGGGATGAGGTGCCCGACCCGATCGTCACGCAACCGACCGATGCGATCATCCGCGTCGAGGCGGTGACGATCTGCGGCACCGATCTGCACATTCTCGAGGGTGACGTACCCGAGTTCGCGCCCGGCCGGATTCTCGGTCACGAAGCCGTGGGCACCATCGTCGAGGTGGGTACCGGAGTGCACACCCGCACGGTCGGCGAGCGGGTCCTGATCTCCTGCATCAGCGCTTGCGGCGCATGCCGATTCTGCCGGGAGGGCCGGTACGGGCAGTGCCTCGGCGGCGGTGGCTGGGTCCTCGGCCATCTCATCGACGGCACGCAGGCGGAGATGGTACGCGTTCCCTTCGCCGATACCTCGACCTATCCGATCCCCCAGGGCATCTCCGACGAGCAGATGCTCATGCTCGCCGACATTCTGCCCACCAGCTACGAGGTCGGCGTCCTCAACGGCGCTGTGCGGCCGGGCGATACGGTAGCGATCATCGGCGCGGGTCCGATCGGGCTGGCCGCGATCGTCACCTCCCGGCTCTACAGCCCCGGCCACATCGTGGCCATCGACCTGGCCGACAGCCGGCTCGACGCCGCCGCGAAACTGGGCGCGGACGTCATCGTCAACAGCGGCCGCGACAACCCAGCCGACGTGATCGCACGGCTCACCGGCGGCCTCGGCGCGGACGTCACCATCGAGGCGGTCGGCATCCCCGAAACGTTCGAATCCGCGGTCGACCTCGTCCGCCCGGGCGGCCACGTCGCCAATATCGGCGTGCACGGCAAGCCCGCCACCCTGCACCTCGAGAAGATCTGGATCCGGGACCTGACCATCACCACCGGCCTGGTCGACACCTATTCCACACCCCGGCTCATCGACCTGGTGGCCAGCGGGCGGCTCGACCCCGCCGCGATGATCACCCACCGCTTCACGATGGACGAATTCCCCTCCGCGTACGACACCTTCGCGCGCGCCGGGGAGACCGGAGCGCTCAAGGTCGTCATCACCGCCGTGTAGGTCCGACACACCTGCGGCCCTGCCTGATCCCGGGAGCGGATGGTCTTACGTCACCGCGATCGAGGTCTCTCGGATCGTGTGCGATCGCCGGTGACGCGTCATTCTCGGAGAGTCGGAGCAGGTTTCGCACGGATACGCCGGGCGGGAGGCAGGGAACGATGGACGCGCACCATGATCGCAACGCCGTGGTGGCCGGGGTGGACGGCTCGACGGTTTCACTCAATGCCGTCCGCTGGGCCGCGTATCTCGCCACCGCCATCCACGAACCGCTCGTCATCGCCTGCGCTCCGAGATTTCCCCGCGGCGACGGCGGGGCGGAGCACGCTCACCCGAGTGGACGGGTGGTGCGCTGGCACGAGATCGCCGCGCACACCACCGAACACGCTGTGGCACTGGTCCGTTCCTGTGCGCCGGAGTTGCCCGTCACCACCGAGGTCACCCCCGAGGCGGCCGCTCGCGCGCTCATCGCGCGCAGCACGCACGCCCGGATCCTGGTGGTCGGGGCCCAGACCGCCTGGGATGGGCGGCTGGTCGGCCCGACGACCATGGAGGTCGCGCGCCACGCGCGGTGCCCGGTCGCGGTGTGGCGCGGTAGAGCGGGCCGTCGCATTCCGCGGCGGAAACCGGTCACGGTGGGTGTGGACGGCACACCGGTCAGTACGGCGGCCCTCGCGCTGGGATTCGAACTCGCCGAGGCACTCTCGGTGCCGCTGACCGCCGTGCACTGCCGGTCGTGGAACCGGATCGTGCCGATCGGACCGGCAGGCGACCATACGACCACGGACGATGCCGTCCTGACGGGCGCGCTGGCACCGCATCGCCTGGCTCACCCGGACGTGGAGGTCACCGAGGTGACCGTTCCCGGCGTACCCGCCACCGTTCTGGCGGAGGCGGGACGCGACTCCCAGCTACTGGTCGTCGGCACCCGCGCTCGCAACTCCGCCACCGCCGCATTGTTCGGTTCCACGAGCCGGGATCTGTTGCATCACTCCCCCTGTCCCGTCGTGCTGTGCGGTTGAGCGGCCGGGTGTTCGGCGAGGCTGCGGAAGGGCAAGAGGGGTTCGTAGCGGAAGTCGACGCCGGCCGACGAGGCGACGGTGGCCGGCGGTGCCGGCGCGGACTGGTCACTGCGATCGCAGAGGATCGCCACCAGGGCCGCGGCGGCCAGCACCACCGCGACCGCCAGCAGCACCGCGATGACTGCCCAGCGTTCCGGCACGCGGGGGAATCTCGTTGTCACGGCACGACATCCTCGGCTGGATCCCGCGGGCCCTGGTCGAGCCGGAAGGGTGGATAGTCGTCGGTCAGCAGCGCCGAATACGCCAGGACGCGGTAGAACCACCGGTTCACGCCGAGGACGAATCCGAACAGTCCGCGCGGGTAGCGGCCGGTGAACAGCAGGGCGACCGCGGCGATCAGTACCAGCACGCCGATCAGCGGAATCGTGTTGTTGCCGTTGCTGTTACCGGTGCCACCACCGAGCATGACACCGCCGCCGAACAGGGCGGCCAGAATCAAATAGTGCGGGATGGCGAGCAGCCACCATTTCACGAGAGCGAGCCCGCGCGAGAGCTGTTCGGGGTAATCGATCTCCAGATCTGCCGGGTAGTCGGACTGCCGCAGGGTGAACGGCGGATACCTGTCGGTACCCAGTGCCGCGTAGGTATAGAACTCCACTCGCCAGGACCAGCGCATCACACCCACGGTGAAGTCGAACAGGGAGCGCGGGTAGCGCCCGGTGAACAGGATCGCGAACCACGCCACCACCGTGACCACCCAGAAGGCGATCCACAGGAACAGCAGCACGATGTAGTGGGGTATCGCGAGGATCCATTTCACCAGCCACAGCCAGCGGGAGAGCGGTTCGTCCAGGTCGCCGCGCAGTCGGACGGAGCGGACGGTGGAGGGTTCAGGGTTCATGTCTGTCTCCTGTTCGGAACAAAGAGTCGTGCACGTTCTCGAGGGGGAATCCGTTGCCGGGCTTCAGGATCGATGCTCCGCAGGCGGCGTCCGGCGATGCCGGTCGGCCACGTGCGCGCACCTCGCGCGCCGCCGGATCGATCACCAAGCCCGAAGGCGGTGTCCTGCACTCCCCCAACACATGCCGCAGTTTGTTCGGCAGCCGCACGGCCGCCGGCCCGATGCCGTGGCTCCCGTACTTCGTAACCACTGTGTCCTCCGTCCGCGAGCGCGTCGATCCGCCCGCCGATCCGATCGTCCGCCCCGACCGGGCACCCGAGACAGAAGCCGAAGTCGCACGCCCGACGGCCTTTCGCCGCTGCCGCCCCACCGCCGGCGCCACCGTGGGCGAGACCCTGGTCCCGCGGGCAGCGGGACCTCTGGCCGGCCGACAGTGGCCCCCGAGCACCGCAGGCCTACCCGGCCGGACGCTGCGGCCGTGCCCGCACCGCGGTGAGCAGTTCGGCTATGGCGCTGTGGATTCCGTC
Organism: Nocardia sp. NPDC059228; assembly: GCF_042754245.1. Taxonomy (NCBI): domain Bacteria; kingdom Bacillati; phylum Actinomycetota; class Actinomycetes; order Mycobacteriales; family Nocardiaceae; genus Nocardia; species Nocardia sp. NPDC059228. Next base: position 413,938 of record NZ_JBHZAL010000004.1, on the reverse strand, counting down.
GGCGAGCACCTCGAGATCCGGGGTCGAGTCGTAGTCGCCGGTGATGCCGAAGGTGAGCTGATCGCGGTAGCTCAGGATGGCGATGCCGGTGCGCAGGCGCATGGCGATGGGAATGGCCGGTATCAACTCCAGGACCTCACAACCCAGCATGGTGAGGGTGCGGCGCGGGCCCGGGACGTTGGTCGCCACGGCCGTCACGCCGCGCTGCGGCAGATGCGACCACAGCCGCATGCCCCAGGCGACCGGCGCGAACGGGAGCCGGCCGGCGAGGGCGAGCAGCGACTTCTCGGCTTGCGCCGCCCCGCCCGACTTGTGCCGGGCCATCCGCCGGTGGATGGTGGTGAGCCGTTCGACCGGGTCGTCGAGATGCAGGGGCAGCAGGGACAGAACCGCCGAGACACGGTTGTCGAGAAACGTCTTCGCATCCGCGGCGCGCATCGACACCGGGACGAGGATCCGCACGCTGTTACCGGTGGCTTCTTCCCCGCGCCCGAGCAAGACAGCTCGGTACGCCGATGTCACCGCGGCCAGCACGACGTCGTTGACCGTCGCGTCGAAGCCGTGTCCGATCTCCCTGATCTCGTTGAGCGAGGCTCGCGCGATCGCATATCGTCGTTGCCTGCCGATCGGACCGTTGAGCGAGGAGGCCGCGGGCGTGGAGACGAGAGCGGCCGCCACCGGGACCAGGCTGCGGACCAGACCCAACGCATAGCGTGGCACCTCCACCGGCAATCGGAGCCCGGTAACCGCCCAGTCGAACCAGTTCCCGCCTCCCGCGGCATCGGTGTCCGGCGCCGGCTTCTCCCGGCGCTCCACTTCCGTTTCATCACAGAAGCTTTCGAACAGGTTCACGCCGGAGACACCATCGACCAGACTGTGATGCGCCTTCACGATCACGGCCCAGCGCCCGCCCGCGAAGTGGTCGATGACGACGCACTCCCACATCGGATGATCGCGGTCCAGGCGCTCCACCAGCTCACCGGCGACGAATTCACGCAAGGCGCACTCGTCGGCAGGTTCGGGCAGCGCGCTCCACCGGACATGGTGGGCGAGATCGAAATTCGGGTCGTCCTCCCATACCGGTACGGCCAGGTCCAGTGGCGCACGCCGGACCCGCTGCCGCAGGCGGTCGTTGGTCGAGACCCGCTCGGCCAGCGCCGCCGTGAATTCCGCACGACCGGGAGGCGCACCGGCCAGGATCGCCACGGCGGCGATACCGAGGCTGATATGCCGATCGGAGTCCTCCAGTTCGATGAATCCCACATCCAGCGGCTGCAATTCGGTCATGACCGACACCTGATCTCGAGATCGTCGTGGTGACTACGTGCCGATGGGACGGCCGAGCCCGCGCAGCTCCGCCTCCCAGCGCGCGGCGTGCAGGCGTTCCAGCGCCTGTGTGACACACCAGAACAGCGCGAACACTCCGAATCCGGCTCCCATGAGCAGCGCGACACCGGTGCCGACGCCGTCCCACATCGCCATTTCGGGTTGCCGCGGCGGGTCGGTGACCAGCCCGTCGGTCCCGACCCAGAGCTGCACCGTGTCGCCGGCCTTCGTATCGCGCCGGATCCCGGTCGTTCCGGTCGCGAGGTTCCCGTCGCGCTGCCACTGCACCTGTGACTCGAAACGCGCCGGCTGCGCGGGACCGGCCGGCTGGACTTCCTTCGGCGCGGTCAGAACCGTCGCGTGGACCGTGGTCTTCGAAGCGTTCGCGACGCTGATGTGGGCGGCGCTGCGGGTGTAGGTCTCGGTCCCGACCGCGGCGGCGACCGGCACGGCCAGCAGCAGCAGGACGACCACCAGCACGTGCAGCACCGACTCCCAGCGGTCGGATGCCCGCATGAGCGGATTCGTATTCCACGGCCGCATCCGCCACACCCGCCACAGCAGTGAGCAATTGTGTGACATGGCCCTGCTCCTCGTCCCTGGAGTTTCTCGTCTGCCCGTTCAGCATCTCGCGTCCAGGGCCGCTCGGTGACGGCCGAAAGTCACCGATCCGCCGGTCCGAGGTCGCCGGTCTGGTGCCGATAGGCCGCTAGGCAGTGTCTAGGTATCGGGCCGCGATGAGCCCCCCTGCCGCCGGTGTCGCCGATCCACCGCACAGCGCACAGCAGGGACCAAATACCCTGCGGCGCAGGAGCAACGGCCGTATGTTCGAGCTGCCGGCAAACCGCAGACTTTCGGTATGAGCGGCGACGAAGGTGTGCGCGGCCGGTCCGTGCCCGATCCGGCGACAATCACGGCGATGATCGAGGTGGCGGCGCGCGCGCCGTCGCTGCACAACACCCAGCCGTGGCGCTGGCGCTTCGATGGCAGACGCCTCTATCTGTATGCCGACGCCGAACGGCAGCTGACCTCGACCGACCCGCTCGGCCGCCAGCTGGTGATCAGTTGTGGCGCGATGCTGCACCACGTCAGAACCGTGTTCGCCGACCACGGCTGGCACACCGACATCGTGCATGTTCCCGATGAGCGTCACCCGGATCGACTGGCCGCCATCGAGTTCCGGCCGTGGAGCAATCCCCCGGCGAGCATCCGCACCTTGGCCAGCGCCGTCGAACACCGCCGCACCGACCGGCTCGCCCTCCATGAGCCGCAGGGGTGGGCCGAACTGCTGCCCAGGCTGCGCGCGCTGACAGCGGCACAGTACGTGCGGCTCGACGTACTCGACGAATCCGTTCGGCCGCAGCTCGCGGCACTCTCCCGGAAATTCGCGACACTGCGCGGCCACGACATGTTCTATGACACCGAACTTCACTGGTGGGCAGGTCATTCCGATGGGCAGGAAGGCATTCCCCGCACCGCGCTGGCATCGGAGGCGGAGTTCGCGCAGGTCGGCGTCGGCCGGGTGTTTCCCCCGGGTCCGCGCACCGCCCGCCGCGATCACTTCGCCGATCGCGCCCAGCTCGTGGTCCTCAGCGCCGTGCGGGACTCGGTACCGCAATGGGTTCGCGTCGGCGAGGCGCTGTCCGCGGTACTGCTGGAGTGCACGGCCGCCGGGCTGGCCACCTGCACCCTGACCAACATCACCGAGCTACCCGACGGGCGGGACCTGCTCACCGGCATGATCGCCAGCCCCGGCATTCCGCAGGCGGTAGTCCGCATCGGCACCCCACCGATCGACGACGCGCACCTACCTCCCCCCACCCCTCGACGCCCGGTAGCGGACATACTCACCCTCGCCGACCAGGCCGCCCCGGCACCGCCACATCGGCGAAACCGCTGACCTCCAGGAGCTCCGCCAGCGCCGGTCGGGGCCGACGCCCGGGGCAGGCGGCGACCGCACCCGGGCGTCGACCTCGACGTCGTCACCGGGATCGTTGCAGGCAATCCGCGGGACAACCGTGAGCCGCTGCGAAGGGGTGAGCGGCTCACGTCTCCTCGATCCTCTCCGCGTGACACGACTCGGGATCGAAAACTGCTGCTGTAGTGGCTGATTGGAAACCCTATCGAGCGCGCCGCCGATATCCACCAGACCAGCCGCCGATTAGGGGGTGATATGTGTTACTTCAGTTAACACGCCTGATCAGCGCATTCATAGCAGTCACCGAACAATCCCGATTCGGGGGATTACAAGACCAGCCGACCAGTCAAAGCGAGAAAAACAGACTGGGCAACTGCTCAGTAACCCAGAGTGTCACCTGACCGCGCCATCGGCGCCGTCGAAGCGGCGCGCAAGAATTGCCGAGGCCAACCTCGGGCTGAGTACAGGATCACCAGCGAGATCGCCAGGCCGGCCACGAGCAGGATCTGCCAGAATCGCGCCAGGTCGAGAAAGGTGAACTGCTGGGCGGCAAAGAAATTCGTGAACGACACCTTGCCGTGAATGCTCAGCGTCTCACCGATGAGACTGCCGAAGACCACCGCCACCGCGCCCAGCAGCATGTAGGAGAGCTTGCCCTGCCCGCGCTGTTCCCGCTTGACGATCAAGGGGGCCAGGAAGATTCCCGCCGCCGGGAACGCCGCTACCACCCAGGACAATGCCAACTGAAGATGCCGGGTGCGAGTCAGGTTGTATGGCAGTACTTTTGCCAGGTCGAGGCCGAAGAAGACGGTCACATCGGCGCGATAGTGCTGGTGGCCGCGCCGCGCAGGCTCTGCACGCCGAACAGGATCACCACCTCCGCGACATACCACCGGGTGGAGCGTTGTCCGGGAGTAAGCGCCACCTCACCAGGCTGCCGGAACGACAACGTGGCCGCTTCACGGCCACGCCACCCGATCCGCTCACCCCAACGGCCGAATGCCAGACGCCGGACAGGATGCAGCGGTCACCGAACAAGGCGGCGCGGGATGCCGACGGGGTGTGCGACGACACCAGCGACGAGGAATTGATCCGCGTCGCCGGCGCCAGGTGGTCACAGCTGAGCGGGCCAGCGCCAGTCGGCGATCTCCGGTGGGTCGATGCCGTAGCGGCGGGCGTACGCGTCGGCGGCCTCACGGCGGGCTGTGAGCTCTTCGGTGAGCGCGGCGAGCCGTTCGGACAGGCGCGGCACCTCGGCGAGGGCGGCGGCCGCCAGGGTGAAGCGGTCGATGCCGTTCATGGCGCACATGCTGAAAGGTGTTGTGGTGGTGCCGTTGTCGGTGAATCCGTGGACGTGCATGACGTCGTGGCCGGGGCGGCGGTAGGCGATGCGGTGGATGAGCCAGGGGTACCCGTGGAAGGCGAAGATCACCGGCGCGTCGGTGAAGACGGAGCGGTATTCCTCGTCGGAGATCCCGTGCGGATGGCGATCCGGCGGGAACAGACGGGCCAGGTCAACCACGTTGACAACGCGGACAGCCAAGTCCGGCACCAGCTCTCGCAGCAGCGCCGCGGCGGCGAGAGCTTCCTGGGCGGGGACGTCCCCGGCACAGGCCAGCACCACCTCGGCGGGGCGATCGGAATCCGAACTCGCCCAATGCCAGACGCCCAGGCCCTGCTCGCAGTGCACTCGCGCCGCCTCGTCGTCGAGGTATTGCAGCGCGGGCTGCTTCCCGGCGACCACGACATTCACCCGGCCGCGGCTGCGCAGGCAGTGGTCGAAAACATGCAGCAGGCAATTGGCGTCCGGCGGCAGGTACACCCGGCTGACCTCGGGCCGCTTGCTCAGCACATGGTCGATGAAGCCGGGATCCTGATGGGACGCCCCGTTGTGATCCTGCCGCCACACGTGCGAGGTGATCAGGTAGTTCAGGCTGGGAATCGGCTCGCGCCAGGGGAATTCCGCCGCCATGTGCAACCATTTGGCGTGCTGCACCACCATCGAATCGATGATGTGCGCGAAGGCCTCGTAGGTGGAGAACACACCGTGCCTGCCGGTCAGCAGATAACCCTCCAGCCAGCCCTGGCACAGATGCTCCGACAGCACCTCGAAGACGCGGCCGTCCGGGGACAACCGATCATCGTCCGCGATCCGCCTGGCGCGCCAGCGCCGGCCGGTGACCTCGAGAACGGCGTCCAGGCGATTGGAGGTGTGCTCGTCCGGTGAGAAGAACAGCAGATTGCGCGGATTCTCGACCAGCGCGTCGCGCAGATACCCGCCCAGTACCCGCGTCGCCTCCGCCGATTCGGTTCCGGGAGAGGGGAATTCGAGGGCGTAGTCGGTCGGGTCGGGCAGTTGCAGGTCGACGCTGTCGTGACCGTGCGCGGCGCGATTGGCGCTCATCCGCCTGTGCTCGGGATGCAGGCGAGCGATCCGGTCCACCGGACGGCCCTCGTCGTCGAAGAGCTCCTCGGGCCGATAGGACCGTAACCAGTCCTCCAGTTGCGCAAGGCGTTCCGGATTCTCGCGCACGCCCGGCAACGGCACCTGGTGCGATCGGAAGGTGCCTTCGACTCGCACGCCGTCCACCATCATCGGACCGGTCCACCCCTTCGGAGTCGACAGCACGATCATCGGACGGCAGGGATCGCGCGGACCCAGGCCGTGCTCGGCGAACTCGCGAATCTCCCGGATCCGCTCCATCGCCTCGTCGAGCACGGTCGCATACCGGTCGTGGACCTCGGCCGGATTGTCGCCGTCGACATACATCGGCTCCCAGCCCTGCGCGCTGAGCATGGCGTCGAGCTCCCGGCGCGACATGCGCCCCAGCAGCGTCGGATTCGCGATCTTGTAGCCATTGAGGTGCAGGATCGGCAGCACGGTGCCGTCGCCGACGCGGTCCAGGAACAGCGACCCGTGCCAGCTGGTGGCCAGCGCCCCGGTTTCGGCCTCGCCGTCACCGATCATGCACGCCACCACCAGATTCGGATTGTCCAGCGCCGCGCCGGTGGCATGGGCGAGCGAATAGCCCAGTTCGCCGCCCTCGTGGATGGAACCCGGCAGATGCGGTGAGGCATGGCTGGGGACACCACCCGGGAAGGAGAACTGCCGGAACAGTTCTCGCATCCCGGCCAGGTTCTGGCCGACCTCCGGGTGCCGCAGCGAATAGGTGCCCTCGAGCCAGGTCGCGGCGGTGAGCGCCGCGGCACCGTGGCCGGGCCCCAGGACGAACAGCATCTGCTGCCCGGTCCGCATGATGACCCGATTGAGGTGGGCGTATGTCAGGGTCACCCCGGGCACGGTTCCCCAGTGGCCGATCAGCCGCGGCTTGATGTGCTCGGGCCGCAGCTTCTCGGTGAGCAGCGGATTGTCCATGAGGTAGATCTGCCCGGCGGCCAGATAGTTGGCGGCCCGCCACCACGCGTCCAGGTCGATCAGGTCGTCCCGGATTCCGGTTCCGGCGCCGGGCATGGTCAGCGTCATCGCTTCGTCTCCTCGTCTTCGGCGTGCACGACCATCACCGGGCAGTGCGCGTGCTGCACCAGGGAATGGGTAGTGGATCCGAGCAGCATTCCTCGGAATCCGCCGCGTCCACGGTTGCCGACCACGACCAGCTGCGCGGTCTTCGACAGCTCCCCCAGCCGCTCGGCGGGCCCGGAGGCGAACACCTCGCGGGTCACCGCGACATCCGGATACTTCTCCTGCCAGCCGGCCAGCCGCTCGGCCAGGACGGCTTCCTCGATACCGGCCAGCTCCGCAGTCACCACCGATACCACCTCGTCTGCGAATTGCCCCGTGTCCCAATCGCTGAAGACGTGGACGGCGACCAATCCCACTCCCCGTTCGGAGGCTTCGGCGAACGCCGCGCCGATCGCCGCCTCGCTCACGCGGCTGCCGTCCACGCCGACCACGACCGGACCCGAGCCGCGAACCGCATTGGCTGCGTCGGGGTCCGGCCGCACCACGACCACCGCGCCCCGGGCGTGACTGGTCACCGAGAACAGGGTGGATCCCAGATGCGAGAGCGTGCCGGCCGTCCCGGTCGCCCCGATTACGACCGCGAAGGCGGACTCGCTGAGATCGATCAGCACCTGGGCGGGACTGTCGGTCGACACCGCGGACGAGACCGTCAGTTCCGGCTCGTAGTCGCCTGCGGCCACCCGGGCTCGGGCGATGGCCGCCGCGCCGGCGGCCTTGACGGCATCGACGAGCGACGGCGTCGCCACCGCGTAGGGACCGACGCCACGGCTGACCGCTACCAGATCCAGGCCGTGAACGATGTGCAGTCGGCGCTGCCGCTGTGCGGCGTAGTTCGCGGCCCAGTGCACCGCCCGCGCCGACCCTTCCGAATTGTCCACGCCGACCACGACGGGCGCGGAGGCCAGCCGATGCGGATCGTCGAGTTCCTGGTGTGTCATCCTGACCTCCGGGGTGAGGTGAAATCGTCGGCGCCCGGGGAGGGGCTCGTACTCTCACGGTAGAAATGGGACCTGACCGCCCTCTGCAGGCGATCGTCCTCGGAGTGAGGACCAAAGACCTCTGCGCGGCGACCGGGCTGAGCGGCCTGGGACTTCGGCCGTTGGTCCCACCGGTGTCGGGAACATCGGCCCTGCTGATCCGCGCGAGCAGCGACAAAACTTGCTGCCATGAATCCTCCCGCAACTCCGCATGCCGTGGCGACCGTGGCCCTGGTCCTCGGCGCGGCTATGGTGGTCGCGGTTCCCGCCGCCACCGACTACATCTCGCTCTGGGCTCGGCTGTACGGCGCGGTGCTGGTGTATCTCGCGCTCGTCGAATACCTGGCCGTCGCGATAGGGCTGGCCCGATGGGGCGTCAATCAGCTGCGATCGTGAGCGGATCCGGATCTGATGCCTTGCGGCTCACCGGCATTCGGACCGTCGCCCCCGCCGCCAGCAGCTCGGTGAACCCGTCGTAATGGATCTCCACCGGGTCCGCCACGCCCGGATCGGCGGCGACCTCCAGTTCGGAGGCGCTGACCCTGATCGCGAGCCGGTGCCCGCGGTAGACGATAGAGAAGCGCAGCTCCCCCAGCTCGTCGGGCCAGCAGGGGTTGAAGATGAGGCGATCGGCCCGGACCTCCATTCCGGTGAAGCAGCGCTGGACCAGGTCGATGGTTCCGGCCATGGCGCCGAGGTGGATTCCCTCCTGCGTGGTCCCGCCCTGGATATCGGCGATATCCGAATCCAGGACCCGGTCGAAGAATTCCATCGCCCGCGCCCGATGCGCACGGGCCAGCACCCAGGCGTGGACCAGCGCGCTCAGCGTCGAACCATGCGACGTGCGAGCCAGGTAGTAGTCGATCGTCCGCGGAATCATCTCCCCGGGAAGGTCATAGCCCAGGCGCTCGAGCACCTCCCGCAATTCGTCGGCGGAGAACAGATAGAACAGCATCAGGACATCGGCCTGCTTGCCGGCCCGATAGCGGTTGACGTCATCGCCCTCGGCCTCGAGGATGCGATCCAGCCGCTGGATTTCGCCGTAGCGCTGCCGGTAGCCGTCCCAATCGAGTTCGGCCAGTTGCTCGTAACCGTCGAACTGGCTGATGACCTCGTCGTGGAAAGGCACGTACATCCGCTGCCCGACATGCTCCCACCGCGCCAGTTCCACCGGTGAGACGCGCAGCGATTCGAGCAGTTCCGCCCGTGCGCGGGGCGTCAGCCGTGCCAGCGCGTCGCGCGCCCGCAGCAACGTCCACACCGCCATCACATTCGTGTAGGCATTGTCGTCCACGCCGGATCCCGGTGCGCTCGGCGATCCGGTGTGGAATTCGTCGGGCCCGATGACCCCGCGCAGGTGATACCGGTCGTGGCGCGGGTCGTAGTCGGCCAGGCTCGCCCAGTACCGGGCGATCTCCACCATGAGCTCGGCGCCGTAGTCGGTGAGGAATTCGAGGTCGCCCGTCGCCTGGAAGTACTGCCAGACGTTGTAGGCGATGGCACTCCCGATATGGTGGGCGCGTGGGCTCGGGTCGGGATTCCAGTGCCCCGACAGCGGATTCAGATGCATGAGCTGGCTTTCCTCACGGCCGTCGGAAGCGGACTGCCACGGGAACATCGCCCCGGACAACCCGGCGGCGGCCGCCGCGCGCCGCGCCTCCGGCAACCGGCGGTATCGGTACCGGAGCAGACCGCGTGCGAGTCGCGGGAAGCGAGGACTCAGAACCGGATGCACGAACAGCTCGTCCCAGAAGACGTGCCCCCGATAGGCCTCGCCGTGCAGACCCCGCGCGGGGACCCCTACGTCCAGATCGGCGGTGTGCGGCGAGAGGGTCTGCACCAGATGCAGCAGGTGCAACCGGATCACCCGGGTCGCGTGTTCACCGCCGCCCAGATCGATTCGGAGCCGATCCCAGAGGTGTTCCCAGGCAGCCGTGTGCGATTCGAGCAGGTCCGCGAACCGGCCGGCACTACGAAGTGCGCGCGCGGCCTCGTCGTCCGGCGCCGAGACCGCGTGGTCGCGGCCGGTGACCACGGCCGCGATCTTCTCCAGCACGACGGTGTCGCCCTCGGCCATCGCGACGCCGTGGTCGTGCCCGATCGACCCGTCGCTTTCGACGAGCTCGGTAGCGGGACACAGCTTCACACCTTCTCGGTGCAGCGTGCCGCGCGCCGCGGTCGCAACCGGAATCCGGGATTGCCCGGTGCGTACCACCACCAGGACCGATTCAGGTGACAGCTCCCGCGCCGAGACCCGCTCGAGGTGATCCCCCGACAGGTCCCGGTACCGCGCCACCAGACTGTTGTTCACCGCGCCGTCCACCGTCGAGCGGAAGACCGCTGTCCCCGACCAGTTCTCGGCGGTCACCGTGGTCTCGAGTGCGCACAGGTGCGGCGCGTGCATGGCCGCGAACCGCCGCTGCCGCACCGCGGTGATGCGACCGGTGCCGTCCCGGAAGCGGAAGTGCCGCAGCAGAACCGCCCGGCGCAGATCGAATTCCTGGCGGTAGGACAGCAATTCGACGGTGTCGATGTCGAGCCAGTCGCCGTCGCCGATACGGAAGGTGACCGGCAGCCAGTTGGGCAGGTTCACCAGGCTCTCGTTGTCGACCGTGCGCCCAGCGATCTGATCGAAGACCCGGTTGTAGATCCCGGCGACGTAGGTACCCGGGTAGTGGTGCTCCCCGGCCGCGCACTCCGGCGCGGCCCCGCGGGTGGCGAGATATCCGTTTCCGACGGTGCACAGCGCCTCCCGCAGCCGCTCGTGCGCCGGGTCGTACCCGTCGAAGGCGAACACCCACGAATCCGACACGGCCCCAGCGGATTCGGCGGCGAGCAGGACGGCCAGATCGTCGAGGAAGGAGCGCACGCCCTCGGGTCCGGGCAGCGCGAAGCGGGCGGCGGTCCGCCGGTCGCCGTTCTCGTCGTGCCGGACCACGATCGAAATACCCTCGGCCTCCACGGCGTCGAAGGCGTCCTCGTCGGTGAGGTCGTCGCCGATGTACATCGGCAGCATCGGCGTGACGAGGTGGCCGAGGATCCACTGGAGCGCGGCGCCCTTGTCCCAGTCCATGTCCGGCCGCAGTTCGACCACCTTGCGTCCGCCCGTCACGCGCAGGCCACGTTGGTGCGCCTGCGCGTGCACGGCGGCCGTCACCGCGCCGACCTGCTCCGGGGCGACCCGCCGATAGTGCACGGCGACCGCGAAACGCTTGTGCTCCACCAGGATCCCCTCGATCGCGCTCAACGACCGCGTCAGCTCCTCCGCTGCCTCCGCCAGCGCGCGTTCCGCGCCCGGAGCGGCATCGTGCACGTACGTCGTGCCGTCCGGGGCCTGTAGTTCGAAACCGTGACACCCGGCGTACCAGAGACCCTCGACACCGACCCGGTCGCGCAGATCCGCCAGCTCACGCCCGCTGACAATGGCGACCGGGCACTGCGCCGCGAGCCGCGCCAGCGCCGCCGCACCGCCCTCCACCAGGGTCGCGGCCGCCGGATCGGGGACGATGGCCGACAGCGTGCCGTCGAAATCGAGTAGGACGGAAGCCTTTTCGGTGTCGAGCAGGTCACCGAGCCGCCCCGCGACTGCCTCCGGCACCTCCGACATCCGCCGGAAACCGTTGCGCAGCCGCACCCGATCGAGGTCGGGCACCACCACATCGGCCCCGCGCTCGGCCAGACGATCGCCGTGCCCGCCCCGATCGACGCCGATCACCAGGCCGAATCCGCCGGCCCGGCCCGCCGCGACACCGGCCTCCGCGTCCTCGACCACGACGGTCCGTTCCGGCTCCGCGCCCAGCCGACGCGAGGCCTCGAGCAGCATCGCCGGGTCGGGCTTGCCCGCCAGCCCCAGCTCCGCCGCCACGATGCCGTCCACCCGCACCGTGAACAGGTCTCCGATACCAGCGGCCCGCAGCACGTCGGCGCAGTTGCGGCTGGCGGAGAACACCGCGACGCCGATACCCGCCGTCTGCAGGCGCCGCACCAGGGCCACGGTGGAGTCGAACGCGGGGACGCCGTCGCGTGCGAGCCGTTCGAGGAACAACCGGTCCTTGCGGTTGCCGAGTGCGCACACCGTTCCCGCGTCCTCGGCGTCGGCGGGATCGCCTTCTGGTAGCGAAATACCACGTGCGGCAAGGAAATCGGACACACCCCGGTAACGCGGTTCACCGTCCACCCACCGCAGGTAGTCGTCGTCGGTGAAGGGCGACAGGTTCTCGCCCGGGGCCGGCGCCCGATGTGCGAGGAAGTCGTCGAACATCTCCTTCCAGGCCGCCGCGTGGACGCGGGCGCTGTCGGTCACCACGCCGTCCATATCGAATATCACCGCGTCATGGCGCCGCGCGTCGATCAGCGGCGCGGGCCGCATATTGTCGTCCACGGCTTCAGCGTGCGTGCGTCCGGGCGCCGGGCCAAGGGTCCTGTAGCACCGTAACGAGGACCAACGGCCCCTGTAGCGCGCACGCCACCCGTCCTAGCGTGAGTCCATGAGCCAACTACCCAGCGGCGACACGATCGAGCAGGCAGTCCGGCTGGCCGGTCGCGCGCCTTCCCTGCACAACAGCCAGCCGTGGCGGTGGGTCTTCGACGGCGATGCCCTGCACCTGTTCTCGGTGCCATCGCGCATGCTCCCGGCCACCGACCACTCCGGTCGGCAAATGCTGATCAGCTGTGGTCTCGCGCTGGGGCATCTGCGCGCCGCGCTGGCCGCGGCCGGGTGGCAGACGCAGGTCACGTACTTCCCCAACCCCAACCGGCACGATCAGCCGGCGACGGTGACCTTCGAGCCGTCGCGGATCGTGACCGACGCCGACCGGGATCGGGCCGCCGCCATCACGGTTCGCTACACCGACCGGCTCCCCTTCTCCGCACCGGCGGACTGGAGCGATTTCGAACCGGTACTGCCGGTCATCGTCGCCCCCTCCGACGCAGTGATCACCGTGCTGGCGCCCGAGGCCCGCACCGAGCTCGCCCGCGCTTCACGGCTGACCGCGGCGATACGTCGCTACGATTCCGGCTATCAAGCCGAATTGCAGTGGTGGACAGGGCATTCACTCCCCGCGGAGGGTATCCCGCCGACGGCCCGGGTGTCCGCCGAGGAGCGCGAGCGGGTCGATCTGAGCCGCGTACTCCCGGCCGTCGACGAGGAGCCGCGCCGGACCGAGATCCAGGACGATCGGTCCGTGGTTCTCGTCGTGTCGAGCGGCAACACCTCCGCGGACCTGCTGCGCTGCGGTGAGGCACTGTCCACCATCCTGCTCGAATGCACGGTCGCGGGCTATGCGACCTGCCCGATCACCCACGTCACCGAAGTGCCGCAGAGCCGAGCGGTCATCCGCGAGCTCACCGGCCGCGTGGAGCAACCCCAGGTGCTGGTGCGGGTCGGCACGGTTCCCGCCTCCGACCGGCAGCCGACCCATACCCCACGGCTGCCCCTCGAACAGATCCTGGAGGTCACCGCTCCCGCCGCCCCCGGCGGCCCAGCTACGTCCGGCCATCCCCGATAATCCGTCCCGGAGAGCTATGTTCGACCACGATGACCTACAGATTGGGAACCGGCCATGATCAAGGTTTTTCTCGTTGACGATCACGAGATCGTTCGCCGGGGACTCGTCGACCTGCTCGACAGCGACCCGGAACTCACCGTCATCGGTGAAGCCTCCGATGTGGCCCAGGCCCTGGCCAGAATCCCGGCGCTGAAACCGGATGTCGCGGTCCTCGATGTCCGGCTGCCGGATGGGAACGGCATCGAACTCTGCCGTGATCTGCTCTCGCGCGTCGATGCGTTGCGCTGCCTCATCCTCACCTCGTTCACCGACGAGCAGGCCATGATGGATGCGATCCTCGCCGGAGCCAGCGGTTACGTGGTCAAGGACATCAAGGGCATGGAGTTGGCGAAGGCCATCAAGGAGGTCGGCGCCGGCCGCTCGCTGCTGGACAACCGCGCCGCCGCGGCCCTGATGGATCGGCTGCGCCGCAGCACCCAGTCCGATGGCCCGCTGGCCGGGCTCACCGACCAGGAACGCAAACTGCTCGACCTGCTCGGCGACGGGCTGACCAACCGGCAGATCGCCGAACGGATGTTCCTCGCGGAGAAGACGGTCAAGAACTACGTCTCCCGGCTGCTCGCCAAGCTCGGCATGGAGCGCCGCACCCAGGCCGCGGTCTACGCATCCAAGCTGCGTGGCGACCATCCGCGTCCGCAGTAGAGCGAACCGCGCTCCCCCGCCGCGTCTTCGGCCGAAGGCGCGACGATCGCGCGTTCCCGCCTCCGCCCACACCGACCCGACAGGCCGACCCCCGAGGCCGGGGCCAGCCAAAGCGGCGGCAAGTCCTCGGCTACAAGGTCTTTGGTCCCCTCGCTGGATGCGGGCAGGCCCTATCGGCCCGGCCCGGACAGCGGAACCCTCGACTGCATGCACGTTCACGCGCTGTCCTCGGCCACGAATCACACGCTGCCGCACACGGTTCGGGCCGTACCCGCCACGACCGCCGCCGCGGAGTCCGCCGACCGGATGCTGAGCGCGCTGGCCACCGGCGACGAAGGGCTGTCCGAGTCCGAATATGCCGGACGGGCAGGCCTTTTCGGGCCGAACGCCATTCAGGCGCATCGCGCGCGAATCGGGCCGGTCATCGCGCGGCAATTGCGCTCGCCGCTCCTGCTGCTGCTCGCTGTGACCGCTCTGGTGTCGTTCTTCCTCGGCGAGCGCAGCGACGCGGTGGTCATCGGGGTGATCGTGGCGATGTCCGTCGGGCTGGGCACCGTCAACGAATTCCGCGCCGAGCAGGCCGCGGCCGCACTGCACGAGCGCATCCGGCATCGAGTCGTGGTGACGCGCGCCGGACAGGCACGATCGGTCGACCTCGCGGAACTGGTTCCAGGCGACATCGTCCAGCTGCGGCCGGGCGAGCTGGTGCCCGCGGATCTGCGGCTGTTGTCCGTGACCGGACTGCAGTGCGATGAATCGGTGCTGACTGGCGAGTCGGAGCCGGTGATCAAGTCGACCGACCCGGTAGCGGCGGGAAGCCCGGTATCCGAGCTGGCCTGCTGCGCACTCATGGGCACGGTGGTCGCCGCCGGGACCGGCCGCGGCGTCGTGACAGCGACGGGTGGCGACACCGAATTCGGCCGTATCGCGGTCGGTTTGGCGCGCCGGGAGCCCGAGACCGAGTTCCAGGCCGGACTGCGCCGGTTCTCGATGCTGCTGGTGCGCGTCGCCGCGGTTCTGACGATCGGCATCTTCGCGGTGAATCTGGTGCTGCACCGGCCGCTGCTGGACGCGCTGATGTTCTCCTGGCGATCGCGGTCGGCATTTCCCCGCAACTGCTGCCAGCGGTCGTGTCGACCAGCCTGGCGGCCGGGTCACGAATCCTGGCGCAGCGCAAGGTGCTGGTGAAGCGGCTGGTATGCATCGAGGATCTCGGCGACATCGAGGTGTTGTTCACCGACAAGACCGGCACCTTGACCGAGGGACGGATCGAATTCATGCGCGCGGTCGCCGTCGAACCGGACGCCGGCGGCGAGGTCATCGAGCTCGGCATGGCCTGCACCGACGGCGTGATCCAGAACGGCCGGCTCGCCGGCGGTGACGCGCTCGACACGGCACTGTGGGCCGCGCCGCTCGCACCGCGGGACGGCGCCGAGGGGCACACTCGGCTCGCCACACTGCCTTTCGATCATCGGCGGCGTATGGTCTCGGTCCTGGTCGACGCACCGGACACCGGGGGCACGATCATTACGAAGGGAGCGCCCGAAGCCGTCCTCGCCTGCTGCGAGAAGGTGCCGGATGCGGCCACCGCGGCGCTCGCCGCCGAGTTCGCGGCCGGGCACCGCGTGGTCGCCGTCGCGACCCGTCCGGCACCCGGACGGACATCGCTGACGGCCGCCGACGAGACCGGTCTACGGCTGGCCGGGTTCCTCGTGTTCCTCGACCCGCCGAAAGCCTCTGCGCGCGAGGCGATCAGCCGCCTGGCCACGCTCGGCGTCGCGGTCAAGGTCATCACCGGAGATCATCCGACAGTGGCCGCGCGGGTCTGCGAACAGCTGGGCCTACCGGCGGGCGACACCCTGTCGGGCACCGACATCGATCTGCTCACCGACGCCGAGCTCACCGGGAAGCTGGCCACCACAACAGTTTTCGCCCGCATCGATCCCGAACAGAAGGCGCGCATCGTCCGCGCGCAGCGGTCGCACGGCGTCGATGTCGCCTTCCTCGGCGACGGCGTCAACGACGCGCTGGCTCTGCACGCCGCCGATGTCGGAATCTCCGTGGATGCCGCCACCGACGTCGCCAAGGACGCCGCCGACGTCGTGCTGCTCGAGAAGGACCTGCAGGTCCTGGCGGACGGCGTCACCCAGGGCCGGCGCGTGTTCGCCAACACCATGAAGTACGTCTTGATGGGCACGTCCAGTAATTTCGGCAATATGTTCAGTGCGGCGGGCGCTTCCGCGTTCCTGCCGTTCCTGCCCATGCTGCCCTCGCAGATCCTGCTCAACAATCTGCTCTATGACTCCAGCCAGCTCGCCATACCCACCGACACCGTCGACGAGGAGCAGCTGGCCCGGCCCGCGCGCTGGGACATCGGGCTGATCCGGCGATTCATGCTGGTGTTCGGCCCCATCAGCTCGGTGTTCGACTTCGCGACCTTCGGCATCATGCTGTGGGTCTTCCACGCGGGCGAAGCCCTCTTCCACACCGCCTGGTTCGTCGAATCGCTGGCCACCCAGACCCTGGTGCTGTTCGTGATCCGCACCCGCAGAACGCCCTTCTTCCGCAGCCACCCGAGCGTCGCTCTGCTCACCGCCGCGCTCGCCGCGGTCGGAATCGGTGCGCTGCTGCCCGTGACGCCGCTGGCCGCCACGCTCGGCTTCCAGCCGCTGCCCGGCACCTTCTTCGTCGCGCTGCTCGCCATGATCGTCGTTTACCTGGCGCTGGCGGAAACCGCGAAGCACTGGTTCTTCCGGACAACCCCCGCCGTCCCGGCCGCCCGTGACCGCCGGCCCGATCATCGAATGCGCCGACGCGCTGCGCGTTTCGCCACCGGAACGCCCCGGGCGGCGACTGTGGACTCCTAGGCCAGCAGCCGGTGCTTGATCAGGTCCATCATTTCGGTGCGGCTGCGCGGGCCGTTGTCGGCGGCTTGGAAGTGGTTGCCGATGCGCACCGAAACGGTGATCAGGCAACGGATCTCGACCTCGTCCTCGTCGGGGCAGAACGAGGAGTACAGGTACCGCAGGTAGTCCATTCGGCGGTTGTCGACGCGGCGGAGCCGTTCGGCCACGGCCACATCGCGGCGGGCCCAATCGCGGATCGCGATATCGGCCGTGATGCCCCGCACCGGCCCGTCCGCCGTGTCGGCGACGATGGTGAAAAGCCGCTCCAGCCTGGTTCTGGCGTCCCCTCCGTCGCGCTCGATCTGTTCGACCACACCTTCGGCGACTTCGTACTCCCAGGTGTCGAGCATCTCGGTGAGCAGTGCGTCCCGGTTGCGGAAGTACCCGTAGAAGCCGCCCTTGCTGACACCGAGCGCCTGTGCCAGCGCCTCGATCCGTACCGCTTCGGGGCCGCCCGCGACGAGTGCCCGCAAGCCTTCCTCGATCCATCTGCCTCGCGGTGTGCGAGCCACGGCCATGGTGCGCCTCCTCACGTCGGCAAGGAGTATACGGGGGCGTATAGATGGGTTTATGTTCGATCTATACGCCCCCGTATAGATCGGAGCCGAGCTCGTGAGACTTCCTCCAACCGCTCACACCAACCGCCCGTGGCGGATCCACGACATCGCCGACGACTTCACCGTGGAGGACGTATGGGCGTTGCCCACGCCGGGCGGCCCCGACGACTTCCCTCGGCTGGTAGGCCAATTCGCCGAAGGAATCGGCGGTGGGGTGACCGGCGATACCGCGATCTCCCGGGCGCTGTTCACCATTCGCTGGAAGCTCGGAGCACTGCTCGGCTGGGACCGGCCCGATACTGGCACCGGCGATCGGCTGCCCTCCCTGTACGACCGCTTGCCCGCCGACCTCCGCGAGGGCTCCCGGGGCCCGGACCTCGGCACAGCGCCGTTCCGGTCCGTCTACCAACTGGAGAACGAATGGGCAGCCGAAATCCGCAACACGACCGTCCACGCGGTCATGCACCTCGGCTGGGTTGCGGACGGAACCGGCGGCTACCGCGGCCAGATGGCTGTCCTGGTGAAGCCGAACGGCCTGTTGGGCGCCCTCTACATGGCCGGTATCAAGCCTTTTCGGTATCTCGGTGTGTATCCGGCGCTGATGCGCGCCATCGGCCGCGAGTGGCAGGCGAACACCGTCGCCGAGACCTCGCACGGCAAAGGTGTTGCGGTACACCCGATCTTCGAGAAGATCGCCGGATACTACGACCGGATGAACCTCGTCATGACGCTCGGCCGCCATGCGCGCTGGTGCCGTGAAGTGGCCGCCCGCGCGGCACCGCCCGCGGGCGGACAACTGTTGGACCTGGCCACCGGGACGGGCGTGATCGCTCTGGCGGCGGCACAGATGTATCCCACCGTCGCCGTGACCGGTGCCGACTTCTCCGAGGCGATGCTGGCTCGCGCACGGATCAAATCCGGGGCCGGCGCGGTTCGATGGCAGCAGGCCGACGCGACCCGGCTGCCGTTCGACGACGAGTCCTTCGACGCGGTCACCGAAGGCTATCTGCTCCGCAACGTCGAAGACCTCCCGGCAGTGCTTCGCGAACAGCACCGCGTCCTCGTGCCCGGCGGCCGGATCGTCATCCTCGAAACCTGCCCTCCCAGCGGCCCGTTGAGGCCGATCGTCGAGTGGGGAATGAGCACGATCATTCCCCTGCTGGGGCAGACGATTGCTCGCGATCGGTCGTCGTACACCTACCTCGAATCCAGCACCCTCGCCTTCACCTCACCCCAACATGTCGCGAATGTTCTGTGCCAAATGGGTTTTCAGAACATCGGATGGAGCAAGAAGTTCCTCGGCACCAATGTCATCCTCTGGGCCGACAAGCCACGATGATCGGTTATGCACTCGCGCACAGCGAGGTGTAAGTGTCGGCGGCTGCTGGGACCCATCTCGACGCCTGGCGGGGCGCCTCGGCACCCTGAATCCGGCTAACCCGCCTGCTTCGCCACGAGCCGCACGCCGGTCACCAGGGTCGGCTCGATGGCGACGATGGTGTCCATCTCCCCGTCGACCCAGGGCTGCAGCAGGCGCTCGTAGCGTGCGACCCGTTCCGGATCCGTCACGGTACGGGCGATCCCCGTCACCACCACCGACCATCCCAGCCCCGCGACGGGGTCGATGTCGTCGGCCTCGTAGGCCACCACCACATTCGAATCCGTGCGCACGGTCGAAGTCAGCCGAGACGTGAGACGGGTCCGCACGACGATGATCTCGCCCTCGTCGACCAGATGGTTCACCGGCCTTACAGCGGGCAACGCGTCGCGCGTGAAGATGACCCTCCCGAAGGGAACATCGGCCAGCAGCCGCAGTGCTTCCGCGCGCCCCAGACTCACGGTGGCGCGCGGAGCGAAGTGATACCCACGCATCAACTGACCCTTTCTCACCTGATCCCCCGCACGACAAACCCTCGATCCATGTCAGCATCCGCACCAGCGCCCCTCACAGGGTCGAAGGTCCTGTCTCGGGCATCCATCGGACATGGCACAGCCCACGAATCGTGGGCGGGCCACGACCGGGACGAAGGGCAGTGGTGTTCGGGGACTGTGGCCCTGTCGCTCCTTCGGACAACTGCGATGCACTGGTCGGGAATGCACACCCGGCGAAAGGACGAGAGCCATGGTGGCCGATTCACGTCTCCAGGGTTGGATCGATCGAGCCGGCGGTGTCCTCGGAACGGTGCTGCTGGCCGGGACGATCGCACCGTTGGTCGCCGGTGGCGTCGCCTGGGCCGCCGGGGCGACAGGGGTGGCCGACTGGTGCTGGGCCGCAGGCACGGTGGTGGCCTTGGTCCCGGCGGTGTGGTGGGTTGTCGCGGCGCTGCGCCGCGGGCGCGCCGGAGTGGACCTCATCGCGGTGTTGTCGCTGGTCGGCACGCTCTGGGTGCACGAGTACCTCGCGGGCGCACTGATCGCGGTCATGCTCAGCGGCGGGCACGCGCTCGATGCCGCCGCCGAGCGGCGCGCCGCCCGGGATCTGCGGGCCCTGCTCGAGCGGGCGCCGCGGTCGGCGCGGCGACGGCAGGGGGACGTGGTGCGGGTCGTCGATCTCGATGAGATCGTTCCGGGTGACATCCTGGTGATCGCGGCCGGCGAGGTGGTTCCCACCGACGGCAGGATCATGGATACCGTTGCGGCACTGGATGAATCGGCACTGACCGGCGAACCACTCCAGGTCGAGCGCACCCCTGGGGAGCCGGTCCGCAGCGGCGTGCTCAATGCCGGCGGCGTGTTCGAGATGCGGGCGACCGCGACGGCCGACGACAGTACCTACGCGGGGATCGTGCGGCTGGCACGCGAGGCCGGAGCCGCCACCGCGCCCACGGTCCGGCTGGCGGACCGTTATGCCGTGTGGTTTCTCCCGCTGACCTTGCTCGTCGCGGGTGCCGCGTACTGGTTCAGCGGATCGCTGGTGCGTGCGGTGGCGGTGCTCGTGGTAGCGACTCCGTGCCCGTTGTTGCTGGCCGCACCCGTTGCCATCGTGTCGGGTCTCTCACGCGCGTCGCGGGTCGGCGTGGTGGTGCGCGATGGCGGGGCGTTGGAAAATCTCGGTCGCGCAACAACTCTGGTCATGGACAAGACCGGTACCGTCACGGCCGGGCGGCCCGTGGTCACGGAGGTCGCCGCCGCTCCGGGTGCGGATGAAGCGTGGCTGTTGCAGCTGGCCGCCTCGGTGGATCAGCTGTCGCCACATGTGCTGGCCGAGGCGATCGTGACCGAGGCGCTGACCCGCAAGCTCCAGCTCGCGGTTGCCACAGCGGTTTCCGAGCAGGCGGGTCGCGGCGTCACCGGCACGGTCGACGGTCATCGCGTGCAGGTGGGGAAGTTGCCGGAGTCGATGATCACCCCGGAATGGGCGCGGCCGGTGATGAATCGGGCACGGCTGGACTCCGCCGCCGTCGCCTGGATCGTCGTCGACGACGACCCGCGGGGTGTCGTGTTGCTGCGGGATCCCTTGCGGCGGCAGGCGCCTCGTACCCTGCGCCGGCTGCGGGAGGCCGGACTGAACCGCCTCGTCATGCTCACCGGTGATCGCCCCGAGCCCACGCGTGAGGTCGCCACGGTGCTGGGCCTCGACGAGGTCTACGCGGGCCAGAGCCCGGCCGACAAGGTCGAGGCGGTGCGCCGGGAGAGTCGGCAGCAGGTGACCGTGATGGTGGGTGACGGCATCAACGACGCGCCCGCCCTCGCCGCCGCCACGGTGGGAGTGGCGATGGGAGCGCGGGGTTCGACCGCCTCGTCCGAGGCCGCCGACATCGTGCTCACCACCGATCGGCTGGACCGGCTCGCGGACGCCATGGACATCGCCCGCTGGTCGCGTCGAATCGCGGTCCAGAGCGCGACCGTCGGCATGGCCCTGTCGCTGGCGGCCATGGTCGTCGCGGCCGTCGGCTGGCTGCCGCCCGCGGCGGGCGCGCTGCTTCAGGAGGCCATCGACGTCGCCGTCATCCTGAACGCGCTGCGAGCACTGCGCGGCAATCCGGCCGCCCGCCTGAACCTGCCGGCGGACACCGAAGAGCTGCTCCACCGCTTCGCCGCCGAACACGATGTCCTGCAGGACGCCCTGGCGAGGCTCCGCGCGGTCGCCGACCGGGTCGCGGACCGCCCCGATGATGCTGCACTCGCAGCCCTCGACAGCGTGCACGGCTTTCTTATCGAGGACCTGCTGCCCCATGAGGTGGCCGAGGAGACCCAGCTCTATCCCGCGCTCGCCGGGCCGCTCGGCGGCACCGAGGCAACCGCCACCATGAGCCGCGCGCACGCCGAAATCCAGCGGCTGGCCACCCGCATAGGCACCCACCTCGAACTGGCCCACGCGCGTGGCGGATTCGACCCGGATCAGATCGACGACCTGCTGGCCTGCCTCTACGGCCTGCACGCCGTGCTGCGCCTGCACTTCGTCCAGGAGGAGGAGAACTATTTCGCCCTCGCCGCCGACGAACGGCGGTGATCATGACCAGGCCCACCTTCCGCTCGCCCCGCACGGCCGTGCGTTGGTTCCCACACCACCGTGACCTTGTCCTCTGTGGCATCCCCGTCTGCTGATCAGCGCGATCCGGATTCCGGTGGCCCCGCCGCGGCCATCGCCGTCCACCTCGACGCGACGTTCACCGACGCCGTGGACCGCACCCGGATCGCGTTGCGGGAGCACGGATTCGGCGTCGTGACCGAATTCGACGTGCAGGCCGCACTCCGCGAGGGGACCGGTGAGCACATCGCGGAGTACCTGATCCTCGGAGCCTGCAACCCGCAGCCCGCCGGTCGTGCCCTCGCCATGGACCGGGAGGCGGGATGTCTGTTGCCCCGCATCGTCGTCGTGCGGGCCGACCGGACCGGGGTGCTCGTGGAGGCCACCGATCCCACGCTGCTCGCCGAGGTCCTGGCCAGGCCCGAACGCACCGAACCGGCCGAAGCGGCGCGTCGATTGCTCACCGCGGCAGTGGCGGACCTGGCCCATCCCGCCGCGGCGGCCGGCTGAGGTGGTCGAGGACCATGGTCCCGGTCACCACGGGTAGGAGGCCTCTCACCGAAATCCGGCTACGCGAGCAGGCTCGATGCATGGAAACCACCGCTCCCCGCGTCGCCGTCATCTACGCCACCGCCCAGGGATCCACCCGGGAGATCGCCGATTACATCGGCGCCTACCTCACGGCCCGCGGCGCGACCGTCGAGGTCGCCGACGTCGAACACGCTCCCGAACTCACACTCTTCGATGCCATCGTGCTGGGCAGCGCCGTGCACGATCTGGCCCTGCTGCCCGAGATGACCGAATTCGTCCGCTCGCACCGCCACGAACTGCGGGCATACCCGGTGTGGTTGTTCAGCGTCGGGCTGGGACCGGCCCTGGTCGGCCCGACCGGACGCCGCATCGGCAGTGTCGTACCGAGAAAGATTGCCGCCCTGCGTGATTCGATCAAACCGCGTGGTTTCCACGCGTTCGCCGGCCACTACGAGCGGGTCGGGGTCTCACTGCCCGCCCGCGCCCTGTATCGCGTGCTCGGCGGTGCCCGGTACGGGGACCTGCGCGACTGGTCCGACATCACTGTCTGGACCGACACCATTGCGCAGGCTCTGCACCTGCCGCAGGCCCAGGCCACTCCGACCCACCCCTGACCCGCGCACCCCCGGTCATCCCGTTTCCGCGAAAGGCCATGCCGATGAGCCATCACACCGATCCATTCGCCCCGGCGATCCATACCGGCCGCATCTGGCTGCGCACCGTCGCCGACCGGCTCGGCACCGACGACCGGATGGAGGCGAATCGGGCCCTGCGCGCCTGGCTGCACACCGTACGCGATCGCCTCGATATCGGCGCGGCCGCGCACTTGAGCGCCCAGCTGCCCACGCTGCTGCGCGGTGTCTTCTATGACGGCTGGACGCCGGGACGTGTTCCGGTGCGCCATGATCCGCAGTCGTTCCTGCACCAGTTCGCCCGGACGGCGGACGTGTCGGCGGAGGAGGCGAGGCGGATGTCCGCTGCGGTCACCGATGCGCTGGCCCAGCTGTTCTCCCCCGGCCAGCTCGACCACGTGCTGGCGCAACTTCCCGTGTCCCTGCGGCGCGTGCTGCTCGGTGCCGATTTCAGTGAGGTTCTCACCGCCGCAGGCGTTTTCGAGTCTCCGGAGGCACAGCAATGACGATCCGGCACGCCCCTCTGTTCGTCGTCGCACTTCCCTTCGTGGTCACCGGCCTCGAACTCAGCGGCGCGTCGCCGCTGGCGATGCTGTCCGCCTTGTTCATCCTCGCCGTCCCGATCCTGTTGCTGCTCATGCTGCCCGGGTCGAAAAAGAACTGGAGCCGTCATGGGTGACTATGTCGCCACCTTCGATGAATTGCGCTTGACCGATGCCGACCGCGCCGGCGGCAAGGGCGCCAATCTCGGTGAACTGGTCGCGGCGCACCTGCCCGTGCCGCCGGGGTTCGTCGTGCTCAAATCCGCCTACGAAGAAGTGATCGGCGCGGGCGCGCACGGCCCCGAACTCGACGAGCTGCACACCCGAGGGCTCGCGGCAGCACAGGGCGCGACCCGCGACGAGGCACAGCAGCTCGACGAGCTGTGCCGCCGCATGCGGGAATTCGTGCACGACACCCCGATGTCGCCGGCCGTCCGCGATGCCGTGCTGTCGGCCTATCACCGGCTCGGCGACGAGGTTACCGTGGCCGTGCGGTCCTCGGCCGTCGGCGAGGACAGCGCGACCGCGTCGTTCGCGGGAATGAACGTGTCCCACACCAATATTCGCGGCGACGAAGAATTGATCACCGCGCTGACCGACTGCTGGGAATCGCTGTTCTCCTCGCGCGTGCTGACCTATCGGGCGCGGCGCGGCATGCACAATCGGCCCGAGATGGCCGTGGTGGTGCAGCGGATGGTGGCCGCCCGCACGGCCGGCGTGGCCTTCACCGCCGACCCGGCCACCGGTTCGCTCGATCGCATCGTCATCGACGCCGCGCGCGGCCAGGGCGAGGTGGTGGTCTCCGGCGCCGTCACACCCGACACCTACGTCCTCGACGCGGCCGGACCGACACTGCTCACCGCCCAGGTCGGCCGCCAGAGCTTCGCCATCGTGCCCAGCGCGGACGGCGATCAGCGAATTCAGCTCTCCGAATCCGAGGCCGAGGCGCCGGCCCTGACCGACGACCAGGCCGTCGCCGTGGCCCGGCTCGCGCTCGAGGTGCAGGCGCACCACGGCCGCCCCCAGGACGTCGAATGGGTCTTCGACGACGAGAACCTCTGGCTGGTCCAGGCGCGGCCGATCACCATACTGCCCGGCGACGCCGCGCCGACACCGCCGATGGCGCACGCCGTCGAGGAGCGGGTGCTGGTGCGCGGGCTGGCCGCGGCACCCGGCCGTGCCACCGGGCCCGCGCGCGTGTTGCGCTCGCCCGCAGAGGGATCCGCGCTGGGCGACGGCGAGATCCTGATCGCCCCCATGACCAATCCGGACTGGCTGCCGACCCTGTCGCGGGCCGCCGCGGTGGTGACCGACAGCGGCGGCATGACCTGCCACGCGGCCATCGTGGCGCGCGAACTCGGTATCCCGTGCATTGTCGGAGCCCGCACGGCCACCGCCCAGCTGACCACCGGCCAGGAGGTCACCGTCGATGGGTCCGCC
Organism: Nocardia sp. NPDC059228; assembly: GCF_042754245.1. Lineage (NCBI taxonomy): Bacteria > Bacillati > Actinomycetota > Actinomycetes > Mycobacteriales > Nocardiaceae > Nocardia > Nocardia sp. NPDC059228. Next base: position 388,948 of record NZ_JBHZAL010000004.1, on the reverse strand, counting down.
GGCCAGGTGTACGCCGGAAACCCGTTTCCGGCCACGACCACCGCGGTGCCGCGCCTGGTCCCCGAGACCACCGCACCCGAGGCCACCGCGACGCGCGTGTACGTGAATCTCGCGCTGCCCGAAGTCGCCGAACGCACCGCCGCCGGAGACGCGGACGGGGTCGGCCTGCTGCGCGCCGAAGTCCTGCTGACCCAGGCGCTCGGTGGCCGCCATCCCCGCGACCTCATCGCCCGCGGCGAGGACGAGAAGTTCATCCAGAGCATGACGGATTCCATCCACCGGATCAGCTCCGCTTTCGCCCCGCGCCCGGTCGTCTACCGGGCAAGTGATATGCGCAGCAACGAGTTCCGGGCGCTCGAGGGCGGCGACCGCTACGAGCCCCAGGAGCACAACCCGATGATCGGGTTCCGGGGCTGCTACCGCTACGTCCGCGAGCCGGAGATGTTCCGCCTCGAACTGGCCGCGCTCGCACGCGTGCGCGAACAGACCCCGAACGTGCACCTGATGATCCCGTTCGTCCGCACCCGCTGGGAACTCGAGCAGTGCCTCGAGCTCGTCGACGCGAGCCCGCTCGGACGCCAGCGCGGCTTGCACCGCTGGGTCATGGCCGAGGTGCCGTCGGTGATGTACCGGCTACCGGAGTACGTCGAACTGGGAATCGACGGAATCTCCATCGGCAGCAACGATCTGACCCAGCTCATGCTGGGCGTGGACCGCGATTCCGAGGAGTGCGCCGAACTGTTCGACGAATCCGATGCGGCGGTGCTGGACGCCATCGAGCAGATCGTCACCACCGCCCGCCGGCTCGGCATCACCTCGTCGCTGTGCGGCCAGGCGCCCTCCACCCGTCCGGAATTCGTGGAGCATCTGGTGCGCGCGGGCATCACGTCGGTGTCCGTCTCACCCGATGCGATCCAGCGCACCCGGCGCGCCGTCGCAGCCGCCGAACGTCGCGTGCTCCTGGATCGCGCGCTGGCCCAGCCGGACCGGCGGTGACGCTGCGAGTCACGCACCTGCACCATCGTCGGCGCGCGCGTGCCTAAACTGGAACAGCCGTAACAGAACCAGTTGTGCGCGCGCCCGACACGAGTGCAGGGAAGCCAGGAAATGACCGTTGAGCCTACCGACGGCTCCTACTCGGTACGTGACACCCTTTCCCAGCTGCGGCTGCGGGAATTGCTCACCGAGGTCAAGGACCGCGTCGAACAGATCATCGACGCTCGCGACCGTATGGACGGCCTGGTCGAGGCGATGCTCTCGGTGACCTCGGGGCTCGACCTGGATCAAACCCTGCGCACCATCGTGCACACCGCCATCAGCCTCGTCGACGCCCGCTACGGTGCGCTCGGCGTCCGCGCGGACGATCAGCTCGAACAGTTCATCTACGAGGGCATCGACGAGGAGATGCGAGCCCGGATCGGCGATCTCCCGGAGGGCCGCGGCGTGCTGGGTCTGCTGATCAGCCAGCCCAAGCCGATCCGCCTGGACAACATCGCCGATCATCCCTCGTCGGTCGGCTTTCCGGACCACCACCCACCGATGCGCACCTTCCTGGGCGTACCCGTCCGGATCCGCGACGAGATCTTCGGCAACCTGTACCTCACCGAGAAGTCCGGCGGGCAACCCTTCACCGAGGACGACGAGGTCATCGTGCAGGCCCTCGCCGCAGCCGCCGGAATCGCGATCGACAACGCCCGGCTGTACCAGTCCACCCGCACCCGGCAAGCCTGGATCGAAGCCACCCGCGACATCGCCACCGAATTCCTGGCCGGAACCGATCCCGAGAAGGTGCTCGCCCACCTCGTCACGCATACGCGCACGCTCACCGAATCGGAATGGGCGTTCCTCGCTGTCGACGAGGAACCCGACGGCAACCACAGTGACGCCGAGGGGCTGCGGATCAGCAAGTGCGCCGGGCCGGACGGACACGATCATGCCGGAGTGGTCCACACCTCCGGGACCGCGATCGGACGAGCGTTCCGCCAGGGTATGGCGCTGCGCCTCGACGACAGCGACGATCTCGGCCTCGACATCGCGCTCAACGCCGGACCCGCGCTGATCCTGCCGCTCAACGCCCAGGAGTCGACCTTCGGCGTGCTGGTCATGGTCCGCCCGGCCGGCGCTCCCCCCTTCGCGGACGAATTACAAGAACTGGCAGGCGCTTTCACCGATCAGGCCGCGCTGGCGATCCAGCTGGCCGAAGCCCAGCAGCGCATGCGCGAACTCGACGTGCTGACCGATCGCGACCGCATCGCCCGCGACCTGCACGACCATGTCATCCAGCGGCTCTTCGCGGCCGGCCTGAGCCTGCAGGGCACCGTCGCCCGCGCCCGTTCGGCCGAAGTGCGCGAACGGATCTCGGACGTCATCAACGAATTGCAGGACGTGGTCCAGGAGATCCGCACCTCGATCTTCGACCTGCACGGCGGCGCGGCGAGCAGCACCCGGCTGCGGCAGCGGATCGAGGAGGTGATCCGCACACATACCGCCGATACCGGCCTGCGCACGTCGTTGCGCATCACCGGGCCGCTGTCGGTGGTGGCGGCCGAACTCGCCGACCATGCCGAAGCCGTGGTGCGCGAAGCGGTTTCCAATGCGGTGCGACACGCCGGGGCCGCGACCGTCTCGGTGACCATCGACGTCTCCGACGATCTGACCGTGCTGGTCGCCGACGACGGCTGCGGGATCCCCGCGAACATCACACCGAGTGGGCTGCACAACCTGGACCGCCGGGCCGAGGAGATGGGCGGAACCTTCTCCTACGGTCGCAACCCCGAAGGAGCGGGGACCTTGCTGCACTGGGCGGTGCCGCTGCGGTGAACCGGCCGCCGCCGAGCGATCCGGTCACGTGCCACGCACGATGACGATCGGGCAGTCGACGCTGTGCAGCAGGGCGTTGCTGGTGGAGCCCAGGAGCATGCCGGTGAAGCCACCGCGTCCGTGGCTGCCGACAACCACCAGCTGCGAGTGTTCGGCTTCGTCCAGCATCGACCGAACCGGCCTATCCTTCACCAGGATTCGCCGCACCGCGACATCGGGATAACGCTCGGTGTATCCGGCCATCTCCTCGCCGAAGGTCGCCCGCTCCTGTTCCTCCACGGTCTCCCACCCCGACATCGGCAGGTAGGGTCCGCTGACGTCGCTCCAGGCGTGCAGAGCGGTCAGACCGGTCTTGCGCAGCGACGCCTCCTCGAACGCGAGTTCCAGCGCCGCAACGCTGTTCGGGGTGCCGTCGACGCCGACCAGCACCGGCTGCCGCGCCGACACCGGGTCCGCGGCCGCGGTCGTGTGGATGACGGCGACCGGACAGTGCGAGTGGTGGGTCACCGCCGTGGCGACCGACCCCAGCAGCCCACGCCGGAGCGCACCGAGTCCGCGACTGCCGAGCACGACCATCCGGGCGTCCCGCGACAGGTCGATCAAGCGCGAGATGATCGGCTCCTCGGTGACTTCCGAGGACATCTCGACCCCCTCGCCGAGCAATGTCTCGGACGCGATGCGGGTTGCCTCACCCACGATGCGTTCGCCGTCCAGTTCGAGCGACGCGATATCGGGGGCGTCGAGCACGGCGGTCGGCGGCAGCCCGGTCGGCGCGCAGATCGATGTGACGATGTGCAAGGGGGCTCCGTGCCGCGCGGCATCCAGCGACCCCCAGGCGACCGCCTGGTAGGAGACGGCCGAGCCGTCCACGCCGACGACGATCGGTGGATTCGGATCCACCTGCGGGGCAGGGTCTTCAGTCATTTGTGCGCTCCTGACTCTCGTGTCTTCGCTATTGCTCACCCGACAGGCTCAGGGATTCGAGCGGACGAACGACGTCCTCGAGCGGGAGCCGGGGTGTGCAGTGCCACGGCGGCGCGGATGGTGTCGTGATCGGGGAGAGTCGACATCGCCTGTCCTTCCTCGGAAATCTCGTGCCCTCACTCAGCATGGCCCGTGCGACAGGCCGCCGGTGACGGCCGAAAGTCACTGTCCGGCGGGTTCTTCGGCCCGGGTTTGCGATGGCTGACGGACGACGAGGACCGGGCACTGCGCCAGGTGCAGCAGCGCGGCGCTCACCGAGCCCAGCCCCATCCCGGCGAATCCGCCCCGGCCATGGCTGCCGACCACCACGAGCTGCGCGTTCTCGGCTTCCTCCAGCAGTGCGCGCACCGGGGTATCGGAGGACACGACCCGGTGCACGGTGACCTCCGGACAGCGCGCGGCGTAGCCGGCGAGGGCCGCTTCCAGCAGCACATCCTGGGTCTTGCGGATAGCGTCCCACCCCATCACGGGTAGGTCGAAGCCACCCGTATCACTCCACGCCTGCACCGCGATCAGGTCGGCCTTGCGCCGCGACGCCTCCCCGAAGGCGAGCTCGATGGCCGGCACGCTGTTCGCCGATCCGTCCACCCCGACCACCACCGGTTTCGACGCCGCCGGGTCCGTCTCCGAAACACCGTGCACCACCGCGACCGGACAGTGCGCCTGCCGGGCCAGCGCGGTACTCACCGACCCCAGCACCGCCCGCCCGATCGCGCCGAGCCCCCGATTGCCGACCACCAGCAGCCGCGCCCGCCGTGAGCGCTCGATCATCGCGCCGATGATCATGTCGAAGATCAGTTCGGTCCTGATGTGCAGGCTCGCCCCCGGCACGGCGTGGGCGGCGATACGCGCGGCGTCGGCGAGCACCCGCTGGCCCCGCTGACGCAGGTCACGCCTGTCGTGGGGGTTCTGTTCCGTCGCCCCCGCCACGATCGGGTTCGCGTACGAGGTGACGATATGCAGCGGGCAGCCCCGCATGTCGGCTTCGACGGCGGCCCACATCACCGCCTGATAGGAGATCTCGGATCCATCGGTGCCGACGACGATCCCCAGATCATCGTGATCAGAGTGCTCGACACTCGTTGCGGGAACAGCATTCTCTTCCATGACGTCTCCTGATTCGTCGGCGGCTCGGCTCACTCCGCGGGACGGACAACCATGATCGGGCAATGGGCGTGCTGCACCAGCGTGTGCGTCGTGGAACCCAGGAGCATGCCGGTGAAGCCGCCACGGCCGCGGTTGCCGACCACGACCAGTTGCGCGTGTTTCGACCACCCTTGCAGCGTGTCGGCCGGGGCGGACACATAGACGCGGCGGGTCACCTGCACGTCCGGATATTTCTCCTGGAAGCCCGCGAGTCGTTCGGTCAGCAGAGCTTCCTCGAGTCCATCCACCTCGCCGAGGTCAGCGGTGGCTCGGTCACCGAGGTATTCGCCGAAATCCCAATCGCTCCAGACATGTACGGCGACCAGGTCGGCGTGGCGTTCGGCGGCTTCGGCGAAGGCCATGGCGATGGCGGCCTCGCTGACCGGGCTGCCGTCGACGCCGACGACGACCGGTCCGGACTCGCGGAGGGTGTCGTGCGCATCCGGATCCGGGCGCACCACGATCACGGGACTGTGGGCATGGGAGGTGACGGCGAACAGCGTGGATCCCAGATGGATGAATGTCCCGGCGTTTCCGGTCGCTCCGAGCACCACCGCGTAGGCGGCCGCGCTCAGCTCCACCAGCAGTCTGCTCGCATTGGTCACCGAAAGCCGTGTCGCGGTCCGCAATCCGGGTTCGATCCGCAGCGCCATCTCCTCGGCCTCGCGAACGAGCTGCTGCCCCCGGGCCCGCACCGCGTCGACCACCGACGGTGGCACCACCCCGGAGGGGCCTCCGGAACTACCGACTCCGCCCAGATCGAGGGCGTGCGCGATCTGCAGCTCCCGGCGGCGCTGGGCGGCATAGCTCGCGGCCCAGCGCAGGGCGAGTTCCGATCCGAGCGATCCGTCCACTCCGACCACGACACCGGCCGAGGCCCATTGGTGCGGATCGTCGTAGTCCTCGTGTGTCATCACGTCCTCCTCTGTGGAACAGGCGTTTCGGGGCTGCCCGTGCCGGCCGGTGAGAAGCAGCTCGGCCGGGTCTCAGGTTCTTGCTGGTACAGCTCGGCGATGCGGGCGGGATGGCCGGGCCGGGTGCCCGGCGTGGTCAGGGCGGCGGTGGCGGCGGCGATGCCCAGCCGCACCGCGTCGTCGAGCGGGTAGCCGCGTGACAGGCCGACCGTCATGGCGCCCACCATGGCGTCGCCGGCCCCGATACCGCTGCGGACGGTCACCTCGAGCGACGGGAACCACTCGTTGTCATGGCGCGTCACCGCCAGCGCGCCGCTCGCCCCCAGCGACACGACCACGATCCCGCAGACTCCCGCCAGGATCAGCTCCCGCGCGGCCGCGAGTTGCGACTTGCGGTCGGGCAGAGGATGACCGACGAGCTCGGCGAGCTCACGCACACTGGGTTTCAGGAGGTGGACCCCACGCCGGACCGCGCGCAGCGCTGCACCCGACGTATCCAGGATCAGACGGACACCCAGGTCGCGCAGCAGGTCCGCGAGAGTCTGATAGAGGTCGTCCGGGACGCCCGGCGGCAGACTGCCGCTCGCGACCACATAGTGGGAACCGACTGCCGCGCGTTCGATTTCGCTCAGGCAGAGATGCAGTTCCGGCGCGGTCACCCGGGGTCCAGGAAACACGAATCGGAACTGGTCGCCGGTTCCGTTGTCGGTGACCGCGAGGTTCTCGCGGGTATGGCCGGCGATCGGGATCGATCGCATCGGGACTCCGGCGTCACGGACCAGGTCCTCGAGCTGACGCCCCGACGGGCCGCCCGCCGGGAAGATCGCGGTCACCGGCTCGCCGAGAGCCGCGATGGTGCGCGCGGCGTTGATTCCGCCACCGCCGGGATCGAATCGCGGTGGCGTGCAGCGGGTCTTGGAGGTCGGCCGGATGTGGTCCGCACCGGCGGCGATGTCGATCGCGGGATTCATGGTCAAGGTCACGATCGGCATCGGCCGCCTTCTCTCGAGTGTGGGCCCGTCCGGTTCGCGGGGCCGGGATGTCACTCAGCGGACTTGACTTCGACTGTCTTGACGGGGGATTCGGGTTCACCGATGGGAACACTGACAGTGAGGATGCCCTTGGCGTAACTCGCGTCGATGCCCTCCTCCTGAGCCCCCGGCGGCAGGACGACAGTGCGGAGGAAGGAGCCGTAGGTGAACTCCGAATGTCCCTTCGCCTCGTGTTTCTCGGTCCGCTCGGCCTTGATGGTCAGCTCCCCCTGATGCACGGACACCTCGATGTCCTTGGCCGGGTCCACACCGGGAATCTCGGCGCGCACCAGGTAACGCCCCTCCTCGAGGGTGTCCTCGACGCGCATCAGGTGGGTACCCGGCATCGGGACGGCGGGCGGCGCCACAGCGTTCCACAGCTCGGCGAGGTCGGGCAGCAGCGAACCGGGCTGACGATGTACTGACAGCAGGCTCATGATCCCTCCTTACGAGAGGTAAACTGTTCTGACACAATAGATTTCACACTCCCGGCCAGCAGTTCTGTAGGGCATCGAGTCGTCGCTGCCGGGGACGGTGGTCCTTTCGCCGGTGACGGAAGTCCTTCCGCTGACCGGCCGCGGGTGCAGGGCGACCGCGGTGACCTTGTACTCGGAAAGTCGGTGACCTCGTCGACGCGACGGAATGTCAGGTCCTAGCTCACCCAGCCTCCTGTTCCGAGGGCTTTCGTCCCGCGATCCCGGGTGCGGGGTCCCTAGTCGACGGGAGCAACACGGCGAACCCTGGCTATATGGAGACGAACATCCCCACCGCGGTGACCGCTGAACCCGGTCCGGTCGTCGCCGGCATCGACGGCTCGCGGGTGGCCGTGCGCGCCGCCGAGTGGGCCGCGGCCGAGGCCGCCGCCCGGCATGCCCCACTGCGATTGGTCTCGGTCGTGCCCGCGATCGACAAGCCCGCATTCCGGCCCGGCGGGCAGCGCCACCGGGAGGCTCACGCGGCGCTCGAGGACGCGCGCTCCGCGATACTCGCGCGGCACCCCGCTGGTGAGGATGCCGACCCGCTCGAGATCAGCACCGCCGTGCTGCGAGGGCAGGCCGACCATGTGCTCGTCGAACTCTCGCGATCCGCGATGCTCATCGCGCTGGGCGCCCGGGACGTCGGGTTTCTCTCCCATATGGTGCTGGGATCCACCGCGCTGGCGGTGACCCGTGAGGCGAGCTGCCCGGTCGCGCTGGTCGGACGGCCCGCAGCCGAGCACGGTTCGATCCTGGTCGTGGTCGGCACCTGGTATACCGCCCGTGCGGCCCTGCTCGCCGGGTTCCGTGCGGCACGGGACCGTGGCACGGATGTCACCGTGGCGCGGGTATGGCAGGGGCGGCAGTGGGCGTCACCACCCGATGACGCGATGTGGTCGGGGCTTCCGCCCGATCACCACGCGGCGACCTCGGTCGTCCCCGACGCCCAGCTGCGGCAGTATCGCCGCGACTTCCCCGATGTCGAGGTGCGGCCCGTCACGGTGGTCGGCGATGCCGCGACCGGGGTCGAACGCCTCGGCGCCACTGCGCAACTGGTCGTGATCGGGCATGATCCCGAGTCCGCTCATACGGCGCGTCTGGGCAGCATCACCCAGGATCTCGTCCGCCACGCGCCCTGCCCGGTGCTGGTGGTCCCGGACCCGCCCGGAACCGAGGTCGTATCCCGCGATACGGCAACGGCTTTCCCCCAGATCGTCACGCGATGAGCGGTCTCCGAGCACGGCAGCTGGCCGCCGAGCGCGGCCCGTTCCCGCTGTTCCCCCACAGCCGGTGGGCCACCGGGTCCCCCATGCGCCACGCACAGGTCACCTCGATCGCACCCACCGGGACGATCTCGCTGATCGCAGGCACCTCTGCCGGAATCGAACCCCTCTACGGCCTTGCCTACACCCGGCACATCCTCGGACGCGGCTTCCCGCACGTCGATCCCCTGTTCCGGGCACGCGCCACCGCCGCAGGGGCGTGGTCCACCGTCTTGGAAGACGAAATCCTGTCTACCGGAACAGCTTCCGGCGCAATCGGCTTGCCGGATGAGCTCCGCCGTACATTTGTCACCGCACACGAAATCGAGCCGATCTGGCACATCCGGATGCAGGCCGCCGTCCAACGCCACACCGACGCCGCCGTCTCGAAGACGGTCAACCTCCCCGAATCCGCAACCCCCGGTGACGTCCGCCGGGCTTTCCAGCGCGCCTGGCAGGCCGGCGCGAAGGGCATCACCGTCTATCGTTCCGGCACCCGCCCCGGCCAGGTGCTGCGCTGCACCGACGCCGAGTCGTGCGAGGGCCGGTAACCGGGGACCAGCGCCAGTAGTGATCCCAGGGCCGCGACCGCCGCACCGATCCGTATCACCGGCACCGGGGCCGGTACCCTGACCGCGCACGGTATCGGCCAACGGTGCTGTGGCAGAACCCAATCCGTGCTGGCCGAGCACCGCCGGGGCCGCGACGGCGACGGTGGCGTAGACGACCAGCGTGACACCGAGCACGATTTACCGATATCGGGAGCAAGTGCTGATGGCAGGAACGCAGCGGTGGTAGTGGACGGCCGGCTCCGACGGTCCGGCGGCGGCGATCTGCATCCGGGTGGCGGTGGGGCTGGTGTTCCTCAGCGAGAGGATCCAGAAGTCGCTCTAACCACACACTCTGGGTCCTGGCCGCTTCGGCAAGATCGGAATAACCGCGACGTTCGGTGCGCCGTAACACCGGCCCGGGGAGTGCAGCCGTGACCGGGCGGTCAGGTCGCCGCCTGACGGTCGCCGAGGCCCTGGTCGTCGCGACCGTGATCGTCGGCGGGCTGTTCGGATCGCTGCTGGACCGCGCGCTGGTCGCCACGCCCGCATGGCGGGATCTCGGGGTGGTGGCGTGGGCCGATTACAGTCGGCATGCGGATCTGGGGCCAGGTGAGGTCGTACCCGGTCGGCGGGATCCTCTGGTGGAGCCTGGTTTTCGCGGCCGTGATCGCCTGCCGGCGGGATCGGTCGGTATCGCGCGCGGTCCGGGTGGCGTTGTACCTGGCAGTGGCGGCGGCGCTAGGCGCGATCGTCTCAACCGTGATCGCCGCCCCGGCGATGCAGCATGTGGGCTCGGTCGCCGACACCGACACCGCCGCGTTGCAGAACGCGTTCGACACGTTCACTGTCTGGGGTGTCTACGTGCGGGGCATCTGCTTCGCTGCCGGATTCCTGTGCAGCGTATGGGCGCTGGTCGTCCTGCTGCTCAAACACCCTCTACCGGTACCGCGCTCCTCGGACGCCGGCGCGACCACATGACACCGGTGGCAGTCGGCCTGCGACCCTCCGACGGTTCGAATCCCGAGCGCAGCAACACGAATGCCTTCACACGCTCACCCGCGACGGGGAGTGCGCACAGTCCATCGCGGTGAGGACCTCCGGCGCCACCCGGTCGTCAGGCGAGCGCGAGATCGCGGCGGCGGAAGCTGAGCAGCGCCAGCGCGAACAGCCCCAGGCCGAGCGTGGTGAGCACGAGGGCGGGCGAGACGGCGAAATGCTGCATGGGCATGCGGGCGAGGGCGTGGAATGGCGAGACTTCCAGCGACCAGGCCGGGGCTTTGAGTGCCGTGCCCACGGAGTCCCAGAGGAATGCTGTGGCGACCAGGGCGTGCACGAAGGAGACGGCTCGGGGTGCGAGCGCCAGCACCGCGGTCGCGGCGCCCACGGTGGTCACGATGAGCGGGAGGCTGTTCGCCGACGCCGCCAGGAGGGAACCGAATCGAAGGTGCTCGCCGGTGAGCGCCGCGCCGGTCCACATGCCCACCGATGCGACCAGAGTCAAACCGGCCGCCAAGGACACCGCCAGCAGGGCGCGGCCGGACAGCCATCGGAGCCGGGAGTGCGGCATGGCCAGCACGACTTCCAGCCGTCCTGATGATTCCTCGCTGCGGGCCGCCACGACCAATGTCACCGCCAGGAGCGCGGCCAGCAACTGGACCAGCGAAAAGAGCGTGGCGACAAAGCCGTCGACGGCGATCTGGCGACCGAAGAACTGCTTATAGATCGGGGTGCGCTGCATGAAGTCGAGAATGGTCTTGACCAGGCCGCCCATCAGCAGGGTGTAGGCGATGGTCCCGCCGAACCAGAAACTCAGCTGCGGAATCTCATCGCGCAGGGCGGCCTGCCACGCCGAGCCGAGCAGCAGTCGCCGTGGTCCTCGGCTGTCCCGGGCCCCGAGCACGCCCCGGCCGATATCTCGGATCCGCAGCAGATACACCGAAATCACCACTGGCACAGCCGTTCCGGCGGCGATCGCCGCCAGCGTGAGCAGCGGCGGCGCGGCCGGCGGGCGCAGTTCCTCGAACCAGCCCAGAGGCGTGAGCCATCGCAGCCACGAAATGCCCGCGCCGACGTCGGCGGGCATGCGGATGATCAAGGCCGCCACCAGAATTCCCGCCGCGAGCAACCGCGCGCCACGCACGGTGGCGGCCAGCTGCGCGGTCAAGGCGCCCACTCCGGCGAACAGCAGCGCGGGCAAGGCGAGCTGCAGCCCGAGCTCGCACGTGTTGGCGGCACTGAGCAGATGCTGCGGCACCCCGACCGCGGCGAGCACGGACACGGTCACCGCCGTGATCACGAGAGTCTCGACGGCCGTGGACGTGAGCGCCGCCGCGAACCAGCGCCGCCGGGACTGTCCGCCGCTGAGCACCAGATCGCCTCGGCCCGCGTCTTCCTCCCCGCGCAACGCACCGGTCGTGATGATCGCCGCCCACATGGCCATGATGATCCCGACGCTGGTCATGCTGCGCCACGCCACCCAGCCGGTGGGCGAGGCGATGTCGTAGGGGTAGCCGTACAACGCCCGCAGCGCGCCATTGTTCGTCAGCGGTGCGAGCATCGTGGTCCGGGTTGCCTGATTCGGAAACGCCACCACATAGGTCTGCAGCGCGGCCGTGCAGAACACCGCCATCAAAACCGTTATCACGGCCAGCGATATCCGGTTGGCGCGCAATCGTGCTCGCACCATGACGACGAAGCCGTGCACCGCCTCGAGGTTCATCGACTGGCCTCCGCTGCGCTCCCGGCTCGGCCGCTCCGGGTAGGGCCGCCCGCGCCATCGTGATAATGGACCAGGAAGATCTCCTCCAAGCTCGGCTCCCGGCTGTCGATCGTCGTCACCGGCAACCCGGTGAGTGCTGCCAGCAGCGGTCCCATCTCACCGCGGACCTCCAGTGCCGCATGGTGATCCATCGCATCGACCACTTCGACCCCGGCGACCGCGCGCAGCGGAGCGATATCGACGCCGTCCCGCGCGAAGCTCACCTCCACCGTCCGCGCCGACAGGTGCCGCAGCTGCGCCAGGGTGCCCTCATCGATGAGCCGGCCCGCCCGCAGAATGCCGATCCGGTCGCACAAGGCCTCCACCTCGCTGAGCACGTGCGAGGACAGGAATACCGTCTGCCCGCGGTCGCGGGCTTCACCGACGGTCCCGCGAAAAGCGGCCTCCATCAAGGGATCCAACCCGGAGGTGGGTTCGTCGAGAACAAGAATCTCGGCGCGGGTCGCGAACGCCGCCACCAGCTGCACCTTCTGCCGGTTGCCCTTCGACAGCGCGCGAATTTTCTTGTCAGGATCGAAATCGAAGCGCTCGATCAGCCGGTCGCGGTATGCGCGATCACAGCCGCCGCGCAGATTCTCCAGGTATTCGAAGGTTTCCGCTCCGGTCAGTGACGGCCACAGCAACGCCTCCGAGGCGACGTACGCACAATGCCGGTGCGCGGCGACCGGATCGGCCCACGCGTCCCGGCCCGCAATGCGCACCGTACCCGAGGTCGGACGATGCAGGCCCAGCAGGAGCCGGATCGTCGTCGTCTTACCCGCGCCGTTGGGACCGAGGAAGCCGTAGATCTCCCCCGCCTCGATGTCGAGTTCGAGACGATCGAGTGCGAGCGTGGATTGGTAGCGTTTGGTGACTGCATGCGCCTCGATAACACCCATGGCCCTTACCTCCGACCAGCGATGGAATGCTCCCCCATTCTCGGCTGCGGCCCCGGCATCGGCCATGGGACCTTGTGCCGTGTCCCGCACCGGCAGGGCAGCGATCGCGGAACTAGCCCGCCAGGGCGGAGGCGGCTGCGGCGAGGAGCATGCCCCGGTAGGAGCCGCCGAAGAGGATTACGTGGACGAGGAGGGGGTGGAGTTGGTGGAGGGGGATGCGTTGGCGCCAGCCGGAACTCAGGGGGGTGGTTTCTTGGTAGGCGGCGAGGATGCGGTCGAGGTGGGGGGCGCCGAAGAGGGTGAGCATGGCGAGGTCGGTTTCGCGGTGGCCGCCGTGGGCGGCGGGGTCGATGAGGAGGGCGCGGCCGGTGGACCAGAGGATGTTGCCGGACCAGAGGTCGCCGTGGATGCGGGCGGGGGGTTCGGGTGGGCCGGCGAGGTGGTCGATGCGGTCGATGACGCGGTCGAGGAGGCGGGTGCCGTCGCGGCCGAGCTCGGGGGCGGCCGCGGAAACGTAAGGGGCCAGGCGGTATTCGGCGTACCAGGGGCCCCAGTCGCCGGTGCTGGGAGTGTTGTCCAGCGGGAGGGTGGCGATGTAGCCGTCCCAGGGGGCGCCGTAGGTGGGTGGAGTGGCGGTATGGAGGGTGGCGAGGTCGTGGCCGAGGTGTTCGGCGGCGGTGGGGGTGGCGGGTTCGGGTGGCTGCCAGGGCAGGACGAGCATGTGGGGGTCGGCGGCGACGACGGGTGGGACGAGAGTGGGGTGGCCGGTGGCCAGCCAGCGGAGGCCGGCGGCTTCGGCGGTGAGGACGGCGGAGGCGGTGTCGTTCTGGACGGCTTTGACGAAGAGGGTGCGGCCGTCGGCGGTGTGGGCGCGGTGGAGGGTCCAGGCGTGACTGTGGCCGAGGTGGTCGACGCGGGTGATGGGTGTGCCGGTGAGGTGGGTGAGGTGCGCGGGCACGTCCATGGAATCTCATTGTGAGGTATGGACCGGCTCGGGCGGACCGACTAGTCGGATCGGGTTGCGGTGGTCAGGTTCCCGCGACGGTGAGGCGATCGCGGAGGTGGGCGGCGGTGGCGGCGTCGGCGGGGAGGAAGGCTTCGATGGCGAGTTCGGCGACGGTGACGTTCATGGGTGTGCCGAAAACCGTGGTGACGCTGAGGAAGGCGAGTTCGTGGCCGTCGAGGCGCACACGCAGTGGGACGACGGCCTGGTCGGGTTCGGGCAGGCCGGGTGATTCCGCGCCGCCGGGGTAGGCGCGCAATTCGTCGAGCAGCGCGGTGAGTTCGGGTGATCCGGTCACTTCGATCTGGCGTTGCAGGCGTTCGAAGAGGTGGCCGCGCCATTCGGCGAGGTTGATGATGCGGGCGGCGAAGCCGTCGGGGTGCAGGGTCAGGCGCAGGGCGTTGACGGGCGGCGCGAGCAGGGCGGGGTCGATGCCGTCGAGGAACAGTCCGATGCCGGCGTTGGCGTCGACCATGGTCCAGTTCGCGTCGATGGCGAGGGCGGGGTGGGGTTCGAGGCCGGTGAGGATGCGGCGGAGGGCGTCGCGGACGGATTGCATGGCGGGGGTGTCGAGTTCGGGTTCGGCGTAGACGGGTGCGTATCCGGCGGCCAGGAGCATGCGGTTGCGTTCCCGCAGGGGGATGTCGAGTTCGTCGGACAGGTGCAGCAGCATCTGGCGGCTGGGGGTGGCGCGACCGGTTTCGATGAAGCTGAGGTGGCGGGTGGAGGTTTCGGCGCGGCCGGCGAGTTCGAGCTGACTGAGCCGCCGGGTGGTGCGCCAGTGCCGCAGGAGGTCGCCTGCCGTGTGAGTCGCCATGTGCCGATCGTACGAATGATCAACCACCGCAGGCCATTACCTGGGAGGTAAGCGTCCAGCCTCGGACAATACGAAACAAACTCTGTTCATTCGAACACACCTCTGTTAGAAATGTCGGGTGGATGCCGGTGAACGGTTGGATGTGACGCTGCGCCTGGTGCAGGGCGCCGAGCGGGCCGCGGTGGCGGAATTGGCGCAGCGCCTGGGTGTTTCGGAGATGACCGTGCGCCGCGACCTGGACGCGCTCGAGCAGCGCGGCCTGGTGCGGCGGGTGCACGGCGGGGCGGTGGCGACCCGGGCGCGGACCGAGGCGGGCGGGTTCGCCGATCGCGCGGGCTGGTCGGCCGCGACCAAGGATCGGCTGGGCGCGGCCGTCGCGGCCCTCATCGCACCCGGGTCGCGCGTCCTGCTGGACGCCGGGACGACAACCGTGCATGTGGCCCGGGCGCTGGCCGAGCGCGGTCCGTTGACGGTGACCGCGCTGAGTCTGCAGACGGCGGTGTGCCTGGCCGACCGTCCCGGGATCGAGTTGCTGGTGGCGGGTGGCCGGTCCCGGCCGGGTGAGCGATCCCTGGTCGGGCCGTTGGCTTTGCGGGCGGTGGAGTCGCTCGCGTTCGACGTGTTCGTGATGTCGATCGGCGGGGTGCACGCCGAGTACGGCTGGTCGGAGTTCTGTCTCGACGATGCCGCGGTCAAGCAGGCCGGGATCGCGCAGTCGGCGCGGGTGCTGGCGGTGGCGGATGCGACCAAGCTCGGGGTGCGGGCCTTCAGCCAGGTGGCCGGGCTGGGCGCGGTCCAGGAGTTCGTCACCGACCGCTCCGCGTCCGACCCGGCGATCCATCCGGCCGGTCCGCAGACCCTCGACGCCCTGCGTGAGGCGGGCGTCGTCCTCCATACGGCGTGAACCGAATTGGCGTATGAACCGATGATCGAAGGAGCTACCGTGTCGAATTCTCAGATGATCCTGGTCGCGGGCCCGTACCGCTCGGGGACCGGCGACGATCCGGTCAAACTGGCGGCCAATGTGCGGGCCATGAACGAGACGGCCCTGACCCTCTTCCGCGCCGGGCATCTGGCGGTCACGGGTGAAGCGCTGGCGCTGCCGCTGCTCGAGACCGCCGGCAGCACGCGCCCGGGCGACCCGCTCTACGACGAGATCTTCCATCCTGTCGCCGAGCAGCTGCTGTCCCGTTGTGACGCGGTGCTGCGCATCGGCGGTCCGTCCGAGGGCGCCGATCGGATGGTGGCGCAGGCGCGCGCGGAGGGCAAGCGAATCTATCTGAGCCTGAGCGAGATTCCCGCGGCCGTCTGACCGGCCCGGGCCCGCGGCGGACCGGGCTCGAGGCGCGGGAACGGCGAAGTCGGACAGCGGGTCGGCGCCGGATACGCGGTCCGGCGTACCGCGACAGTGCGCCCGGGGTGTGGCAGGCTGGCCGGGCATGAAGACCATGCTGATCACGGGGGCCACGTCGGGGATCGGATTGGCGGCGGCGGGGCAGCTCGCGGCGGCCGGTCACCGTGTCATCCTGGTCGGCCGCAATCCCGGAAAGCTCAGTGCCGCAGTCGAATCGGTGCGATCTACCGCCGCCGCGCCGGTCGATGCGATCGAATGCGACCTCTCCTCCCTCGCCGAGGTACGGCAGCTCGCCGCAACCGTCGCCGCTCGATACGACCGGCTCGACGTGCTGGCCAACAATGCGGGCGCATTCCACATGTCGCGCACCGAAACCGGGGACGGTCTGGAAGCCACCTTCGCGGTGAACCATCTCGCCGGATTCCTGCTCACCGAACTGCTGCTGGATCTGCTGCGCCACAGTGCCCCGGCGCGGATCCTGTTCACCTCGTCGGTCATGCACTACGGCAATGCCCTCGACTTCGAGGACCTGCAACTGCGGCACGGCTACAGCGGCGCCACCGCCTACGGCCGTGCCAAGCTCGCCAACATTCTGTACACGCGCGACCTGGCCCGGCGGCTGGACGGAACCCGGGTGACCGCCAACGCCTTCCATCCGGGGGTCGTCGCCACCGGCATCTGGGATGCCGCCCCCTGGTTCGCCCGGCCCGCGCTGGCGCTCGGCAAACGCCTGTTCATGACCGACGCCGGCACGGCCGCGAGGGCCCTCACCTATCTGGCGACCGACCCCGACGTCTCCTGCGTGTCCGGCTGCTACTTCGCGCGCAACCGTGTCAAGGCGCCCTCCCCCGCCGCCCAGGACGACGCGGCCGCCACCCGCCTGCACCGGCTGTGCGCCGACCTGGCGGGCCTGCCCGGATAAGGTCACGCCGAACCAACTTCGGCATCGGTGAGCGAAGTCGCACCAGATCCGGTTCCGTGCCCGTTGCCGATATCGGTCACAGCGGCCGGATCACCCGCGCGGGATTGCCTGCGGCGAACACCTTTTCGGGCAGCTCACGGGTCACGACGCTGCCCGCCCCAACCACCGTGTTCGCACCGATGCTCACTCCCGGGCAGACGATGACCCCGCCGCCGAGCCAGACATTGTCGCCGATGGTGATGGGCGCGGCCGTCTCCCATGTGCTCTCCCACCCCGTCCATCCTGTCCGCGATCCCGTGGCCCGGCGTGATCGCGTGTCTGGTATCACCGGAAGGGTGAAAATCGGCTTTGCTCTTCCTCAGCATGGTTCACAGGCCCGTGAGGGCGCGCGGGTGGCGCATTATGCGACTGCGCTGGAGCAGGCGGGGGCCGACAGTCTCTGGGTGGGTGAGCGGCTCATCGCGGCCACCGATCCGAAGGTCGGTTACGGGGGCAAGGACACCATTCCCGGCGAGTTCAACTCGGTGCTCGACCCGCTGGTGCTGCTCGGGATCGCGGCGGCGGTGACCGAGCGGGTCGCCCTCGGCGCGAATGTGCTGATCGCGCCGCTGCATCGGCCCGCGCAGCTGGCCCGCGCGCTCACCACGGTCGACGTGGTCAGCAACGGCCGGCTGATTCCCGGCTTCGGCATCGGGTGGTCGCCGGAGGAGTACGAGGCCGCCGAGGTCCCCTTCACCCATCGCGGCGCCCGGCTGGACGAGACCCTCGATGCGCTGGAAGCCATCTGGACCACCGACCCGGCCGGATATCGCGGCCGCTACGTGTCGGTGCCCGAGCATCGCAGTGAGCTCAAGCCGGTGCAGCGGCCGCGGCCGCCGATCTATCTGGGCGCGTTCAGCCCGGCCGGTCTGGCCCGCATCGGCCGACGCGCCGACGGCTGGCTGCCCGTGGTGCCGGTGCCGGGCCCGCCCGCCTGGGGTCAGCAGCTGTTGAAGCTGCGCGGCGTCATCGACGAGGCCGCGCTCGCCGCGGGCCGCGATCCGAAGGACATCGGCACCGTGCTGCGGGTGAACGTCGCCGCGGGCACCGACCTCGAACGGGTCGCCGCCACCATCGAGAAGGTCGCCGCCGATACCGGATTCGACGACTTCTTCATCGACCTGCTCTATGTCACCGACTCCCTCGACGGCATGCTCGACGCCGCCCTGCGGCTGCTGGGCCGGCTGCGCGGCTGAACCGGCCCGCTACCCACCCGCGCCGCCCTCCATCAGCGGCGCGCCGCCCTCCGCTCAGCATTGCCGGATACCCCGGTCCCCTACCAGCTCATCGGCGATATCGCTGTCCACAGGCCGCCCGGCGCGCAGGGGATTCGAGCAGGGTGGGCGAATCCCGAGCCGGGTGGGCAAATCGGGCACTCACCGGGCATACTCGATCCCGTTGTGCCGCAGGGCCGCCGGGTGACCGCCCGGAACAAGGCCCCGGTGATGTGCTGAAGGGAGTCCGGGCCGGTGGGGTTGCGGAATCCGGTCGTGCTGGCCGGAGTCGTCGGAGTCGGAGTACCGGTCCTGGCGGCGGGGGTGGTCGCGGCGCTCACCATCAAAACCGGTGAGAGCGGCCCGGACTCGGCGGCGACCGACACGACGACGGCCCCCGCGACAGCGGCCCCGACCACCGGGCCTGCCCTGACGCCGACCGCCGTCGAGGCCGCGGCGCCGGATCCGGTCGGCTTCCAACCCGATTCGATCACCTTCATCTCCGCCGACGAAGGCTGGGTGCTGGGCCGGACCTATCCGTGCGCGAGCGAGCCCTGCCTGGCGTTGCAGCACACCGCCGACGGCGGGCAGACCTGGCAGCAGGCCCCGCTCCCGGCCCCGCTGCGCGATTCCGGGTCCAAGGGCCACTGGCTGAGGTTCGCCGACGCCCGCAATGGCTGGATCCGGGCCGGCGACAAGCTGTTCGCCACCCACGACGGCGGAAAGACCTGGCGCGAGATCGATCTCGACATCGATCCGGTCGTCGACGCCTGGTCGTTCACGATCTCCGACGACAGCGTGTACATCGCCACCGTGCAGCCCGGTGAACGGACCGTGCTGTTCACCAGCCCTCTCACCCGTGATGCGTGGACCGGTCCCACCGAGATCCCGGTACCCGGCAGCGGCGGCCCGGACCCCTCGGCCGCTGTCACCGTGCTCGGCAGCCGGGCCTGGATGGTCGTCACCAACCGGGGTGCGGAGGGTGCCCGATCGGTCGACGGCACGTGGACACCGTGGAAACTGCCCTGTGGCGGCAATGGTCCCGCCGCCTGGCACCCGTTCTCCGAAAAGCGGCTCGTCGCCCTGTGTGGCCGATCCGGCCCGTACTCCGACGGCGGCACCACCACCCAGCTCATGACCTCCACCGACGGCGGTGCCACCTTCACCGAGACCGGGCAGCTGTCGCCGACGCTGTCCGCAGCTGCCGCGCTCATCCCCGCCGATCCCACCCATCTGGTCGCCGCTCTCGACGACCATCTGCTCACCTCGGCCGACGGCGGCGCAACGTGGACGACCACCTACCGCGCACCCGCCCAGGGCTGGCGCGAGAGCTCGGGCCATTTCGTCACCGAGACAACCGGTTTCGTGATCATGACGCAGACCGGATCCAAGCACCTGGCCACCACGATGCTCGCCACCCAGGACGCGGGCCGCACCTGGACCCCGGTCAGCTTCGGCTCCTGATCACCGGTGGGCGGTGGCGCGGGCGTAGTTCCAGCCCTGCCACGAATCACCGGACAGGCGTGCGCGAATGATGTCCGCAATGGCCGCGCGCTCGGCGTCGGGCAGCCGGTCGGCCACCGGCAGCACATCCGGCGACAGGGTGCTCAGATACCCGGTGTCGAGGGACTTGCCCGCCTGCCAGCGCTCCACATTGCGTTGGGCGATGAACCGTTCCGGGTTCGCCACCGCCAGTGCCAGCACGGTCGCGAGCGCGGCGCCGACCGCCGCGCGCGGCACCCAGCCGCGCCGCAACCGCACCAGGCTCGCCAGCAGCAGCAGGTAGACCAGCGCGATCCAGGCTTCGAACACCTCCACGAGCAGCCGCATCACCGTGAACCCGTACGCCTGCTGATAGGTCCACATGCGATGCAACCCGGATGCCACGATCACCAGCGACAACCCGATCACCACCGTGATCGCGCCCCGCAACCAGCGCCGCTCGATCACCGTGTCCTGCAGCGCGTGCCGCAGCACTGTCCCGATCACCGCGAGGGTCAGCATGCTCACGATCGACAGCTGCCAGAACCCGGAGCGCGCGTACTCGGCATACGTCAGCCCGGCCGTGCGCTGCACATACCCGTCGCCGCCGAACAGCACCACCACCTGTGTGCCCACGAACGCCGCGAACACGATCGTCAACGCGCCCACCGGAATTCCCCACTCGATCGGCGAGAACCTGCGCACCCCCAGCCAACCCACCGGATCCAGCCCCCGGCCCGGGCCCGCATCGTCGGCCACGGGCGGCGGCCCCGCCAGCAGATACAGCGCCCCGGCCGTCCCCAACCCGACCACCACGAACACCAAACCCCATCGCACCGCCGCAGGCACGTCGATGCGCGGCATCAGCCCGTCCACCAGCCCCGCGAACACCGCATCCGCGCCCGCCAGCAACGGCACCACCATCACCAGCAGCGCGGCGGCCACCGCCACCGACCACCACACCCGCTGCGAACCCTTCCCGAAGCGCCCACGCGCCCCCGTCATCGCCCGATACAGCCACGGCGGCGAATTCAGTCCCGCGAACGCCACCGCCGGCAGGTCGAACCACAGCCCGTACACCGACCGCCGCACCACCGCCAACGACCCGGCCAGCGCTGCCCCGAGCACACAGAGCACGAAAAGCCAAGGGGCAGCGCGGAACACACCGACACCCAGCAGCGCCAGCGCCACTCCGACCCACCAGATCCGATCCCACGACACCCCGCCTGTACGCCCCGACCCACCGGGACGCGGCCGGCCCGCACTGCCGGTCCCGGCACCGTCCTCGGGCCCACCGGGGCCGCCGACGGAAGAAGCACCCGAGCCGACATCAACGGGACGGCGGGTGGCGGTGCTGGACGTGGGAGGCGCGGCCAGTGCGGAAGAGGGCTGCGCAGCGGGCACAGTCCCCGAAGCAGCGGCGACCGCTGCATCCGCGTCACGCGCCGCCGAGACAACGCCGTGCTCGCTCGGAACCGTCCGCCGGGCCGACCGGTCGACCGCGTACACCGCGCCCGTGATCACCAGGCCCGCGAGCAGCCATCCGACACCGGGACGGTCGACGGGCACCAGGATCGCCCCGGCACATCCCGCCGCGGCGGTAGCCGCCAGCAACCCGCTCGGCACGGGCACCCGCGCCGAGCGGGGCGGAATCAGCTGGAGTGGAATCAGCTGGGGTGGAACAGAATTCGTGGCACCCGGGCGCACTGTCGACGAACCGGCCGGTTGTGCGGCCATGGGCCACTGCTGGCCGGGAACGGCCGGGACTGCCGGCAGCGTGGGAGCGGACCACTGCCCCGGGGTAGCGATCACGGGGGTCGCCCCCGCAACGCTCGCCATATCGGGAGTCGCCACAGCAGGGCCCGCCGCATCAGGGGTCGCCACTCCGGTTGTCCACGGTTCAGGCACTCCCGGCTCTGGTTGCGGCGCTCCAGGCCTTGCCCATTCGGAGGCTCTCGGGCCGGTCCTTCCCGGCCCGGGTTGGAGTTCTTCGGGTTCGCGCGGTCCCGAACCAGGTGCCGGCGGTTCACTCGCTGTGAGTTCAGGTGCGGGCGCGGGCGACTGGTCGTCGGGAGAGGGTGCGGCGGAAGGGTTTTCGGGCATGGCAAGGCCTCCGATGGGTGTGCGGGAGCGACCCGGGAGCGCCGGGGCGCTGCGGGTTGCGGACGGGGTGAGGTCAGGAAGCGGGGAGGGTGATGCGGATGCGGGAGCCCGGGTCGGCGACGGCGATGGTGCCGCCGTGCAGGTCGACGATCCAGCGGGCGATGGCCAGGCCGAGGCCGGTGCCGCCGCCGGTGGCGCGGCCGCCGCGGGTGAAGCGTTCGAAGACGCGGGCACGGTCGGCGATCGGGATGCCGGGGCCGTCGTCGGCGACATCGATGACGGTGCCGGCGCGGTCGGTGTGGGCGTGGATGCGGACCTCACCGCTGGCGGGGCCGTGGCGGGTGGCGTTGTCGAGCAGGTTGAGCAGAACCTGGTGCAGGCGGGCACGATCGGCGTGCACGGTGAGATCGGGAGCGGCGGCGATGGTGAAGCGGACGGGCCGGTCGACCGCGGCCGCCATCACCTCCGCTTCGGCCACAACCTCTTTCAGCAGCGGCTCCACGGCGACGGCTTCGCGGTCCAGCGCCACCGCACCGGCCTCGACGCTCGACAGCGCCAGCAGCTCCGACACCAGCAGGCTCAGCCGCTCGGTCTGAGCGAGCGCGGTGCGCAGGGTCGCCGGATCGGGTTCGGCCACACCGTCGACCAGGTTCTCCAGCACCGCCCCCAGCGCCGTGATGGGGGTGCGCAGTTCGTGCGAGACATTGGCGATGAACTCGCGCCGCTGCTGGTCGGCGGCGGCCAGATCGGCGGCCATCTGATTGAACGCCGCCGCCAGCTCACCCACCTCGTCCCGGGAGGTGGCACGCACCCGCCGCGAATAGTCCCCCTGCGCCATGCGTTTGGCGGCGGCGGTCATCTCCCGCAGCGGCAGGGTCATGCCGTGGGCGAGCACCTGCGAGAAGAGCAGCGCGAGCAGTGTGGCCGCGATGGTGGTGCGCGGCGGCAGCCATCCGATGCGTGAGGCGAAGAACCCGAACGCCACCGCCCCGGACCCGACCATGAGAATGGCCAGCTTCAGTTTGATCGACCGCACCCGGTCCAGCGGCCGCGGCATCCACCCCGCCGCCCGATTCCCGGCCGCCCGCAACCACTCTCGCACGCTCACCGCTGCCCCTCCGCTGCGCGCCCGCCGCCGTTCATCGAGCCTCCAGCGCGTACCCCACGCCGTGCACGGTGCGGATCAGGTCCGCGCCGAGCTTGCGCCGCAACGCCTTGACGTGACTGTCGACGGCGCGGGTACCCGAGGCGTCGGCCCAGCCCCACACCTCGCTGAGTAGCCGTTCCCGGGCCAGCACGGTGCGCGGCCGGCGGGCCAGGTGCACCAGCAGCTCGAATTCCAGTGGGGTGAGCTGGGTTTCGGCGTCGCCACGCCACACCCGTCGCTGATCGGTGTCGATGCGCAGATCACCGACCACGATGGCGGCGACCGGGGCCGCGGTGCGGTCCACGCGGCGCAGCAGGGCGTGCACGCGGGCGGTGAGCACGCGCATCGAGAACGGTTTCGTCAGATAGTCGTCCGCGCCGACCCCGAGGCCGACGAGCATGTCGGTTTCGTCGGTGCGGGCGGTCAGCATGAGCACCGGCACCGGCCGGCGAGCCTGGATGCGGCGGCAGACCTCGAGCCCGTCGAAACCGGGCAGCATCACGTCCAGCACCACCAGATCCGGGTCCCCGGCCGCGTCGGCGGCCACGGCCGCGGGCCCGTCGTGCGCGATGTCGACCGCGTACCCCTCGGCGCGCAGGCGGGCGGCGAGGGATTCCGCGATGGTCGGCTCGTCCTCGACGACGAGGATCCGGCGCGCACTGGTTTCCATGCAGGTGACATTAGGCAACCGCCGTGGAGATGGTTCGCATCGATTGTGAAGATCCTGTGGAGACGCCGGTCATACCACCTGGAAGCATCGTCTGCGACACGACGTCGTAGCATGGCCGGGTGCGCTCACCGACGGATCACACCGCGCGCCTGCGCGGCGCTGCCGTCGGCGCATCCTCCGGCGCGGTAGCGATTCTCGCGCACGGACTCGGCGGCGGCGCGACCCTGCTCGACGGTTCCGCGCTCGCCCTGCTGTTCGCCGCGTGCACGCTGATCGGGGTCGTGGTGGCGACCCTGCGCCCCCGCTACGGGATCGCCGGAACCATGGCCATGCTGGCGGTGGGTCAGTCCATCGGCCATGCGGCACTGTCGATGTCGCCGGGCCACCACCAGCACAGCTCCTCGCCGTCGATGCTGCTGGCCCACCTGGTCGCAATTCCGGTGGGCGCGCTCGCGATTCGCGCCGCCGAGGCCGGCATACGCCGGGCCATCACCAGCGTGCGGCGGTTCATCCTCGCGCTGGGTTCGATCCTGCGGCCGCCCGCGCCGCGCCTGCGCCCGCGCCGCGCCGACGATCGCGCCGAGGCGCGTCGCCTGCTCGTCAGTCCGGGAATCGGGCGTCGTGGCCCACCCCGGGCCGGCGCACCGTTATCACACCTCGCTCCGGCATAGATCCGCGACGACTCCTCCCCGCGCAGTGGCCGAATCAGGCCTGCGCCGAACGGGTGTCGCCGTGAACCGGTCCGGGGTGACTTCCCCTCCCCCTGACACACGGAGTCCATTTCCCATGTCCCAGATGCCCTCCTGCCACAGCTTCCGCCTGCGCACCGGCGGATTCGCGCGCCGCGTCGGCGCGGCCGCCGCCGTCGCGACCCTGGCACTGCTGCCCGTCGCCTGCTCCTCCTCGCAGACCGCCTCGGACGCCACCGGCAAGGCCGCCGACCGGATCACCATGACCGATCAGTGGATCAAGGCCGCCGACAGCGGCATGTCCGCCGCCTTCGGCACTCTCTCCAACACCTCCGACCAGCCGATCAACCTGGTCGCGGCCACCAGCCCGGCCTCGGCCACCGTGGAGATCCACGAGATCGCCCCCGACGCGGCCGGAGAGAAGGTCATGCGGCCCAAGGCCGGTGGCATCGTCATCCCCGCCCACGGCAGCGCGACCCTGAAGCCCGGCGGCGACCACCTCATGTTCGTGGGGTTGAAGGCCCCGCTGCGCACCGGCGCGGACACTCCGATCACGCTCACCTTCTCCGACGGGTCCAGCACCACCGTCACCGCGCAGGTGCGGGACTTCGCGGGTGGCAAGGAGAACTACCAGCCCTCCGGCGACAACGCCGCCCACGGTGGCTGACCGGCCACAACCGCACCCCCGCCTGTCCCGGCGGCGACTCCTCGGCGGCGGCGCCGCCGCGGGGGCCGCCGCGGTGACAATCGCCGGCTCCGCCGGCGTCGGCTGGGGCGCGGCCACACTCACCCACCGCGACCACGATCGCGATCCCGGACTGGACACGGTCGCGTTCCACGGCCCGCATCAGGCGGGCATCGCGACGGATCCGCCGCTGCACGCGGCCTTCGTCGCCTTCGACCTGGTGGCGGGCGCACAGCGCGAGGACATCGTCGGGCTGTTGAAGATCTGGACCGACGACGCCTCGCGCCTGACCCAGGGCAGACCGGCACTCGCCGACACCGAACCGGAACTGGCCGCCCGGCCCGCCCGGCTCACCGTCACCGCCGGATTCGGGCCGCGGTTGTTCACCGTCGCCGGACTCGAGGACCAGCGGCCGCACTGGCTGAAACCGTTGCCGCCGTTCACCATCGACAAGCTCGATGCCGCCTGGTGCGGCGGTGATCTGCTGCTGCAGATCTGCGCCGACGAGGCCACCACGGTCTCGCACGCGGTACGGGTGCTGTCCAAGCATGTGAAATCGCTGGTCACGGTGAAATGGGTGCAGCGCGGGTTCCGCAATGGCGCCCGCGGCCGGACCATGCGCAATCTCATGGGCTCGGTGGACGGCACGGTCAACATCGCGCCCGGCACAACCGATTTCGATCGCCTCGTGTGGGACGACGGATCGGTGCGGCCGTGGCTGGCCGGGGGTACCTCGATGGTGTTGCGGCGCATCGCCATGAACCTCGAGACCTGGGACGAACTCGACGCCGACGGGCGCGCCATCACCGTCGGCCGCACCGTCGAGCACGGGGCGCCGCTGTCGGGTACCCGGGAATTCGACGAACCCGACTTCGCGGCCGTGGACCAGTACGGCATCCCGAAGATCCCGCCGTCCTCCCACATCGCCCGCGCCCACCACGCCCACGACGGGGAGCGGTTTTTGCGCCGCGGCTACAACTACGACGACGCGCCCGCCCCCGGGCACGTCTCCAACTCGGGCCTGCTGTTCGCGTCCTTCCAGCGCGACATCGACGCCCAGTACCTGCCGGTACAGCAGCGACTGGCCGACTTCGACGCCCTCAACCAATGGACCACACCGGTCGGCTCGGCGGTCTTCGCCGTCCCGCCCGGCGTGCCCGGCCCGGGCGGCTACCTCGGACAGCAGCTGTTCGACCGCGCCGACGCCCAACGATGATCCGGACCGGTCAGACCGCACACGGGGCGGTCCGACCGGACACCGGTCGCGGACTCTAGGGTGGGCTGCCATGACCGTCTTGCGATCGATCGTGCTCTTCGGGCTGGCCGCCGTCGCCGAAATCGGTGGCGCGTGGCTGATCTGGCAGGGCGTGCGCGAGCACCGCGGCTGGCTGTGGATGGGGGCGGGGGTGGTGGCGCTCGGCTGCTACGGGTTCGTCGCCACCCTGCAGCCCGACGCCCACTTCGGGCGCATCCTCGCCGCCTACGGTGGCGTCTTCGTGGCGGGGTCGCTGCTGTGGGGCATGGCGCTGGACGGCTTCCGGCCCGACCGCTGGGACGTGATCGGCGCGCTGGTGTGCCTGGCCGGAGTGGGGCTCATCATGTACGCACCGCGCCCGGCGTGAGACACGCGGGTGGGAGACACACGGTGACATTGCTCCACGTGAAACCGGCTGCGCCCGAACCGCATTCACGCATGCCACGCATCGCCACCGGATCGCGCCGACGTGCAGTCGATGCAGAATTGCCGGGCGCGAACGGATTACGCATTCCCGCCGGTCACGGCGATGGTCAGCGGCCGGCCCCGAGCAGGCCGTCGATGATCGCGCGCGCGGTGGGCAGCGCCGTCTCGTCACCCATCCGCGCGGCCGTATTCGCCGCCGCCACCACCGCATCCAACTGGAACGCGACAGCATGCGGGTCCAGCCCGGCCAGGTAGCCCTGCTCCTGAGCGCGGCCGATCTCCTTCTCCAGCACCGCGAACCAGTCGTCGCGGTCGGCCGCCAGGGCGTCACGCACCGGGCCCGGGCGGCTGTCGAACTCGGGCACGCTCGCGCCCCGGAAGCAGCCGCCGGGTAGCAGCGGCTCACCCACGTAGTCGAACCAGTGGTCGATGATCGCCCGCAGTCGCGGCATGCCACGGTCCGCGCTCAGGGCGGGGCGGACCACGTGCTCGATGAACACCTCGCGCGCCGACTGCACTGCGGCCAGCTGCAGGTTCTCCTTGGTGCCGAACAATGTCGCCACCCCCGACTTGCTGACCCCCAGATCCCCGGCGAGCCGGCCCAGACTCAGCCCGGTCAATCCCTCGACCGAGGCCACATCGGCGGCGTGACGGGCGATGGCCGCGCGGGCGCGCGCCCCCTTGAGCCGCCGCTGATCGGAAATCTCCTGCTCGGAAGGCTGCACCGGTTCATCCACCTCTTCATCTTCGCACCAACGGTTGCTTTTACGCACGATCGGTCGTACTTTTCAAAAATACGAACGATCGTGCGTACTGTTTTGATCCCGCTCCGACCCCCCTTCCGTGGAGAGCCCGTCATGACCGACATCAGCCGGCATCAGCCCGCAGCACCCGATACCTCCCCGCCGAGCATCGAAGCTCGCGCCGGCCGATCCCCCTCGGCCACCACGTCCTCCGACCGCCCGGCCCGCCTCGCCCTGCTCGTCGCCTCCGGCGCGGCGTTCGTGTCCTTCCTGGACCTGTCCGTGGTCAACATCGCCTTCCCCGCCATCACCCGCGACTACCCCGGCACCGCCGCCACCACCCTGACCTGGGTGGTGAGCGGTTACGCCGTCGCCTTCGCCGCCCTGCTCACCCCCGCCGGACAGTTGGCCGACGCCCTCGGCCGCGGTCGCGTATTCCTCACCGCCCTGGCCGGATTCGCGCTCACCTCACTGCTGTGCGCACTCGCGCCGGGGGCGGACTGGCTCATCGCCGGCCGCTTCCTGCAGGGCGCGACAGCGGCCTTCCTCATCCCGGCCGGACTCGGCCTGGTCCTGAGCGTCACCCCGCCCGCCCGCATCGGCGTCGCCATGGCCGCCTGGACCGCGGCCGGTGGATTCGCCGCCACCGTCGGCCCGGCCGTGGGCGGCGCGCTCGTCGACTGGTTCGGCTGGCGTTCGGTCTTCGTCATCAACGTGCCGATCGCGGCACTGCTCATCGCCACCGGGCTGCGGCTCGCGCGCGGCGATCAGCGGCACGCGCAGGGGCTGCCCGATCCGATCGGCACCGTCGCCACCGGACTCGGCATCGGCGCGGTCGTCGCCGCGGTCACCCAGGGACAGCAATGGGGTTGGGGCGCTCAGCAAACCCTCGTCACCGGTCTCGGCGGGCTCGTACTGCTGGGCCTCGCACTGTGGCGGTCGCGGACGCATCCGCGTCCCGCCATCGCGGTCGGGCTGTGGCGCAGCCACCACTACGCGCTGGTCAATGCCGTCGCCTTCGTCTTCGGCGCGACCATGTTCGCCTGGCTGCTGGCCGGGCCGCTGTGGCTGGACACCATGTGGCACTACTCGGTGCTGCAGTCGGCGGCCGCCATGACCGTCGGCGCGATCGCCTCCATGGTCACCGCGGTCCTGGCCGGGCGCGCGCCGGTACCGTGGCAGCGGTGGCTGGGCGTGCTCGGCGCCGTCATGTTCGCCGCGTCCACCCTCTCCATGAGCACCGGCAGCTGGAACGCCACCCCGGCGCTGTGGACGGCGTGGGTGCCGGCCGGACTGCTCGGCGGCGGCGGCATCGGCCTGCTCATCACCGTGCTCGGCACCGCCGCCGCGCGATCGCTGCCGCCGCACCGGTTCGCGGCCGGGGTCGGCATGAACCTCACCGCCCGCCAATCCGGCGGCGCGCTCGGGGTGGCCGTGCTCGCCGCGGTCTTCGCCGCCCACCCGGCCCAGCCGCTCACCGCCTTCCACACCCTGTTCGCCGTGTGCGCCGGAATCGCCGTCGCCGCAGCCGTTCTCGCCGCCCTGCCGATCCGAGCCGAGGAGCCCCAGCCATGACCGCCCGCACCGAAGCCACCGATCCGTTCACCCTGTCCGATCCGGCAGCCGCCGCCCTCCTGCGCGACGTGCCGTTCCGGCGGTTCGCCGTCATCGGCGACTCCACCGCCGCCGGCACCGGCGACCCCTGGCCCGGCTACGCCACGGTCCCCTGGGCCGACCGCGTGGCGCGCTGGCTGCTCGCCACCCACCCGAGCACCGACTACCTCAACACCGGCGTCCTGGGCGCGGTCATCGCCGACGTCACCACCGCGCAACTGCCGGCGCTCGAGGCATTCCGCCCGGACCTGGTGCACGTCACCTGCGGCGGCAACGACCTGTTCCTGCGCAATGCCCGGCTGCCCGATGTGGAGGCCGCCCTCGACGGGCTGTGCACCCGGGTGGCCGCCACCGGCGCGCGGCTGTCCCTGTTCACCCTGGCCGACTCCTTCACCGGGCGCATGGCTCCCCTGCGCCCGCTGTTCGCCGGATTCGCCGACGCCGTGCGCCGCGTCGCCGAGCGCCACGACGCCATCCTCACCGAATTCTGGGACCACCCCGCGCGACTGCGCCCGGACTGGCTCTCCGCCGATCTCATCCACCTGACCATGGCCGGGCACGCGGTGGTCGCCGCCGAGATCGCCGAGAACCTGGCCCGCCACACCGCCCGCGAACTCCCGCCCGAGCTCGTCCGGCACCCCTGAGCCCGGCCCGGAAACGCCCGATGCCGCACGCGGTGCAGTCATGCACCCTGTGCGGCATCGCCTTTCACGCAGGACAACGCTATGCGGTTGTCGCGCTCACGGTTTCGCGTCCACTCACTTCCACAGCGCCGCGATGAAGACGTTCAGGATCGCCAGCCCGCCGGCCGCGTGGGTCATCCACGCCACCTCCTTGCCGCGCTTGGCGTCCGCACGCCCCATTTCGGCGAAGGCCGCAACCAGCACCGCCACCACCAGTTTGGTGATCATCTTCGCCATATCGGGGTCCTTGCCCAGCGAATGGATCGACTCGGCCATGCCGAGCAGGATCACCCCGGTGAGGATCTGCACACGCGCACCCCACACCATCAGCTCCGACACCCGCGGCTGGGAGGCGACATACCCGCCGACCACCGCCGCCATACCGAGCAGGTGAGCCGTGACCATGAGGTTGTAGACGACCGTCATGACTGCACACGGTAATCCATCCACCCGCGACAACGACAGCCGGTAGTAACAGCGGTTTCCGCCAGGGCGCGGACCGGTCCCCAGGGTTTCACCCCCGCGCGGGCCGGGTAGTCCTCACGCAATGGTCCCCGCACGTCCGGTGGCGGACCGCAGCGTCGTGGGCGACGTGAGCGGCTAGGAGAATTCAGGTGGCGGTTGTACTAGTGCTGCGAGCACGCGGATTGGGTGATCTCCTCACCGCCGTACCCGCGTTGCGCGCCCTGCGCCGGGCCCGGCCCGGCGACCACATCGCACTGGCAGCACCCCATCGCCTGAAACCCATCGTCGACCTCATCGCCTCCGTCGACGAAATGGTCCCCATCCACGACACCGTCGGACTGCGCTGGGACGGCGAATCACCGGCCCTGGCCGTCAATCTCGACGGCACGGAAGGCATCGCGGAACTCACCCGCACCAAGCCCGAACGCATTCTCACCTACCGCAATCCGGCGTTCCCCGATCTGCCAGGCCCGGAATGGCAGCCCGAGATGCACGACGTGGACCGCTGGTGCCATCTGCTCGAATCCGACGGCATCGCCGCCGATCGCCGCAACCTCGGCCTGGTGCCGCCGGTGGCCAGCACCAGCCACCGCGACGCCGTGGTCGTGCACGTCGGCGCGGGCGCGACCGCCCGGCGCTGGCCGGCCGACCGGTTCGCCGCCGTGGTCCGGCATCTGCTGGTCCAGGATCGCGATGTCGTAGTGACCGGTGACGAATCCGAACGCGAGACCGCGCTCGGCGTCGCCACCCGCGCGGGACTCTCCTCGGCACGAGTCCTCGCCGGCCAGCAGAACCTCATCGAACTGGCCGCCACCGTCGCCGAGGCCGCCCTCGTGGTGTGCGGCGACACCGGCGTCGCCCACCTGGCCACCGCCTTCGGCACCCGCACCGTGCTGCTCTTCGGCCCCAACCCGCCCAGCCGCAGCGGCCCGCCCCCGCACCTGCTCGGCCGCCACGCCGTGCTCTGGGCCGGGCAGACCGGCGACCCGGACGCCGACGACATCGACCCGGGGCTGCTGAAGATCGGCGTGCCCGAGGTCGTCAACGCCGTCGACAAGCAACTGCGCAAACGCCCCTGGCCCGGCACCGGATTGGACCGCCGCGCCCAGCAGACCTTCCGGCGGGTGGGGTGAATCCCATCTTCGGAACTCTGCGGGGCTTCGCCGGGCGAATCCGCTGAGATCGCGCGCCCGCGTTCATTCCCGCGATTGGGACGGCCGCACGTTCCCGCGCAACCGCGGACGGCTATCGCGTTGTGTCGCACTGAGAGTCAGAGCCGCCATCACCAGCGCTATGCCCGCGAGTTCGGGGGCAGCGGGCCGTTGGGCCAGCGCGAGCGCGCCGATGACGGCCGCGGTGGCCGGGAGCAGCGCCAGCAGCAAGGCGAAACGGGCGCGGCCGACCGTGCGCAGGACCAACTGGTCGAGGGCGTAGGGAACGGCACTGGACAGCACGCCGACACCGACGCCCAGCAGCCAGGTACCCGCGTCCGCGAAAGCGGCTGGGGCGAGCACACATTGGCGCGTCACCAGCATCGGGGCCAGCAGGAGTGCGGCCGCGGCCATACCGACGGCCAGGGCGTCCAGGCCCGAACCCGCGTCGGCGACCCGCTTACCCAGCAGGATGTAGCCCGCCCACAGCGCGGCCGCGAGCAAGGCGAACCCGACACCGGCCGGCCGGGCATCCGAGGAGACGCCCGCCAGCAGGAAGACACCGGCGACCACCAGGGCGACGGCGAGGAGATCACGGGGCCGGCGTGACCCGAGAGCGGCCACCGCGACCGGTCCCAGGAATTCGATGGCGACCGCCGTGCCGAGCGGGATCCGCGCGATCGCCTCGTAGAAGGCGATATTCATGCCCAGGGTCACCACGCCGAACCCGGCAGCCACCCCGATCGAGCGGCGGGTCCAGCGCCGGCGCCAGGGCCGCCGCCACGCCAGCAGGGCGACACCCGCGGCGGCCGCACGCAGCCAGGCCACCGTCGCGGGTTCGACCGTGCCGAACAGATGGACGCCGATCGCCGCACCGAGATACTGCGAGACGCCGCCCGCGACGAAGATCAGCGGCACCGACCAGCCGGGTAGCACTGTCCGGCGCGGACTCTCGACAACGACGGACGTACCCACCCCGCCACCGTAACCGCCCGGCCGCCCGGGTCTCGGCGATCCAGCCGTACGCCGCCCTGCTGACTGCTGCCCGTCTCCTGACTCCGGTCCGCTCCCGCAGCCTCGCGTCTGCTCCTACGACCCCGGCCCGTTCCCGCCCCGTTCGGCCCGCCCGCAGGTTCGCGCTACTCGGAGGAGGGTTCGGTCTGCGCGCTGGACAAGGCCGCGGAGTAGGCGGCCAGGGCGCTGGGCCAGAACTGTTCGAGATAGTCACGCGCATCGGCCAGCCCGCGCGGGTCCAGGGAGTAGAGACGGCGGTTGCCCTGCGGCCGCATCATCACCAGGCGTGCCTCACGCAGCACCTTCAGATGCTGGGAGATTGCCGAACTGGTGACGCCCAGTGCCTCGGCGAGTTCACCCACCGATTTCGGGCCCTGCGGAAGGGCTTCGAACACCGCTCGGCGAGTACCGTCGGCGAGCGCGCTCAACACCCGCACTCCATTAGTGACCACTTAAGCAGAGTGCCCGCACCGCCCTCCCGGGGTCAATTCGCCGGCAAACCCCGGAGGCCGACGTCATCCACGAATTGCCTCGCGTCGTTATCGTCTCGTAATACACGAACTGGACTTTCAGGGCACTGTGACGGTCGCAACTCGGCTTCTGAACGACACCCGGGTTCTCGTACGGTCGAGCAATGCCCGTAACCGTTCCGTTATCTCGCCTGCGTGGAACCGGCCGGTACCGCTCGGTCGCGACCCGTGCCGCGGCCGTCACCGCCGTCGTCGGCGCCACCCTAACCGCGCTGGCCGCCACCGATCCGCACGCCACCCACGAGCTCGCGGGCGACTCCGTGGCAAACGCCGCCCAGATCGACGGCGCGTTCACCGCTTTCACCCCGCGCGAGGCGCAGATGCCGCAGGTGGTCCCGCAGCCGGTGCTCGACTTCCTCGACGGCCTGCACGCCGAGCAGGCCCGCCCCAAGACCGTGCGCCCGGTCGCCGGTCCGCTCACCTCCGGCTTCGGCATCCGCTGGGGCGCCATGCACGCCGGCATCGACTTCGGCGAGGGCTTCGGTGCTCCGATCCACGCCATCACCGACGGCACCGTCATCGAGGCGGGCCCCGCCTCCGGATTCGGTCTGTGGGTGCGGGTGCTGCAGGACGACGGCACCATCGGCGTCTACGGCCACATGCAGGACATCCTGGTCCAGGTGGGCCAGCAGTTGCGCGCCGGCGACATACTCGCCACGGTCGGCAGCCGCGGCTACTCCACCGGACCGCACCTGCACTACGAGGTGCACACCGGCGGCGGCGCGCCCGTCGACCCGCTGCCCTACCTGGCCGGGCGCGGCATGGACGTCGCCATGTCCACCGACTGACCCCACCGCTCATCCGGGCGCCCGCTGCAGGGGGCACGGATCGGTTGCGCGACAACGGCGTTCGCGACCCACGCAGAACAGCCCCGGCTCATACCGCCGGGGCTGTTCTCATACCCGGGTACTACGTGCCCACCCCACCGCCGGGGGACGTGGCGGGCGGCCGCACGGACCTAGCGTCACCGTCATGACCACGCTCGATCGTCCGCCGCTCGCGCCGCTCACCCCCACCGTCCCCGCTCGCCGGCTGCACCGCCCCCTGCTCGTCACCACCGCGGCCATGGCGGCCCTGGCCGTGTTCTCCCTGGGCGCCATGGCCTTCGACGACCGCATGCTGCTGGGCGAATCGGTGTGGCTCAAGCCGCTCAAGTTCGCCATCGCCATGGTCCTCTACTGCGGCACCCTGGCCTGGCTGGTGTCGTTCCCGCACCGCGGGCAGCGGCTGACCTGGTGGATGGGCGCCCTGTTCGCCGCCACCGCCATCGTGGACGTCGGCTTCGTGGTGGTGCAGGCCGCGCGCGGCACCTTCAGCCACTTCAACACCCAGCACGACGCGGTCAACACCATCGGCCAGTGGGTGTTCATGACCGGCGTGCCCGGACTGTTCCTCGCGAATCTGGTGATCGCGGTGACCCTTTCGTGGCAGCGCGTCACCGACCGGCCCACCTCGCTGGCCATCCGCGCGGGCCTGGGCATCGCGGTGTTCGGCATGGCGCTGGGCTACACCATGGGCTTCAGCGGCCAGCAGCAGACCACCGACGCCTACGGGCACCCGGTCCGGCTGGGCGCGGGACACACCTTCGTCAGCGGGCAGCCCGCCGTCCGCGACGGTGTCGAGGGCATGCCGATCACCCATTGGAGCACTGCGGGCGGCGACATGCGGATCGCGCATTTCGCGGGCCTGCACGGCATCCAACTGCTCATCGTGGCGGCCATCGTGCTGGCCCGCCTCGCCCCGGCCGTGACATGGCTGCGCACCGAGCGCACCCGCACCCGGCTGATCGGGGTGCTGGCGCTCGGCTACACCGCTCTGGTGGCGCTGCTGATGTGGCAGGCGCTGCGCGGGCAGCCGGTGACCCGGCCCGACGCTGAAACCCTCACCGCCCTCGGCCTTGTCGCCGCCGTCACCGCGCTCGGCATCGGCCTCGTCTACGCACTGAGCGTGCGCGCCCTGCCCGCCGGCCGCCACGCCGCGGTCAGCGCAGCCGTTCCGCCTCGCGCGTCAACGCCACCAATGTCGCGGTGAGATCGGCGAGTTCGATCATCTCGGCGCCCTCCGCGACCGCCGTGGCCACATCCTCGGCGGCGCAGCGGGCGGCGAACCAGCGATCGGACAGGTCCGAGACCTCCTGGGCACTGAGCACCACCGAATCCTCGGGAATGCCGGTGCCCTTCACGCTGTTTCGATGTTCGTACGCCCGCTGGCGACACGATTGCCGGCAGTACCGCCGGCGGCGTCCGATCTCCGATTCGGCGATCTCCCGCCCGCACCATTGGCAGCAGGACAGCACGCGTCGAGACATGGTCCGTCACATTAGCGGTTTGCGGCCGCGACCGGGCGCAAGGGCACGCCGCGGCGGAGTGGGCGCGCCGGACGAGTAGGATGGCAGGGTTCTCCCACGGGAACCGACACGTGCGCGGCTGCGTTGACAGTAGGTAGCGCAGCTGCAGAAACACTGATGTAGAACATTGCCGACAGGCGAGAAGGGACCGCACTCATGGCAGATCGCGTACTCCGGGGGTCTCGGCTCGGAGCGGTGAGCTACGAGACCGACCGCGACCACGACCTGGCGCCGCGTCGGATGGCGCGGTACCGCACCGACAACGGCGAGGAATTCGACGTTCCCTTCGCCGACGACGCCGAAATCCCGCCGACCTGGCTGTGCCGCAACGGCCAGGAGGGCATCCTGCTCGAGGGCACCACTCAGGAGCCCAAGAAGGTCAAGCCGCCCCGCACCCACTGGGACATGCTGCTGGAGCGTCGCAGCAAGGAGGAGCTCGAAGAGCTCCTGCAGGAGCGCATGGAGCTGCTCAAGACCCGCCGCCGCGGCTGAGCACCGCGACAAAACGGGAAAAAAAAAGGGGCCCCGCACCACACCGGTGCGGGGCCCTTCCCGTGCCACCGGCTCAGTGACTGGCCACCTTCCGGTACTGCAGCAGGGCGATCGGCACCGAGATCGCCAGAATGGCCAGCGAACAGTAGACGGAGTATTCGACGCAGTGGTCGGCAGGCCAGCCGGTGGCCGGTTCGAACGACGGCGGGGACCCGTTGTCGAAGAGTTTGCGCCCGGCCGCCGACACCGCGGTGATCGGATTCCAGGCGGCGACGGTACGCAGCGGGCCGGGCAGCGTCTCCCCGGAGATGAAGGCCGAGGAGATGAAGGTCAGCGGGAAAAGCCAGATGAGACCGGCACTCTGGGCCACCTCGACGCTGGGCGACATGAGCCCGGTGATCGCCCCGACCCACGACATGGCGAACGCGAACAGCAGGATCACCCCGAACGCCAGCACCGCGTCGATGATCGACCCGTTGATCCGCCAGCCGACCACGTACCCGCAGACCACCATCACCGCCAACGCCAGAATGTTGACCACCAGGTCCGAGAGGGTGCGGCCCATCAGCACCGCCAGCCGCGACATGGGCAGCGTCCGCATCCGGTCGATGATGCCCTTGTGCAGGTCGTTGGCCAGGCCGACGGTGGTGAACGCGGCATTGAAAGCGACTGTCTGCGTGAAGATTCCGGCGAGCAGGAACTCCCGGTACTGGCTGCCGCCCAGGGACGCGCCGAAGATGTAGGCGAACAGGAACACGAACATCAGCGGCTGGATGGTGGCCGTCACCAGCAGGGTGGGCACCCGCAGGATGGTCAGCAGGTTGCGGTAGGCCACGATCGCTGAGTCACGCACCACCCGGGGTAGCAGCATGAGGGGTCCCTCGATACGGGGGCGGCCCTGTTCCTCCTCGGGCGGCGCGGGAGCTTCCGGTTCGGCGGGGAGGGTCGTCACGACAGGATCTCCTCTTGGACGGACTCGGGGGCGGGGACGTCCGGCTTGCGTTCGCCGGATTTGCCGGTGAGGGAAAGGAATACGTCGTCGAGGGTGGGCCGGTCCACGACCGCGTCGACCACGTGCACCCCGGCGTCGTCGAGGCGGCGCAGCGCCTCCACCATGGTGCGGCTGCCGTCGCCGACGACCACGGTGACCGTGTCGGAGCCCTCGTCGAATTCGGCTTCGCCGACGCCCACCTCACCCAGCACCTGCTGTGCGGGCGCGGGATCCTGGCCGGGCGCGAGGGTGACCGTGAGCTTGTCGCCGCCGATGGAGGTCTTCAGTTCGTCGGCC
The DNA here is from genome assembly GCF_042754245.1 of Nocardia sp. NPDC059228. Classification (NCBI taxonomy): domain Bacteria; kingdom Bacillati; phylum Actinomycetota; class Actinomycetes; order Mycobacteriales; family Nocardiaceae; genus Nocardia; species Nocardia sp. NPDC059228. Next base: position 351,974 of record NZ_JBHZAL010000004.1, on the reverse strand, counting down.
GACCCGCGGGCGATCACCCGCCCGCGGTCGATGACGGTGATGCGGTCGGCGAGGAGGTCGGCCTCCTCCAGGTACTGGGTGGTGAGCAGCACAGTGGTGCCGTCGTCGACGAGTTCGCCGATGACACGCCACATGTCGAGGCGACCGCGCGGATCCAGGCCGGTGGTCGGCTCGTCCAGCACGACCACCGGGGGCCGGCACACCAGCGCCCCCGCCAGGTCCAGCCGGCGGGCCATACCGCCGGAGTAGGTGCCCGCCCGCCGCCCGGCCGCGTGGTCGAGGCCGAGGGCGGTGAGCAGTTCGGTGGCGCGTTCGGCGGCCCGCTTGTGGTTCATGCCGTACAGCCGGGCCACCATGCGCAGGTTCTCGAATCCGGACAGGTTGGCGTCGATGGCCGCGTACTGGCCCGACAGGCCGATCCGGGTGCGAACGCGGGCCGGATGCTTCAGCACGTCCACTCCCGCGACGTGCACCGAGCCCGCGCTCGGGCGAAGCAGGGTGGTGACGATGCGGACCGTGGTGGTCTTGCCCGCGCCGTTGGGCCCGAGCAGGCCCATCACCGTGCCGGACGGGATCTCGAGATCGATACCGTCCAGCACCCGCACCTTGCCGTAATACTTCACCAGCCCTTGGACTTCCACGGCCAGACTCATCGCATACCCTCCCGCCGGGCTCGGATGGCTGCCAGCTGATCCCGCAACACCGGCCCGATGACGGCGAGGGATTCGGGCGTTGTCATGCCGGCGTGCGTGCAGCGCACCAGCTGGTCGTGCACCGCACCGGTGACGTAGGGCTGCCAGGCCGCGGCACAGCGGTCCGGGTCGGCCCGGTTGATCTCGTCGTCGGCGGCGGTGAAGAACAGCAGATCACCGTCGAAGACGCGGGGCCGGAACCCGTGCGCCTGCGCCGCGCCGTTCTCGTATCCGGTATAGAGCCGTTCCAAGTGCTCGACGGTGAGTGCCGCGAACGGCCCGGATCGCCCGCGGAGCAGTTCGGCCGCCTCGGTGAGCGTCAGGCGCGAATCGATGTCGGCGTCACCGCCGAGCAGGTCGGAACCGAATTCGGCGACCACGGCCGCCACCGACGGCACCGCGTCCTCGAGCCACCGGTCCGACAGCTGGTAGCTGTCCATCATCGCCAGCAACGCGACCTCGTCACCGGCCTCCTGCAACTGCACGGCGATCTCGTGGGCGATGAGCCCGCCCAGCGACCAGCCCAGCACCTGGTAGGGGCCGGTGGGCTGTACCGACTTCATGTGCGCCACATAGTGTTTCGCGGCCTCGGCGATGGTGCGGTGACCAGCCTCCCCGGCCACGTGCGGGGCCTGCAGGCCGTACACGGGCCGCTCCGGCGGCAGATGCGACAGCAGCCCGGCGAAGCACCAGGACAGGCCGATGGCCGGATGCACGCAGAACAGCGGCGGCACACCGGAATCGGCGACCGCACGCAGCGGCAGCACCGCACCCAGGGCCGCGGTCAGCGCGGCGCCCGCGTCGCCCTCGGCGGCGGCGAGCCGCCCGGCGATGGCGGCCGGGGTGGACTCGCCGAACATGGCCTGCACCGGCAGGTCGATGCCGCCAGCCCGCAGCTGGGCCACCACCTTGGTGGCCAGCAGCGAGTTGCCGCCGAGCTCGAAGAACCCGTCGTCGGCGCCGACCTGTTCGACGCCCAGCACGTCGGCGAAGGCGGCGCACAGCGCCTCCTCCAGCGCGGTGGCGGGGGCCCGGTAGCCCTCGCGGGCCGCGAACACCGGTTCCGGCAACGCCTTCCGGTCGAGCTTGCCGACCGGGGACAGCGGCACCCGGTCCAGCAGCATGATCGACTGCGGGACCATGTAGTTGGGCACCAGCTCGGCCACGTGCGCGGTCAGCTCGGCGGTGGTGGGCGCGGTTCCGGTGCGCGGCTTCACATACGACACCAGCGCGGTGGAGCCGGCCGGGGTGCGGTGCCCGATGGTGGTGGCGAACTCCACCTCCGGGTGCTTGGCCAGCGCCGTGTCGATCTCGCCGAGTTCGATGCGGAAGCCGCGGATCTTGACCTGGTGGTCGGTGCGGCCGACGTATTCCAGATCCCGTGCGCCGCCCTCGCTTTCGAGCCAGCGGACCAGGTCGCCGGTGCGGTACATGCGCTCACCGGGCTTGCCGAACGGGTTGGCCACGAACCGCTGTGCGGTCAGGCCCGGGCGGCGCAGGTACCCGCGCGCCAGCGCCGCGCCGGCCAGGTGCAGTTCACCGGTGACCCCGGCCGGGGCCGGGTGCAGGCGCGCGTCGAGCACGCTTGCGCCGACCCCGCGGATGGGTCCGCCGATGGTGATCTGCCCGCCGGGCGTCATGGGGTGCGAGATCACCGTGACGATGGTGGTCTCCGTCGGCCCGTACACGTTGTAGAGCCTGCGGCCCGGGGCCCACCGGCTGACCAGGTCCGGGGGCAGCGCCTCACCGCCGACCAGCACGTGCCGCAGCGCGGTCACGCCGGCCGGATCGACGGTGCCCAGCGCCGAGGTGGTGATGAAGGCGTGGGTGATGCCCTCCTCGATGAACACCTGCCCCAGTTCCTGCCCGCCGACCACGCCCTGCGGGCTGATCACCAGGGTGGCGGCCCCGCCGAGCGCGAGCAGCAGGTCCAGCATGGCGGCGTCGAAACTCGGTGTGGCGAAGTGCAGGACCCGGCAATCGGGACCGACGTCGAAGCGCTGCGCGGTTTCGGCGGCGAAGTTGGACAGGCCGCCGTGGGTGACGACCACGCCCTTGGGGATGCCCGTGGAGCCGGAGGTGTAGATGACGTAGGCCGGGTTGTGCATGCGCAGCGGCACGATGCGTTCGGCGTCGCGGATCGGCGCGTCGGAGGTGGCGAGCACCCGGCGCCGGAACGACGGCGCGTCCAGCATCGTCCAGTTGGCCGCGTCGGGCATGCGCTCCCGATAGCCGGACACCGTGATGCCCACGGCCGCACCGGAATCCAGCAGCATGTGGCTGATGCGCTGCTCCGGGTAGTTCGGGTCGACGGGCACGAACGCGCCACCGGCCTTGGCGATGGCCAGCATCACCGCCACCGATTCGGCCGAACGCGGAATCCCCATGGCGACCAGGGTTTCCGGGCCCACTCCGTAGCCGATGAGCACCCGCGCCAGCCGGTTGGTCCAGCGGTCCAGAGCGTCGTAGGAGATCTGGGTGCCGTCCGAGCGGACCGCGATGGCCGACCGGTTGAGGTTGGCCGCGGCCTCGAACACCTCCGGGAAGGTGATGGGCAGACCGGGCTCGGTGCCGCGGACCGGCGCCAGCGCCGACCATTCGGCCGAGTCCAGCACGTCCAGATCGCCCACGGCGGTGGCCGGATGCGCGGCGGCCGCGGCCAGCAGCCGCACGAACCGCTGTGCCAGCCGCTGCGCGGTCGCCGCCTCGAACAGGTCGGAGGCGTAGTTCACCGATACCGTGATGCCGTCGGGTTCGCGGCGCGGCGTCCAGGATTCGGTGAGGGTGAACTGCAGGTCGAACTTGGCGATGCCCGGGTCGGCGTCGTCGGCCTCGATGCGCATGGCCGGCAGCTCCAGCACCCGCGCGGCCTGGTTCTGCACCGACAGCATGACCTGGAACATCGGGTGATGCGCCTGGGAGCGCACCGGATTCAGCACCTCGACCAGGCGCTCGAACGGTACATCGGCGTGGGCGAAGGCCTCCAGATCGGTGTCGCGGACCGCACGTAGCAGGTCCCCGAACGCGGCGCCGCCGTCGATGTGGGTGCGCAGCACCAGGGTGCCGACGAACATGCCCACCAGGCGGTCCAGCGCCGGATGTCCGCGGCCCGCAATAGGTGTGCCGACCGTGATGTCGTCGTCGTGCGTCAGGCGATGCAGCAGTGCGACGAGTGCCGCGTGCAGCACCATGAACATGGTGACGCCGTGTTCGGCTGCCAGCGCCTGCAATTCGCGGTGGGTGAAGGCGTCGAGCTTGCACTCCACCGTGCCGCCCCGGTAGGTCGGCACCGGCGGCCGCGGCCGGTCGGCGGGCACGGAGAGCCGTTCCGGGATGCCGTCGAGGGCGCGCCGCCAGTAGTCGAGCTGGCGGCTGATCACCGAGTCCGGATCGTCCTCGCGCCCCAGCACATCCTGCTGCCACAGCGTGTAATCGGCGTACTGGATGGGCAGTTCGGGCCATTCCGGGGTCTGCTTGCCGGTGTGCGCCCGGTAGGCGGCGGCCACATCGGCGGCCAGCGGCTGCAGCGACCAGCCGTCCATGGCGATGTGGTGCACGACCAGCACCAGCACGTGTTCGGTCTTGCTGCCGGTCAGGCGCAGCAGGGCCGCGCGCACCGGCACGCTGGTGGCCAGGTCGAAACCGCCGGCGGTGATGCGGCGGATCTCGCCGGGCACCTCGTCCGCGGCGACCGTCCGCACCGGCAGCCCGACCGCCCCCTCGCCCGGCTCCAGGATCCGCTGGCAGGGTTCGCCGTCGATCTCCGGGAAGACGGTGCGCAGGGTCTCGTGACGGTCCTGCACGGCGTGCAGGGCCGCGCGCAGTGCCGGGATGTCCAGCTCACCGTGCAGGCGCAGGGCGACCGGGACGTTATAGGCGCCCAGCGCTTCTCCGTGCTCGCCGGCGTTGAACTTCTCCAGGAACCACAGCCGCCGCTGGGCCGCGGAGAGCGGGATCCGCGCGGGCCGGGTGCGCCGGCGCGGTTCCGGCCGCAGATCCGCCGAGGAGGATCCGGCGTCCAGGGCCGCGGCGAGTCCGGCCACGGTGGGCGCGGCGAAGACCGACCGCACCTCCACCCGCACCCCGGTGACGGTGGCCAGCCGGGCCACCAATTGGGTGGCCAGCAGCGAGTTTCCGCCGACCTCGAAGAAGCTGTCGTCCGCGCCCAGGGCCTCGGCGCCGACCAGCTCCCCCATCACCTCGGCGACCAGGCGTTCGGTGTCGGTCTCCGGTTCCCGCGAGACCCCGGCGACGACGGCCGTGGGCTGCGGCAGCGCCTCGCGGTCGAGCTTGCCGACCGGGGTGAGCGGAATGTGGTCGAGCAGGGCGAGGGCGCTGGGCACCATGTGCGCCGGCAGGTGCTCGGCGCAGTGCGCGCGCAGCTCCTCGAGATCGGGTGCGGCGGCGTGGTCCACGGGCAGCACGAACGACACGATGCGGCGCGCGCCCGCGATCTCGCGAACCTCGGTGTGGGAGAAGCGGATCGCGCGGTGGGCGGTGAGCACGCCGTCGATCTCGCCCAGCTCGATACGGAATCCGCGCAGCTTCACCTGGTGGTCGCTGCGGCCCAGGTAGACGATGTCACCGTCGCGGGTCCAGCGCACCACATCGCCGGTGCGGTAGAGGCGCGAGCCCTCCGGGCCGTACGGATCCGCGACGAACCGGGAGGCGGTGAGCTCGAACCGCTCGAAATAGCCGCGCGCACAACCCTGTCCGCCGATGTACAGCTCGCCGGGCACGCCGACCGGGACCGGGCGCAGGCGCTCGTCCAGGACCACGGCGCGGGCGCCACGGACCAGGTTGCCGATGGTGATGGGCTCGCCGACCCGCAGCGGCGAGGAGATGGTGACCACGATGGTGGTCTCCGTCGGGCCGTACACGTTGAACATCAGGCGGCCGGGGGCCCAGCGCGCCACCAGTTCCGGTCCCACGGCCTCGCCGCCGACCATGATCGCGCGCAGGTGCGGTAGCGGCCAGCGGTCCCGGTCGATGGTCGCCAGCGCGGCCGGGGTCATGAAGGTGTGGCTGACCTGTTCGCGTTCCATGAGCTCGGCCAGTTCGTCGCCGCCGTACACGTCGGGCGGGACGATGACCATGGTCGCGCCCGCGCAGATCGCGAACAGCAGGTCGTAGACGGAGGCGTCGAAGCTCGGGGACGAGAAGTGCATGGTCCGCGAGTCCCGGTCGACCCGCGCGCGCTCACGGACCTCGTCGGCGAAATTGGACAGGCCGCCGTGGGTGACGGCCACGCCCTTGGGTTTTCCGGTCGAGCCGGAGGTGTAGATGATGTACGCCAGATCCGTGGTCCACAGGGTGCCGGTGCGCTCGGCATCGGTGATGGGCCCGTCGTCGAGGACCTCGAGCTCGTCGAGCAGTACGGCGTCGTCGAGCAGCAGCCACTCCACGCTGTCGGCGCTGCCGGCGGCGTGGAGCCGGTCGGCGTGCTCGGTCATGCTGACACCCACCCGGCAGCCGGCGTCGGCGAGCATGTGCTGCACCCGGTCCGCCGGATAGTTGGGGTCCACCGGCACGAACGCCGCGCCGCACTTGGTGACGGCCAGCGCCGTCAGCACCGACTCCACCGACCGGGTCAGGCCCAGCGCGACCCGGTCACCCGGGCCCAGGCCGCGGTGGATCAGGGCCCGCGCCAAGCGGTTCGAATACACGTCGGATTCCAGGTAGGTGAGCTCGGTGTCGTCGAGCCGCAGGAACACCCGGTCGGCGTGGAGGTGCGCGGTGGCCGCGAAATAGGCCGCCAGGCTGCACTGGGGCTCCGGTGTGGGGCCCCAGGCCGGGGTGAGCATGTCGTGCTCGAGTTCGGTGCGCGCGTCGATGTCACGGATGCGCACGTGCGCGTCGGTGGTGACGGCGCCGAACACCTTGACCAGGCGCTCGGCCAGGATGCCGACCGTCGACTGGTCAAAAAGCTCGGCGGCGTAGACGAATTCGAAGGCCCGCTGGTCCTCGCCCGCGCCGGGCAGCACCCGCAGCTCCAGATCGAACTTGGCCAGCGCGATATCGAGTTCCTCGGCCTGCAGCGACAATCCGGGCAGCCGCAGCGCGGGCACCGGGGTGTCCTGCACGGTCAGCGCGACCTGCAGCAGCGGGCTCGCGCCGTAGCGGCGCTGCCCGGCATCCGCGGACTGCAGTTCCTCCACGACCCGCTCGTAGGGCACCTCGGCGTGCGCCATGGCGGCCAGTTCGGTGTCGCGGTCGGCCTGCAGCAGTTCGGCGAAGCTGCGGTCGGGGTCCACATCCGAGCGCAGGATCAGCGTGTTGACGAACATGCCGACCAGATCGTCGAGGCGGGTGTCGGTGCGCCCGGCCACCGGGGTGCCGACGATCACGTCACGGCCGCCCGTGACCACGCGCAGCAGCACGGCGAGCGTGGAGCGCATCACCATGAACACGCTGACGCCGTGTGCCCGGGCGACCTCGGCGAGCCTGCGCTGCACGGCTTCGGGCACCTCGAACCGCACCGATCCGGCCCGGTGGGTGGGTTCGGCCGGGCGGGGCCGGTCGTAGGGCAGCGGCAGTTCCCCGGGCAGCTCGGCCAGCGCGTCACGCCAGTAGGCCAGCTGGGTGGCGGCGGCGCTCTCGGCGTCGTCCTCCGTGCCGAGAATCGCGCGCTGCCACAGGCTGAAGTCGGCGTACTGCACCGGCAGCGGCGTCCAGGTGGGGGCCGCACCACCGTGGCGGGCGGTGTAGGCGATGGCCAGGTCTCGGGTCAGCGGGCCCAGCGACCAGCCGTCGGCGGCGATGTGGTGCAGCGCGATGCCGAGCAGGTGCCGGCGGGTTCCGGTGCGCAGCAAGGTCATTCGCAGCGGGATCTCGCGGGTCAGGTCGAAGCCGCGCCGCGCCAGCGAGCGCAGGGCGTGGCGCGCGCCGACCTCGTCGGTCTCGACCACGTCCAGGACCGGCAGGCACCGTGCGGTGTCCAGCACGACCTGGTAGGCGCCCTGGGCGTCCTCCGGGAAGACGGTGCGCAGCACCTCGTGGCGCTCCGCCACGTCGGCCAGCGCCGCCCGCAACGCGTCGATGTCCGGATCGCCATCGATCCGCAGCACGAATGCGATGTTGTAAGCGCTGGATTCGGGGGAATATCTGTTGAGGAACCACAGTCGCTGCTGCGGCAACGACAGTGGCACGCGCTCCGGGCGCGGCGTATGCACAGCCAGCGCTACCCGCTCGGCCCGGGGCGCTTCCGCCAGCCGTGCGGCCACCCCGGCCACCGTCGGCAGCTCGAAGATGTCGCGCACCGGCAGCTCCACCCCGAACTCGCTGTGCAGGGCCGAGGTCAGGCGGGTGGCCAGCAGCGAGTTGCCGCCGATCTCGAAGAAGTTGTCGTCCGCACCCGGCATGAGGCCGCCCAGCACACTGCCGAAGATCAGCGCGACCTGTTGCTCCAGTTCGGTTTCCGGGGCGCGGGTGGGCGCGGCGGCCACGAACTCCGGTGCGGGCAGCGCCTTGCGGTCCAGCTTGCCGGTCGGGGAGACCGGTACGGCGTCGAGCACGGTGAGCGCGGCGGGCACCATGTAACCCGGCAGCCGTCCGCGCGCGGTCTCGAGCACCGCGGCCGGGTCGATGTCGGTGTCGGCGGTGAGATAGGCCACCAGACGCGGGATTCCGCGCTCGTCGTGGTGAACGACGGTGAGCGCGAAGGTGACTCCCGGATGCGCGGCCAGCACGTGGTCGATCTCGCGCAGTTCGATGCGGAAGCCGCGGATCTTGATCTGGTCGTCGGCCCGGCCCAGGAAGCGTAGTTGTCCCGCGCGGTCGGCGACCACGAGATCGCCGGTGCGGTACATGCGTTCACCGCGTCGCCCGTGCGGGTTGGCCGGGAATTGTTGCGCGGTCAGGCCGTGCCGGCCCAGGTAGCCGCGGGCCAGGCCGGGACCGGACAGGTACAGCTCGCCCGCCACGCCCGGCGGCACCGGGTGCAGGCGGCCGTCGAGCACGAACAGCCGCATACCGCGCACGGGCCCGCCGATCGGCACCGGCTGCCCCGCGAGCATGGGCCCGGTGGCGGTGGCGGCCACGGTGGCCTCGGAGGGGCCGTACATGTTGTGCATGCGCCGCGCCGGGCGGCCGGGCCGGGAATCCGGTGCGGTCCAGACCTCGACGAGGTCCTCGGGGCAGGCCTCGCCGCCGACGATGACGGCCTCCAGCTCCGGCAGGTCGGCGGCGGGCACGGTAGCGAGGGCCGCGGGCGTGACGAAGGCGTGCGTCACGTGCTCCTCGCGCAGGATGCGAGCCAGCTCGGCGCCGCCGAAGACGCCCGCGGGCACCACCACGATGGTGGCCCCGGCCGCGAAACCGAGCAGCAGCTCCAGCACCGACGCATCGAAGCTGGGCGACGAGAAGTGCAGGGTGCGAGCCGAATCGGTGACCTTGAACAGGTGCATCTGCTCGTGCGCCAGCGAGGCGATGCCCGCATTGGTGACGACCACGGCCTTGGGCTTGCCGGTGGAACCGGAGGTGTAGATCAGGTAGGCCGGGCCGCCGATGCGCAGCGGGTGGTGCCGGTCCGCGTCGGTGACCGGGGTGTCGGGGAACTGCGCGCATTCCTGCGTGAGCTGCTCGGAGCCGAGCAGCAGCCAGTCGACGTAGCTCTTGCGGTGACGGCCCCGGTTGCCGGGCCAGGTGGTCGGCATGTTCTCGCGCCGTTCGGCATTGGTGATGCCGAGCATGGCGCCGGAATCGGCGAGCATGTGGGCGATGCGGTCGGCCGGATAGTCGGGGTCGACGGGCACGTACGCGGCACCGGTCTTGGCCACCGCCCACACCGCGAGGATGCTCTCCAGGCTGCGCGGCAGCGCGATCGCCACCACCACCTCCGGGCCCGCGCCGTGCTCGATCAGCACCCGCGCCAGGCGGTTCGAGCGTTCGTCGAGCTCCCGGTAGGTGGTGTCGACGCCCAGGTAGCGGACCGCGACCGCGTCGGGCACCCGCTCGGCGGTGTCGCTGAGCAGCCGGGCCAGGGTGATGCTGGGCACGGCGGGGGAACCGACGATGGGCACCAGCTTCGCGATCTCCCGGACGTCCAGCAGCGGCAGGTCGCCGACCGGGGTGGACGGGTCGGCGACCGCGGCGGCCAGGAGCGCGCCGAAGCGCCGCGCGATGGCCTCCACCGTGGTCCGGTCGAAAACGTCGGCGGCATAACCGAATTCGGCGATGAGTCCGGCGGCCTCGGCGGGGACTCCGGCCGGTTCCTGGACGGTCAGCTGCAGATCGAACTTGGCGACGTCGGTGGCCAGGGGCACCACCTCGGTCTCCACGCCGGGCAGGTCGACATCCAGCTCGGGGTTGCTGTCGTAGGACAGCATCACCTGGAACAGGGGGTGCCGGGCGGCGGAGCGCTCGGGATTGACCACCTCGACGAGTCGCTCGAACGGCACGTCGGCATTGGCGAAGGCATTGAGGTCGGTTTCGCGGACCTCGGCGAGCATGCGGTCGAACCCGGCGGCCGGGTCCACCCGGGTGCGCAGCACGAGGGTGTTGACGAACATGCCGACCAGATCGTCGAGCGCCGGATCGCTGCGCCCGGCGATCGGCGTGCCGATCACGATGTCGGTGGTGTTGCACAGGCGCGCGAGCACCGCGGCGAGCGCGGCGTGCAGGACCATGAAGGTGCTGACCCCGCGTGCGGCGGCAACCCCGGCCAGGGCCCGGCGGGTCTGCGCGGAGATGTCGAACTCGACGGTGCCGCCGGCGGTACTGCGGTGCCGCGGTCGGGGGCGGTCCAGCGGCAGGTCCAGCTGGTCGGGCAGGTCGGCGAGCGCGGCGCGCCAGAAGGCGAGCTGCCGGGCCAGGGCGCTGGCCGGGTCGGCCTCGTCGCCGAGCAGTTCCCGTTGCCACAGTGCGAAATCCGCGTACTGCACCGGCAGCGGCGTCCACCGCGGCGCCGCGCCCTGGGCGCGGGCGGCGACCGCGGTGATGATGTCGCGGCTCAGCGGGGCGATGGACCAGCCGTCGCCGCTGATGTGGTGCAGCACCACCAGGAACAGGTGGGTGTCGGGCCCGATGGCGTACAGCGCCACCCGGACCGGGGCCTGGCTGCGCAGATCGAAGCCGTACCCGGCGAATTCGCTCGCCAGCGCGACCGCGTCCTCGCCGGTGGCGTCGATGGGATCGAGGGTGAGCGGGATCTCCGAGGCCGGGTGCACCAGCTGGCAGGGCCCGTCGGGGGTGTCGGGGAAGGTGGTGCGCAGGCTCTCGTGCCGTTCCAGCACATCCACCAGGCCGGCCCGCAGCGCCGGAATATCCAGGGGCCCGGTCAGTTTCACCGCGAAGGCCATGTTGTAGGCCGCCGCGTGCTCGGCGAACCGGTTGAGGATCCACAGCCGCTGCTGGGCCAGCGACAGCGGAAGTTGTTGCGGCCGTTGCCCGGCCACCAGTTTCGGGGAGGTGTTCTCCGGCTCCGCGGCCGAGAGCCGGGTAGCCAGCGCGGTGACGGTGGAGGTTTCGAACAGATCGCGGATGGTGAGCGACGCGCCGAGGGCCGCGTTCACGCGTGCGACCGCCCGGGCGGCGGTCAGCGAGTTGCCGCCGAGGTCGAAGAAGCTGTCCTCGACGTCGAATTCGTCGGTGCCGAGCACCTCGGCGAAGATGCCGGTGAGCTGGTGTTCCATGGCGGTGCGCGGGGCGGCGACGGGCCGGGCCGGGCGGCGGGCGCCCGCATCGGGTGCGGGCAGCGCCTTGCGGTCCACCTTGCCGTTGGCGCTGAGCGGTAGCTCGTCCAGCACCATGAGGTACGACGGCACCATGTAGCTGGGCAGGGTCCGGCGCACCGTGGCGGTGAGGTCGGACACGTCGAGGTCGCCCGCGCCGGGGGCCGGCACGACGTAGGCGATGAGCTCGTCCCCGCTGCGGCCGCGGCGGGCCACGCACACGGCGCGCGCGACGCGGGCGTCGGCCAGCAGGACGGCCTCGATCTCGCCGAGTTCGATGCGCAGGCCGCGCACCTTGATCTGGAAGTCGCTGCGGCCCAGGTATTCCAGGACGCCCGCGGTGCCGGTGCCGCGCCAGCGCACCAGGTCGCCGGTGCGGTACATGCGGGCGCCGGGGGTGAACGGGTTGGCCACGAAACGGTCGGCGGTGAGGGCGCCTCGGCCCACATAGCCCCGGGCCAGCTGGACGCCGGCCAGGTACAGCTCGCCCACGACGCCCGGGGCGACCGGCTGGAGCCGGGCGTCCAGCACATAGGTGCGGGTGTTCCAGATGGGCGAGCCGATCGGGACGTCGGTGCTGCCCGGAGTGCAGTGCCAGGCGGTGACGTCGACGGCGGCCTCGGTCGGGCCGTACAGGTTGTGTAGCTGCGGCGCGTCGGCGCCGCTGCCGAGGGCGGCGTGGAAATCGGCGACGGTGGCGGCGGGCAGCGCCTCACCGGAGCAGAAGACCCGTGACAGTCCGGTGCAGCCCCGCACATCGGTGTCGGTGAGGAACACCGACAGCATGGACGGCACGAAATGCGCGGTGGTGACGCCCTTCTCGGCGATGACGCGGGCCAGATACGCGGGATCGCGGTGCCCGTCGGGGGCGGCGATGACCAGGCGGGCCCCGATCTGCAAGGGCCAGAAGAACTCCCACACCGAGACGTCGAAGGTGGCGGGGGTCTTCTGCAGCACCACGTCGGAGGAGTCGAGCGGGTAGGCGTCCTGCATCCAGCGCAGCCGGTTCACGATGGCGGCGTGGGTGACGCCGACGCCCTTGGGCGTGCCGGTGGAACCGGAGGTGAAGATGACGTACGCGAGGTGGTCGGGACGCAGCGGCGCGGTCCGATCGGTATCGGTGACCGGGCGGCCCGGGTGCCGCGACACATCCGCGGTGTCGATGTCGAATCGCGGTGCGGTGCCGGGCATGTCGAGGCTGTCGCGCGACGCGGTGAGCACGCACAGCGGCCGGGCCTGGTCGAGGATGGCCTCGATGCGGTCGGCCGGGTGGTCGGGGTCGATGGGCAGGTAGGCGGCGCCCGCCTTGACGATGGCGTACATGCCGACCAGCAGGTCGAGGCTGCGCCGGACGGCCAGGCCGACCAGGGCGTCGGGTCCCACGCCGCGCGCGATGAGTTCGCGGGCCAGCCGGTTGGTGCGCTCGTCGAAGGCGGCGTAGGTGAGGGTCTCGCCCTCGAAGTCGAGCGCGATCTGATCGGCGGAGACGGCGACCCGGTCGGCGAACAGCCCGGCCAGGGTGCCCTCCTGGCGGGCCACCTGGGTCGAATTCCATTCGCGCAGGACGCGTTCGCGTTCCGGATCGGTGAGCACCGGCATGTCGGCGACCGGCGTCTCCGGGTCGGCGGACACGAAGCGGGCCAGATAATCCAGCAGCCGGTCGTGGTGCGCGGCGAGTTCGGCATCGCTGTAGAGGCGCGGGTTGGCCTCGAAGTCGATGTGGATGCGATCGCCGAGGCCGTTGTAGAGGTTGATCGACAGGTCCTCCACCGGGCCGGTGGACAGCACGTTGATGGCGCCCATCAGGCTGCCGAACTTCAGCTCGCTGTGGAAGAGCATGAGGTTGACCATGGGGCCGAAGAAACCGCGGGCGTCGCGCGAATAGCCACAGTCCCGGCGGATGTCGTCGCTGCGATAGCGCTGGTGGCGCAGGGCGCCGGTGATCTGCAGCTCGACCGCGCGCACGGTGTCGGCGACGGTGTGGGTGTCGGTGAACTGCACGCGGATGGGCACCACGTTCGAGACCACACCGCTGGAACGGCGTAGCGCCACGGTGGTGCGCGCGGACACGGGCAGGCTCAGCACCACGTCCTGGGTGCCGGTGACGGCCCGCACGTAAGCGGCCAGGGCGGCCACGAACAGCGCGGAGCTGTTGGAGCCGGAGGCAGTCGCGGCGGCCTCGACGGCGGCCTGGGCGTCATCGGCGAGCACGCCGGTCGCGCTGCGGCGGCCGGCGTCGGACACCGCGGGCAGCATTCCGTTGCTGGACAGGGTGATCGGTTCGCCGGCGCCGTCGAGCTGCTGGCGCCAGTAGTCGCTGTCGGTGACGAAGCGGCTGGTCTCCCGGTAGCGGTTCTCGTCGGAGTAGATGGTGGCCAGCGGGGTGGCCCGGGAGTCGGCCGGCTCGTCGTGGGCTTCGAGGGCCGTATAGATCTCCGCGGCGCGGGTGGTGGCGTTCATGGCGCCGTAGCCGTCGATGACGATGTGGTGGCCGCGGCTGTACCAGATCCAGTCCGAGTCGCCGACCTGCAGCACCACATTGGTGGTGAGCGGGTCGTGCTCGATGTCGATGGGCGAGCTGGCGTGCTCGTTCATCCAGGCGAGGGCCGCGGCGCGCGGGTCGGTCTCGGCGCGCAGGTCGTAGCGGGCCCAGCCGGGCCGCCGGTGGTAGTCCACCAGCTGGTGCGGCACCCCGTCGATCTCGATCAGGCGCACGTGGCCGACTTGGCTCTCGGCGCCGTAGCGCTCGATGGCGTACAGCAGGCGGCCGACGTCCAGGTCGCCGTGAATCTCGACGTATTGCGCGATGGTGAGGGGGATGTCGGGCCGTATGCGCTGGGCGTACCAGAGAGCCGACTGCGCGGGAGAGAGCGCGAAAGGTTGAGCCGAGAATTCACCAGAAGAACATTGGTCGACACGGTCGGTGGCCAATGAACTCATCAAAAAACTCCGTTCTGCCGCTGTAGACGCAACTCCCCGAGCCCCGAAAATCGATCACGGTCCGCCCCGATGGCCCGGCGATCGCGCGCATGCGCGAGCCGTAGGACGTGATCCACGTCCTATGATTCGGAGCATCCCGCCGAGCGGATCGGTGGTGATCTCGAGTTGTCCGCAACGAACGGGCGTTGACGGCGCGAAGATTAAGTTCAGTTACCCCATAGCAAACCTCGCTAGGATCGCTTAACTCGCCTAAGGAAACCGCACGACCACAGACAGACCGGAGACTCCAACAAGCCATGGCAATGAACTGGCGAAAATGCCTCGCCGACGCGGGACGGCCCTCTCACACGTGCCCGCGGGTACTACGCCGGAAAAGCCTCCGGGATCAGATCCGGTCGATCGGAGTCACGCGCGCACAGCCCGACGCCGGATCAGCGCTGCCGCAGTGGCAGCAGCGGCCAGGATACACACGATCGCCTCGGGCGCGGGGCCGAAACGAGTGGCAAATGTCGTATTGTTCCGCAACGGCAACGTCGCTACCAGCGCCGCAGGTTCGAATTGCGGTGTCTGCTGCCGGATCACGCCGTCGGCGGTGATCATGGCGCTGACGCCGGTGGTCACCGAGACCACCACCGCGCGCCCGTGTTCCACCGCGCGCACCCGCGACATGGCCAGCTGCTGATAGGTCATCTCGCTGCGGCCGAAGGTGGCGTTGTTGGACGGGACCGCGAGCAGCTGCGCGCCGGCGCGCACGGACTCCTCGAAGGCGCGGTCGAAGACCACCTCGTAGCAGGTGGCCACGCCGATGGCGATCGGGGCGCCGCCGGTGAACGGCTGGGCGTGCACCACGCCGTCGCCCGTACCGGGGACGAAATAGCCTGCGCGGTCCGCGTATTCGGAGAAGTGCCGGAAGAAGTTGCGGTACGGGAGGTATTCGCCGAAGGGCTGGATGATCTTCTTGTCGTGCCGCTCCCCCGGTCCGGCGTCGCCGTTCCAGACGATGACCGAGTTGGTGGTGGTGCGGTCGTCGTTGACGAGCACCGCGCCGACCAGGATGGGGGCCTTCACATCCTTGGACGCCTGCGAGATCTCCTGGGCCGCATCGGCATTGCGCAGCGGATCGATATCGGAGGAGTTCTCCGGCCAGATCACCACGTCCGGTTGCGGGGCCCGGCCGGCCGCGATGTCGCGGGCCAGTTCCTCGGTGCGCTTGACGTGATTGTCGAGAACCGCGCGGCGCTGGGCATTGAAGTCCAGGCCCAGGCGCGGCACGCTGCCCTGGATGGCGGCGACCGTGATCGGCCGGTTGCCGTCCTCCGGGCCGGGCAGCGCGGTCCGGAGGATCACTCCGGTGAGGGGAACTATAGTCACAAGCATTGCCGCAGCAACAATCCGGTTCCAGGATGTGGGACGGATAGCCCCCGATCTGGGAGAATCAAAGGCAGCCGCGACCGTCTCAGCGCTCTCCTCCGCGGCCGATGCGAAGCGGCGCAGCAAACTCGCCGCAAGCCACGCCAGCCCGGTGCCGGTGAGCGCCACCGCGAAGCTCACCAGCGGCGCGCCACCCACCATCGCGAAGGGCAGATACCACCCGTCGGCCTGCCCGAAAGCCAGTTTGCCCCAAGGGAACCCGCCGAAGGGGAAGCTGGCCCGCGCCCACTCGGTCAGCGACCACACGGTCGCCACCCACAGCGGCCATCCGGGCAGCGTCGCCACCCATCGCGTCAGCAGCCCGAACAATCCGACATACAGGGCGCACACGGTCGACAGGGCGAGCCACGGCACCGGACCGACATAGATCCCGGTCCACGGCAGCAGCGGCACGAAGAACGCCAGCCCGGCCACCAACCCGAATCCGAATCCTCCACGCGCCCGGCAGGTTCCGCGCACCGCGAGGGTCAGCACGGCGATCCCGACCGGAGCCAGGTACCACAGCGTCCGGGGCGGGAAGCTCGCGTACAGCAGCAGCCCGGCCACCGCCGCGGCCGGCAACCGCGTCAGCCACGGGCGTGCCGTCGCCACCGCGATCGCTCGCGCCGCCACTCCCGGCCGGGACTCCGGCGCGGACGCTACCCCGGCCCGCGCGACCGTCGAAATGCTGCCGCCCTCATCGCCTTCCGATGCCGCGCCGACGGCGCGATCTCCGTCACGCTCGGCCCCGGCAGTCGCCACGCGATCCGGGCCCTCGTCGGCGGTCCTGGAGGCGGTGTCCGCATCGCCGGCCGATGGTCCCGATCCGGTCCGTGCCTCGGCGCCGGGACCGTCGGTCTCGCGAGGTCCGGGATCCGGCGTGGCCGGTCCGGTGGAAGACGGTGCGGCGGTGCGGTTCTCGGGGTCGGGCTCAGGCTTCATGAATGGTGACTCCGCGGTGCACGGTGCGCAGGCAGCGCGGCAGGGTGGCGTCCGGGGTGAGGGGCGGGAGGCCGGGGACGCGGGAGCGGGGGTCGGTGGACCAGCGCTGCACGGTATCCGCGGCGGCCGCGACGACGAGCTCGCGAGCGTCCCAGATGGCATAGGAGGCAGGGGCGCCCGGGACGAGGGTGCCGGCGACACCGTCACGGACGCCACCCGCGCGCCAGGCGCCGCGGGTGGCCGCAGCGAAGGCGGCCCGCGGCGAGATCTGATGGCCCGGGGTGCGGTGGTTGACCGCGGCGCGGATGGCTTCCCACGGGTTCAGGGCGGTGACCGGCGCGTCGGAGCCGATGGCGAGGGAGATACCCGCGGCGGCCATGGCGGCGAACGGGTTGAGGGTGGCGGCGCGTCCGGCGCCGAGGCGGGTGGCGTACATGCCGTCCGGTCCACCCCAGGCGGCGTCGAAACCCGGTTGGACACTGGCGATCACGCCCCAGGCGGCGAGTTTCCCGATCTGGTCGGCGGTCATCATCTCGGCGTGTTCGAGGCGGTGCCCGCGGGAGGCGACGGCCGGGCCGCCGAGTTCGCCCACGACCCGCTCGAATCCGGCGACGACCGCGTCCATGGCGGCGTCGCCGATGACGTGGAAGCCGGTCTGGATGCCGGCCTCGGTGCACGCGAGCACGTGCGCGGCGATGGCCTCGGGGTCGAGGTAGGAGGTGCCGGTGGTGTCGCGGTCGGCATAGGGTTCGCGCAGCCACGCGGTGTGCGAGCCGAGCGCCCCGTCCACGAACAGGTCGCCGCCGAGGGCGTGCACGCCGAGTTCCTTGACCAGGGTGCGGGCTTCGTCGGCGGTGCGCACGGCCTGTCCCCAGTAGGCGCGCACCTCGACGCCGTGCCCGAATTCGAGGAGTTCCCGCACGTCGTCGGCGCCGGAGATCTCGGGTCCCGCGCATTCGTGCACGGCCACAACGCCATTGGCGGCCGCCGCGTCCAGCGCGACCTGCCGGGCGGCATCCCGCTGTGCCCGGTTCAGCGCGCCCAGCGCGGCCCCGCGCACGCGATGGTGGGCGTCCGCGCGCAGCGGCTCACCGCGGGTGAACCCGGTCGCCTCGGTGATTCCGGGTACCGCGTCCAGCAGTGCGGTCGAGGCCACCGCCGAATGTGCGTCCACGCGAGCCAGATACACCTGGCGTCCCGGTGCGGCGGCGTCGATCTCCTCGCGGGCCGGCGGTCGTCCGCCGGCCCAGGTGGTCTCGTCCCAGCCCTCGCCGAGGATCACCCCGTCCGGGTGCGCGGCGGCGAACTCCCGCACCAGCTGCAGACATTCCTCCAGCGAACGGGCCTGTGCCAGATCGAGTCCCGTCAGTGTCAGCCCCAGCCCGGTCACGTGTACGTGCGGGTCCACGAACCCGGGGGCCACGAACGCCCCGTCCAGCTCGATGATCTCGGCGTCCGGATGCAATGCCCGCCCCGGCTTGTCCAGCCCCACCCACACCACGGTCCCGTCACTGACGGCCATGGCCGTCGCGTCAGGATTGCTCGAACTGTAGATACGACCGCCGACAAGCAACTGGGTACTCACGGGTCTCCAGTCTGCCCGACGCCCGCGGCGCGCCCGTCACCGCATCACCGGGTTCAGCGTGTCAGGGTGCGCAGCGTGTCGATCAGGCCCGGGCCACCGTCACCGAGCGGTGCGAGGAATCTCGCCTCGGCCTCGGCCCGGACCCGTTCGGCCGCGGCCAGCCGGGCGTGGCCGTCGGCGGTGAGTTCGACGATGTTCTTGCGCCGGTCCTCGGGACTGCGCCGCCGCGCGAGCAGGCCCTTGTCCTCGAGGGTGTCGGCGAACTGGGTCATGGTGGTGCGGTCGATGCCCAGGCGCTGGGCCGCGTCCAGCTGCGAGAGCGGGGTGTCGGTGGCGTCCAGCAGGACCAGGATGGCCAGTTCCCGGCTGTCGATTCCCAAGGGCCGCAGGGCGGTTCCGATTTCCTCGGCCAACCGGTGGTACGCCTGTTTGAGCAGGTAGCCGAGGCGGGAGCGGAGCACGTCGTCGGAGGCGGGGGCGGCCATGTCGCCGATCGTACCGTCTACTGATAGTCAGTCATGCTGATCATCAGTAGTATTGATGAAGTGATGGATATCGAATTCGGCCTGAAGACCACGCCCATGCGGGTCGCGTACACCGACATCCTGCGGGTCTGGGAGGAGGCCGACACCCTGCCGGAGATCGCGGACGCCTGGCTGTGGGATCACCTGCTGCCCCTGGCCGGGCCCGCGGACGGTCCGATCCTCGAGGGCTGGACCCTGCTCGCGGCCCTGACCGCCCGCACCCGGCGGCTGGGGCTGGGACTGCTGGTGACCAGCAACCGGATTCGCGAACCGGCGGTGCTCGGCAAGATCGCGAGCACGGTCGACGCGGTCGCCGGGGGCCGGCTGATCATGGGTCTCGGGGTCGGCGGCACCCGCCAGCCCGCCGATACCGGCGGCATCGCGGGCCCGAATCCGGCCGAGGCCGAGTACGCGGCGTACGGTCTGCCGATGGTCTCGCCCGGCGAGGGCCTGGCCCGGCTGGCCGAGACCATCGAGATCCTCGAAAAGATGTGGAGCGAGCCGGAATTCGACTTCCACGGCCGCTATTACACGTTGCGCGGCAATCGCAACGAACCCAAACCGGTCCGCCGCCCGCCGCTGCTGATCGGCGGCTGGGGTGACCGCACGCTGCGGCTGGTCGCCGAGCACGCCGATCTGTGGAACATTCCGGGCCCGCCGCACAACGGCCTGGACTTCCTCGCCGAGCGCTCCCGGACGCTGGACGCGCACTGTGCCGAGCTCGGGCGGGATCCGGCGCAACTGACCCGGTCGGTGCAGTACATCGTCGACTACGACGACCCGGCGGGCACCCGCGGCACGGTGCTGGATCTGATCGGCGCGGGTTTCACCCACATCGTGCTCAGCCTGCGGGCGCCCTATCCCGACAAGGTGGCCACCTGGCTGGTCGACAACGTCATCACCCCGGTGCGCGACCGGCTCTGAGGCCGGGACACACCGGGGTGAGGAAAGGCGCTGTGGGTCAGCGGGGGTCGATCATCTTGTACCCGTTGCCCTGGCCGTCGTCGTAGTACTCGGTCACGACGGTGGCGTCGATGACCTCGCCGTCGGGGTCGATGACGACATTGCGGTAGCCGTAGGGGCCGACCGCGGTGGCGACGCGGCTCAGGCGGCGGGCGGCGAAGGCGGCCACGACCGGGCGGAACAGGAAACGGGTGAAGGGCAGCAGGGCCAGCAGACCCAGCGCGGTGGTGAGCAGTCCCGGCACGAACATCAGGACCGCGCCGACCGCGACCAGGGCACCGTCGGCGACGGCGGTGCTGGGTTCGAGTTCACCGCGGGCGGCGCGGCGGAAGCTCTGGAACACGCGCCGACCCTGCGAGCGCACCAGCACCAGACCCACGGCCGAGCCCGCCAGCAGCAGCAGGATGGTCGGGAACACGCCGATGAAGTGGCCGACCACGACGAGGGTGGCGATCTCGGCGACGAACCAGGCGAGGAACAACAGGGCAGGCATCGGGCGATCCTTTCGATCGATCTACCCCTGCAACGCGCGACCGCGCGGTTTTTCTCCCGGATGCGTCGCCGGTCACACCGGCTAGGCGCTGCCCGGCCGCACCAACCCGGTCTCGTAGGCCAGCACCACGGCCTGCACCCGGTCGCGCAGGCCGAGTTTGGTGAGCACCCGGCCGACGTGGGTCTTCACCGTGGCCTCGGACAGGAACAGCGCGCCGGCGATCTCGGCGTTGGAGCGCCCGGCGGCGATGTGCTCAAGGACCTCGCGTTCGCGGGCGGTGAGCACATCGAGGACGCGGGGATCGCGCCCGGCGGCCGGGTCCTCGGCGATGAGGCGGTCCAGCAGCCGCTTGGTCACCTTGGGCGAGACCACCGCATCCCCCGCGGCGACACTGCGAATCGCGGAGATCAGATCCTCCGGAGGCGTGTCCTTGAGCAGGAATCCACTGGCCCCGGCGCGCAGCGCGCCCAGCGCGTGCTCGTCGAGATCGAAGGTGGTCATCACCAGAACCCGGCTCCCGCACCCGGATTCGATGATCCGCGCCGTCGCCGTCACCCCGTCGGTCACCGGCATCCGCACATCCATCAGCACCACGTCGGGCCGCAGCTCCCCCGCCCGCGCGATGGCGGTGGCCCCGTTGTCCGCCTCTCCCACCACCTCGAGGTCGGGGTGCGCACCGAGCACCATCCGCAGTCCGGCCCGCATGAGCTCCTGGTCATCGACAACGAGAACGGTGATCGGCACCCCCACAACCTATCCGGCCGCCCGGTGCGGTGGTGCGCGCGGGCCGGGGCCGATCGCGGGACGATCTGGTCGTCGCAGGTGGGAGCCGGTCAGTCGAGGACGTCGCGGTCCAGGGGGATGGTGGCGCGGACGGTCCAGCCGCCGTGGGGATTTCGGCCCGCGGTGAGGGTGCCGCCGAGGACGGCGATGCGTTCGCGCATGCCGACCAGGCCCAGGCCGCTGCCCGGGATGCGGGCCGGGGGCGGGAGAATGGTGAGTGTGGTTGGGGCGCTGGGGGATCCGCAGCCGCCGGGGGTGGTCGCGGGCTCGACGGGGGCGCCGCCGGAGTCGGTGATGTCGAGCAGGACGTCGGCGTCGCGGCGGGTGACGCGGACGTCGGCGTGCGGGTCGGGGCCGGCGTGGCGGAGGGTGTTGGTGAGCGATTCCTGGACGATGCGGTGGATGCCGAGGCTGACCTCGGGGGTGACGGTGTCGAGTTCGCCGCTGAGTTCGAGGGAGACGTCCAGGCCCGCGCTGCGCATCATGTCGACGACCTTGGCGATGCCGGCGGTGCCGTGCTGCGGAAGTTGTTCGGGCGCATGCTCGGTGCGCAGCAGTTCGACGGTGCGCCGCAGTTCGCGCAGGGCGTCGCGGCCGGTGCCGGCGATGGTGGTGAGTGCCTGTTCGGCGGTGTCCGGGTCGTGGCGCAGGGCGTAGCGGGCGCCGTCGGCCTGCACGATGATGACGCTGACCGCGTGCGCGACCACGTCGTGCAGTTCGCGGGCGATGCGGGTGCGTTCGGCGGCGACCGCGTCGTGGGCGCGGCGTTCGCGGTCGTAGTCGGCGACGGCGAGGCGGGCGGCGACCTCGGCGTCGTAGGCGTGGCGGGCGCCGACGAATTCGGCCAGCGTCCAGCACAGTGCGTAATAGAGGGCGGTGAAGGCGATGTCGGTGCCCGACGGTTTACCGATGGCGGCCGCCGAGATGAGGCTGTCGAGCAGCAGGATGCCCAGGTAGAGCAGACCTTGGCGGCGGCCGACATACGCGACCAGGGTGTAGAGCATGATGCCCAGCCCGAGCAGCGCCGGATGCACGGAGGTGTCACCGACCGCCCCGTGCACCAGTGAGGCCGCGATGGACAGCAGCACCACCGCGAGCGCCGCGGCGCGGGTGTGGGTGCGGCGGAACACGATCGGCAGCGGCAGCAGCACACTGAAGACCAGGTAGGTCGGCTTGTACTGACTGTTGCTCAGGGCGAGCACATCGATGGTGAGCAGCAGCAGCGCCACCGCGGAATCGGTGATCAGCGGCTTGCCGCGCAGCCACAAACTGAACCGGCGCACCCGTCCACCCTACGGTCGTGCCCGCGGGCGGCCTCGGGTCGGCCTGTCCTGGGCACTCAACCGTTTGATCTTGCTCCGGGGTTTCTGGTTGGGTCGCCCTGTGAATCTTGCGGACTGGGCGGTCTTGCTGACCGCGGCGACGGCGGCCGGATGGGTCGATGCGGTGGTCGGCGGCGGCGGCCTGATCGTGCTGCCCACCCTGTTCGTGGTGCTGCCCGGCCTGGCTCCGCAGACGGCCCTGGGCACCAACAAGATCGCCGCGTTCTCCGGCACCAGCGCCGCGGTCCTCACTTTCGCCCGCCGGGTGCCGATGCGCTGGAAGGTCCTGATCCCGGGCGCGGTCATCGCCGCGCTCGCGGCCGCCTGCGGTTCCGCGGCGGTGGCGCTGATCGACAAGAAATACTTCGTCCCGATCGTGATGGTCGTGCTGGTCGGCGTGGCGATCTTCGTGACCCTGCGCCCCTCGGTCGGCGTCACCATGGCCACCCATCCGCCGACCCGGCGCAAGACGATCCTGGTGGTCGCCCTGGCCGCGGGCCTGATCGGGCTCTACGACGGCATTCTCGGTCCCGGCACCGGGACCTTCCTGATCATCACCTTCGCCACCCTGCTCGGCACCGAGTTCGTGCGCGCCGCCGCCATGGCGAAGGTCATCAACTGCGGCTCCAACCTGGGCTCGCTGCTGTTCCTGGCGAGCACCGGCCACGTGCTGTGGGTGCTGGGTCTGTCCATGGCGGTGGCGAATGTGGCCGGGTCCGTGGTCGGTTCACGCATGGCGCTGGCGAAGGGCGCCGGCTTTGTCCGCGCCGTCCTGCTGGCGGTGGTCGTCGCCATGGTGATCCGCCTGGGCTGGCAGCAGTTCGGCGGCTGACCCCGGACCCGCGACGGTCAGACGCGGGCGTCCTCGGCGGGCCGGTGACCGCCCGGCAGCGAACGCGGGCTGCCGCCGTCGAAGGCGGAGCGCTGCAAGGACTCCGGGCCGAGCCGGTGCACGGTGGGCATCGGCCGGAAGGCGTCGGACTCCTGGCGTAGTGGCCCGTCGGACGGCAATGCGGTCTGCTCGCCGGGCAATTCGCGCGGCGCGGCGGTCTCGGGCTGGGTCAGCCACGGCGCCAGCACCTTCGAGGTGGTCTCCTGGATCTTGCGTTGCAGCGCTTCGCCGTCCTCGAGGCCGGGCCGCTGGAACAGCACGGTGAGCGCGCCCGAGACGGCCCCGACCACCGCGCCCACCAGCGCGGCCGCGCCGACGTCGTCGAGTTCGTCGGGGAAGGCGGCGCGCAGCTGGCGCGCGATCTCCTGCTGGGAGGCGAGCTGGGCGTAGGCGGCGCGACCCGAGACGGCGGGCACGGTGCGCGAAACCTGCGCGCGCAGCACGGCGATGCGGGCGGCGAGGGTGTCGCCGAGGTGGTCGCCGGGATTGTCCCCGGCGGCGCGCAGGGCGCGCAGCAGCACCTCGACGGGGCGTTCCCCGGCACGGCGGGTGGCGATGGCGCGCACGGCGGCCTGCACACGTTCGTCCGGCTCGGGGAACAGTAGTTCCTCTTTGCTGGCGAAGTAGTTGAAGAACGTCCGGGTGCCGACTTCGGCGGCGGCCGCGATATCGGCGACGGTGGTCGCCTCATAACCTCGGCTCTCGAACTGTTCGACGGCGGCTTCGAGCAGGGCTCGGCGGGTGCGTTCCCGTTTGCGATCGCGGAGTGCGGATGGCGGCACGCGGGCAGACAGTACGGCATCCGGTCAGCAAAACGCGGCATGTCCAGCTGTCGTGCGCGCCGTTTCAGGCTGTGCTGCTTCACACTTCGTGCATCGTTGCAGCGTATGCACTTTTGCGCGGGGTGAATTCAGTTCGAGGTGAGTCGTTTCTTGAACGCCCGGCGTGTCGGCCTCTAGCGTGGTGCGGGTGAGCATCGCTACCAAGGTCGTGGACGAGCAGTTCCGCGCGCTGCCGCTGTCCGCGCTGGCCGACGCCGCGCTCGGCGCCGCCCGCGCGGCCGGGGCCGAGTACGCCGACCTGCGCGTGCATCGACTCGTGCAGCAGTCCATCCGATTGCGCGACGGACGCGTCGAATCAGTGTCCGACAGTACCGATCTCGGGTTCGCGGTGCGCGTGATCGTCGACGGCACCTGGGGTTTCGCCTCGCACGCCGACCTCACCACCGGTACCGCCGCCGAGGTGGCACGCCGCGCGGTCACCGTCGCGCGGACCCTGCGCGCGCTCAATCGCGAGCGCGTCGAGCTGGCCCCGGAACCGCGCTACGACGGCGCGGAGTACGTCTCCGCCTACGAGGTGGACCCCTTCGAGGTGCCGACGCCGGACAAAGTGGCGCTGCTGCTGGACTATTCGGGCCGGCTGCAGGCCGCCGACGGCGTGGATCACGTGACGGCATCGGTGCTGCAGGTCAAGGAGCAGACCTTCTACGCCGACAGCTTCGGCTCCCGCATCACCCAGCAACGGGTCCGGCTGCACCCGCAGTTCGAGGCCATCACCGTCGACCCGTCGGCGGGCGTGTTCGAGACCATGCGGACCCTCGCCGCCCCGGCCGGGCGCGGCTGGGAGTACGTGACCGGCGCGGACGGAACCTGGGACTGGGCAGGCGAACTCGCGCGGATGCCGGAGTGGCTGGCCGAGAAGGTGAAGGCCCCGACCGTGCAGGCCGGGCCTGCCGACCTGGTCATCGACCCGACCAATCTGTGGCTGACCATCCACGAGTCCATCGGCCACGCCACCGAGTACGACCGCGCCATCGGCTATGAATCCGCCTACGCGGGTACCTCTTTCGCCACCCCCGATCTGCTGGGCACCCTGCGGTACGGCACCCCGATCATGCACGTGACCGGCGACCGCACCCAGCAGCACGGTCTGGCCACGGTCGGCTGGGACGACGAGGGCGTGGCCGGGCAGCGCTGGGACCTCGTGCGCGACGGCGTGCTCGTCGGCTACCAGCTCGATCGCGTGTTCGCGCCGCGCCTGGGTCTCGAACGCTCCAACGGCTGCTCCTACGCCGATTCCGCACACCACGTGCCGATCCAGCGCATGGCCAATGTGTCGCTGCAACCCGATCCCGA
Organism: Nocardia sp. NPDC059228; assembly: GCF_042754245.1. Lineage (NCBI taxonomy): Bacteria > Bacillati > Actinomycetota > Actinomycetes > Mycobacteriales > Nocardiaceae > Nocardia > Nocardia sp. NPDC059228. The sequence goes on along the minus strand of NZ_JBHZAL010000004.1, from coordinate 326,623 downwards.
CCGCGACACCAGCACCGCCGAGCTCATCTCCCGCGTGGAGAACGGCATCTACGTCGTCGGCGACAAGTCGTGGTCGATCGATATGCAGCGCTACAACTTCCAGTTCACCGGTCAGCGCTTCTTCCGCATCCGCAACGGCGAACTGGCCGGGCAGCTGCGCGATGTCGCCTACCAGGCCACCACCACCGACTTCTGGGGTTCGATGGAGGCGGTCGGCGGGCCCTCGACCTGGATGCTGGGTGGGGCGTTCAACTGCGGTAAGGCGCAACCCGGTCAGGTGGCGGCGGTCTCCCACGGCTGTCCCTCGGTCCTGGTGCGCGGCATCAATATTCTCAATACCCGCGCCGAAGCCGGACAGTAGGAAAGGACCGACACGGTGAGTGTGCTCCCCGCCCCCGAGGTCGTCGACCGCGCGCTGCGGGCCTCCCGCGCGGACGAGGCCATGGTGATCGTCACCGACGCCCACGAGGCGTCGCTGCGCTGGGCCGGAAATTCCATGACCACCAACGGTTCCTCGGTCTCGCGGGACTGGGCGGTCGTCTCGGTGTTCCGCGACGGCCCGGACACCGCCCGCGTCGGCAGCGTCAGCTCCACCAGCGTGGATCCCGCCGATATCGAAGCCGTGGTGCGCGCCAGCGAAACCGCGGCCCGCACCGCCGAACCCGCGCGCGACGCCATGCCGCTGCTGCACCCGGACGCCGTCGACGCCGACACCCTCGACAAGCTGCTCGACTGGGACGGCGACCCGGCCACCACCGACATCGGCGTCTTCACCACGCTGGCAACCGATCTCGCCGCCGGCTTCGACGGCGCCGACCGCCTCTACGGTTTCGCCCACCACCAGATGCACTCCACCTGGCTGGGCACCTCCACCGGTTTGCGCCGGCGCTGGGTGCAGCCCACCGGCTCGGTGGAGATCAATGGCAAGCGGGGCGCAGGCGCGGAGCTGGCCAGTGCCTGGGTCGGCACCGGCACCACCGACTTCGCCGATGTCGACACCCCCGGCCTGCTGGCCGAACTGGCGCGCCGCCTGGACTGGAGCTCGCGCCGCGTCGACCTGCCCGCGGGCCGCTACGAGACGCTGCTGCCGCCCTCGGCCGTCGCCGATCTGATGATCTACATGGCCTGGACCATGGAGGGCCGCGGCGCGCACGAGGGCCACACCGCGTTCTCGCGGGCGGGCGGCACCCGAATCGGGGAGCGGCTGACCGGGATTCCGCTCACGCTGTACTCGGATCCGAGCGCGGCGGGGCTCGAGTACCGGCCGTTCGTGGCGACACCGTCGTCGTCGGAGTCGCTGTCGGTGTTCGACAACGGCCTGACCGCGCAGCGCACCGACTGGGTCCGCGAGGGCGTGATCGAGTCACTGGTCTACCCGCGCGCCACGGCCGCCGAATTCGACGCACCCGTCACGGTGCCGGGTGAGAACCTGCTCATGACCGGCGGCGGCGAGGCCACCCTGCCGGACATGATCGCGCGCACCGAACGCGGGCTGCTGCTGACCTGCCTGTGGTACATCCGCGAGGTCGATCCGGCCACGCTGCTGCTCACCGGCCTCACCCGCGACGGCGTCTACCTGGTCGAGAACGGTGAGGTCACCGCGGCGGTCAACAACTTCCGCTTCAACGAGAGCCCCCTGGATCTGCTGCGCCGGGTCGGCGAGGCGGGCCGTACCGAGATCACCCTGCCGCGCGAGTGGAAGGACTGGTTCACCCGGACGGCCATGCCGCCCTTGCGGATTCCCGACTTCCACATGTCCTCGGTGAGCCAGGCGACCTGACCCGGTCCGGCGGCGCCGCACCGAAAATCTGGATCCCGTTGCCGCCCAGCGCGATCCGCGTCGCGCCGGGCGTCCTCCCGCCGCCTCGCCCCTCGATCATGACGATTCCGGTGGCGCTTGCCAGCGGGTGAGCGCGCGTCACCGTGAGGCACGGTGCGCCGAGACCGTCGGCCGCCGTGGCTACTCCGCGTCGAGCCGGGCGGCCAGTGCGCGCTGGCGGGCGGTGGAGCCGCGCAGGAAGCGGATGACGGTTTCGAGTTCCTCGGTGCTGAAATCCTCGTAGTGCGAGTGGACTTCGCGGGCCCAGTCCTCGAACAGCGGCACCAGTTCGGTGTCGACCGGCTGCTCGCAGAGTTCGATCAGGATCCGGCGCTTGTCGGTGGGGTGCGGGACGCGGCGCAGGTAGCCGCGTCGTTCGAGCCGGTCCACCAGGCCGGTCACCGAGGCGGGGGCCAGGCCGCTGCGCTCGCCCAGTTCCTTGGCGGTCAGCGGGCCGTGCCGCTGGAGCAGGTCGATGGCCTTCATATCGGTCGCCCCCAGGCCCTGTTTGGCGGCGATGGCGCTGTGGAACATGACGGCGACCGTGCTGGAGTCGCGGCCGACATTGTCGAGCTCGCCGATCACCGCCGCGCGGCGCTCGTCCGTGCTGTCGCCGGACTCCCCCGGCTCGGTGGTGCTGGTCATGGCACGACTCTACCAAGTATTTCGTTCGCCCGAACGAACCTCTTGACGGACTCCAGCGTCGGTCATATTGTTTTGTTCGGCCGAACGAAATACTTTCCAGGAGTCCGACATGACCCTCACAACCCCCGCACCACCCGAGAACTCGCAGGTCATCCCGCATCCACGACGGTGGGCCGCGGCCGTGGTCATGATGGTGGCCGCGCTCATGGATCTGCTCGACGTCACCATCGTCAATGTCGCACTGCCCTCGATCGGGACCGATCTGCACGCCGCGGGCGATCAGTTGCAGTGGCTGGTGTCGGCGTATCTGCTCGGATTCGCGGCCAGCCTCATCGTGGCCGGTCACCTCGGCGACCGGTACGGTCGCAAGTTGCTGTTCCTGTGCGGCACCACCGCATTCGGGCTGGCGAGCCTGGCCTGCGGGCTGGCGCAGTCACCCGGCCAGCTGATCGGGGCCCGCGGGCTGGAGGGTGTGGCGGCGGCGCTCATCGTGCCGCAGGTGCTCGGCTCGTTCCGTACCCTGTTCGAGGGCAAGGAGCGGGGCGCGGTATTCGGAATGTACGGCGCCATCGCCGGTTTCGCCTCGGCCATCGGCCTGCTGCTCGGCGGTGTCCTGACCGACGCCGACCTGTTCGGCTGGGGCTGGCGGGCCATCTTCCTGGTGAACGTCCCGGTGGCGGTGGCCGTCGTGGTGCTGGGCGCGCTGCTGATTCCCGGCACCGGCGAACGCGGCGCGGCCCGCCCGGACCTGCTCGGCACGCTGGTACTGGCCGGCGGCCTGGTGGCCGTCGTGTACCCGCTGGTCCAGGGCGAGGCCAATGGCTGGCCGGTGTGGGGCTGGCTGTGCCTGGCCGCGGGTGTCGTGGCGCTGGCGGGACTGGCGCTGGCCGAGTCCCGGCGTCAGGCGACCGCGCCGCTGCTGCCGCTGCCGGTGTTCCGGCGTCCGGCCTTCTCGGTGGGTCTGCTCGTGCAGCTGCTGTTCTCGATCGGCATGCAGGGCTTCTTCCTGATCTTCGCGCTGTGGCTGCAGGCCGGCCAGGGCTACACCCCGATGCAGGCCGGTGTACTCACCGTCGCGTTCTCCGCGGGCGGATTCCTCACCGCACCACCCGCCGACGGCCTGGCCGTGAAATTCGGCCGCTGGGTGCTGCTGGCAGGCGCGCTGCTGATGGCGGGTGGTTTCGGCTGGGTCGGTTACGCCGTCGACCACGCCGCCGCCCACCACACCGGGGCCTGGCCGCTGGTGCCGGGACTGCTGCTCGCGGGTGCCGGCCTCGGGTTCCTGGTGGTGCCGCTGGCGAACGTGGTGCTGTCCGCGGTGCCCGCCGAGACCGCGAGCGCCGGATCCGGAATCCTCTCCACCGCACAGCAATTCGGTGGCGCGCTGGGTGTCGCGGTGATCGGCACGGTGTTCTTCCACCACAGCTCCGCGGGCCCGGCCGAGGGCTTCCACGCCGCCGCGCCCTGGATCGTGGCCGCCATGCTCGGGTGCGCGGCGCTGTGCGTGCTGCTGCCCCGGCATGCCACCCGCCACGACTGAACGGCGTGGCGGTGGCCCGACCGCGCGCGGTCGGCGCGTGCACCGGTCCGGTTCCGCGCCATGGTTTCCCGGCAACTTCTCGGGGGCATGAACGATGATTTGCCGATATCGGCTCCGACTTCATCGCAGAGACGGCAATCCCCCGCCGCTTCGTCCCACCCATGAAGGAGTTCGGCAATGAGCAAGGTAGTCACCGGCGCGAGCATGTCCCTCGACGGATACATCGCGGGCCCGGGCGAAACCGGATTCGAGCACCTGTTCGCCTGGTACCAGAGCGGCGACGTCCCGATCCCCAGCACCCACCCCGAGATCCCGTTCAACCTGACCCGCGAAGACGCCGCGTATCTGCGGGCCTGGCTCGACGGGGTCGGCGTCTACATCGTCGGCAAGCGCCTGTTCACCCTGACCGACGGCTGGGGCGGCGTGCACCCGGCGGACAAGCCCATCGTGGTGGTCACCCACACCGTGCCCGACGAGTGGGTCGCCGACCATCCCGATGCGCCCTTCACCTTCGTCACCGGCGGTGTGAAGGAGGCCGTGGAGGTCGCGCGCGGCATCGCCGGCGCGAAGATGGTGGGCGTCAGCGGCGGCAATGTGGCCCGCCAGTGCCTGGAACAGGGCCTGCTGGACGAGATCTGGGTCGATATCGTGCCGGTGCTGCTCGGCGGCGGCGTCCCGCTGCTGGGTGAACTCTCCAACGCGCCGGTGCTGCTGGAGGATCCCGAAATCGTCGCCGGCACCCGGGTCACCCACCTGAAGTACCGCCTCCGCTGAGGCCCTGACCTCGGCCTGCCCGAAGTGTGGTTGCGCTGTCGGCGAACCGGTTGTCGTGACGATGGTTTCGCGCGCATCCTGGGATTGAGGCAACGTAATCATGTAATCGGGATGGTGGTCGTCGTGGACGACGAAGCTGCCCTCTCGTCGATGGACGAGAACGCGAACTCAGCGGCATCGACCCCGCAGCCCGGCTTCGGGACCCCCGACGCCGCGGCGATGGACGCCTACTCGCGCACGGTGATCGCGGTCGCCAAATCGGTGACACCGCACGTCGCCAGCGTGCAGACCCGCCGCGGCGGGGGCTCGGCGGTGGTCTTCACCGACGACGGCTTCCTGCTCACCAACGCGCACGTGGTGGGGGAGGCGGCCGAGGGCACCGTGGTGTTCGCCGACGGGCTGGAATCGAGATTCGATGTGGTGGGTGTGGATCCGCTCTCGGACCTGGCGGTGCTGCGCGCCCGCGGCGGCGCACCGACCGCGGTGACGCTGGGCGACGCCGACACCCTGGTGGTGGGCCAGCTGGTGGTCGCGGTGGGCAGTCCGCTCGGGCTGGCCGGGTCGGTGACGGCGGGCGTGGTGAGCGCGCTGGGCCGGTCGGTGCCGGTGGGCAATCGCCGCGCCGCCCGCGTGATCGAGGACGTGATCCAGACCGACGCCGCCCTCAACCCCGGCAATTCCGGTGGGGCGCTGGCGGATTCGGCGGGCCGGGTGGTGGGGATCAATACCGCGGTCGCCGGCATCGGCCTGGGCCTGGCCATTCCGATCAATGCCACCACCCGCCGCATCATCAGCACCCTGCTCGCCGAGGGCCGGGTCCGGCGCGCCTACCTGGGAGTGGTCGGGGTGCCCGCACCGCTGCCCACCGCCGTGGCCGCCCGCACCGGGCAGGACGCCGGGCTGCGCATCGTCGAGGTGGTGCACGGCGGCCCGGCCGAGCGCGCCGGACTGCGGCGCGGGGATCTGATGCTCAGCATCGCGCGCACCGAAATCCGTGACGCCCAGGGGATTCAGCGGCAGCTGTTCGCTGATGCCATCGGCCGCTCGCTGCCGGTGACGGTGCTGCGCAACGGCGCGATGGTGGATGTCATCGCGGTGCCGGTGGAACTGACCGCCGACTGAGTCGGCCCGCAGTCACGATGCCGAGCGCTGGTCCGCGTGGCCCGGCTGCCAGATCTCGGCGAGCTCGTCGAGCGGGATGTCCAGTGCGCGGCTCAGGGCCACCACGGTCCCGAACGCCGGGGTGGGCAGCCGGCCCGATTCGATCTTCCGCAGCGTCTCCGGTGAAATACCCGCGCTCGCGGCGACCTCCAGCAGCTCCCGGCCGCCACGGGCGGCACGCAGCGCGGCGCCCAGGCGCCGACCGGCTTCCAGCTGGGCGGGGGTGAGGGGCAGTCGGACCATGCCCGCCACCCTACGGTTGGTATTTAAATACCGCAACCCGCTATGGTCGGTATAAAAATACCGAAACGAGGAGGTTGTCATGGTGGAGCTCAAGAGCCCGGCCGAGATCGAACGCATGCGGGTGACCGGGCAGTTCGTGGCCGGAGTGCTGAGCGAACTGCGGGAGAAGGCGCAGATCGGGGTGAATCTGCTGGAACTGGAGGCCGTGGTGCGCGACCGCATCCGCGAGCGCGGCGCGGTCTCCTGCTACTGGGACTACTCCCCCTCGTTCGGGCGCGGCCCGTTCCGCAACACCGTCTGCCTCTCGGTCAATGACGCTGTGCTGCACGGACTTCCGTTCGACTACACGCTGCGCGACGGCGACGTGCTGAGCATGGATCTGGCGGTGAGCATCGACGGCTGGGTCGCCGACTCCGCGGTCACCACGATCGTCGGCGCCCCCGATCCGGAGGACGCGCGCCTGGTCCGCGCCACCGAACAGGCCCTCGACGCGGCCATCGCGGCGGCGCGGCCCGGCAACACCATCGGCGACCTGTCGGCGGCCATCGCACAGGTCGCCCGCGCCGGCGGCTACCCGATCAACACCGAATTCGGCGGTCACGGCCTGGGCCGCACCATGCACGAGGACCCCCACGTACCCAACGACGGCCGCGCCGGGCGCGGCTTCCGGCTGCGCCCCGGCCTCACCCTCGCCATCGAACCCTGGTTCGCGCGCGGCACCGACCGCATCGTCACCGACCCGGACGGCTGGACCCTGCGCTCGGCCGACGGTTCGCGCACCGCGCACTCCGAGCACACGATCGCGATCACCGACGCGGGCGCGCAGGTCCTCACCCGCGTGGCGTGACGGGTCCGGCCTGGGCACGGAAACCCGGACGGCACGTCGGGTTTCCGCGCCCGGCCGCGTGACGGGGATCGACGTCCGGGCTACGCGGATGCCCGGCGGATCCCGGCGTCACGGTCTCGGGGCCGCGCCGGACTAAGCGTCCGCTTAGTCTACATGTGACCGGAGCCCCGTCACCCCCACCCCACCGGCCGGGCGGCCCTCGCGCCCGGCCGGTGATCGGGTGAAACACTCTCTGGGAGATACTCATTCGATGGGTAACGACGACATCGCGCCGATCACCGGGAACGGCATCCGCGACACCGCCGCCGACGGCTCTCGTGACACCGCCGCGGTGGCGCACCTGGAGCTCACCCAGCGCCGCTTCCCCGAGGGCCAGCGGCGGATCTTCCTGGCCGCCATCGACGCCTTCGCCGAGCGCGGCTTCCACGCCACCACCACCCGCGACATCGCCGCCCGCGCCGGGCTGAGCCCCGCGGGCCTGTACGTGCACTTCGGCTCCAAAGAGGAAGTGCTCTACCGCATCTCGCTGTCGTCCATGCGCCTGACCCATCAGGTCGCGGTGGCCGCGTCCGCCGGTTCCGGCAGCGCCGCCGACCATCTCAGCGCCGTGGTACGCGATCTCACCGTCTGGCATGCCGAGCACGCCGCCTCGGTGCGTGTGGTCCTGCACCACATGACCGACCTGACCCCCGAGCACCGCTCCGAGGTCGTCGACCTCCAGGTCGCCATTCACCGCCTGGTCCGCGATCTCGTGAGCCAGGGCCTCGCCGACGACGTCTTCGACGTCACCGACACCAATGCCGTCACGCTGGCGCTGATGTCGCTGTGTGTGGACACCGCGCGCTGGTACCAGAGGGACTACCGCCGCTCTCCCGAGGAGATCGGCGCCGACTACGCGGCGCTCGCGCTGCGGATGGTCGGGGCGAATCCCGCCTAGCCCGCCCGGCCGGCCGCGGGTAGGCCATTCATCACCAGATCGACTGCGCCGCTGAGATATTCGGGCGTCAGCGGCTCGCCGCGCAGCAGCAGCCGGAACCAGATCGCGCCGGCGAGCAGGTCCATGATCGCCGCCGGATCGCAGGTCGCGGCCAGTTCGCCCCGGGCCACCGCGCGCTGGAACACCGGCTGTTCGCGGCCGAGCCGGTCAGCGAAGAACGACGCCCCGACCGCTGCCAGGTGCGGGCGCGCGGGGGCGGCCGCCAGCACGGCGATCGCGATGGGTGCGGTCGCCTCGGCGGTCAGCAGCCCCGCGATCGCCTGCGCGAGCGCCAGCAGATCGCCCCGCAGGCCGCCGGTGTCCGGCACCGGGAAGGCCAGTACGTCGGAGTCGATGAGCGCCGCGGCCAGCAGCGCGTCCTTGGCCGGCCACCACCGGTACAGCGTCGTCTTGTTCACCCCCGACCGTTCGGCCACCGCCTCCATCGTCAGCCCGTCGTAACCCTTGGCCGCCAGCAGGTCCAGGGTCGCCCCGAAAATCGCCTCGGCCTGTCGCGGCCTGCCCGCCGATCGCCGTCCCGGTGTCGTCACTCCCCCAAAATACAACACAACGTTGCGTTGCATTTCCGGCACTGCTTTCATGGAAACGCAACGCAGCGTTGCATTTCGATTCGGGAGGTAGTCATGACGAGAACGCCGGTCCTGCTGGTCCACGGCATTCGGCTGAGCAGCACCTGCTGGGTGGAGGTGGGCGAGCATCTCACCCCGCAGCGCCCGGTCCTGGCGATCGATCTACCCGGCCACGGCACCCGCCGCGGTGAGCGCTTCACGCTGCCGGGCGCGGTCGAGGCCGTGCGCGCGGGTCTCGATCGACTCGGCGGACCCGCACTGGTCGTCGGTCATTCCCTGGGCGGCCTCACCACCATCGCGGCCGCGGCGGGCCATCCGGACCAGGTAGCGGGCGTGATGCTCGCCGGCGCCACCCTGGTCCCGGGGCCCGCACTGGCGACCCCGTTCCAGCTCATGCATCGCGTCCTGTCGTCCCGGCCCGACGGCGGACAGGCCCTCAGCGAGAAGGTCTTCGACCGTGCGGTGCCACCCCGGGTGGCCACGGCGATCGCCCGCGGAGGCATCGCCACCGAGGTGATTCCGGATGTGCTCGCCGCCGTATCCGGTTTCGATCCGGTTGCCGCACTGGCGACCTACCCGGGCCCGGTGCGCCTGATCAACGGCGGTCACGACCACTTCCGCCTGGGCGAACAGCGTTTCGTGCGTGCCTGCGCGAACGGCCGGCTCCTGATCGTGCCGCGCGCGGGCCACTATCTGCCGCTCACGCATGCCGTGACGTTCGCCGACCTGGTCGCGGATTTCGCGGCAGCGCACGACGCCGCCCGCGAGATCGCCTCCTCGCACTAGGCGCCGAGCGGGTCGGCCCTCGCCGGTCGGTTCGCGACCCACGGAACGGACCCGGCCGGGATCCCGCCCCCGACACGGCGCGTGGTCCGCGTCGCCCGCCGGTTCCGGATAGGCTGCGGAGGTGGACAACCCGTTCGGGCCCGTGGGCACCGCGAACTACGTCAATCTCGTCACCTATAAGAAGGACGGCACGCCGGTCGGCACGCCCGTGTGGGCTGCGCTCGACAATGGCCGCCTCTACGTCTGGACCGTCACCGACAGCTGGAAGGTCAAGCGTGTCCGCCGCAATCCCGAGGTCACGGTGCAGGCGTGCGATCTGCGCGGCAAGACCCGCGGCGAGATCGTGAAGGGCAGCGCGACCGTGCTCGACGCGGCCGGCACCGAGCGGGTGCGCGATCTCATCAAGCGCCGCTACGGCATTCAGGGCTGGCTGGGCATCACCCTGAGCAAGGTGCGTCGCGGCAGCGCGGGCACCATCGGCATCGAAATCGTTCCGGCGTAACGGTATTCGCGCACGGCGCGGCCGCCGGACCGGCGGGCCCGGGCCCGGCGCCGGGGGGGTTTACACCCCCGGGCGGGCACGGGGTGGTCCCCGGCGATGATCGCGCCGAGGAGTCCGCCGATACCGCAGCCGACAATGGTCAGGCTGAAGGGCAGGGAAGACCGAGGTGCCGGGGTTGTCCGCCCTTGTCCTGCGCGTCACCCCGGCCTGCCGCGACCGATCGAACAGACCGGTCGAATTCGATTACTCCAGTTCGCCTTCGGTCTCCAGATAGATCTGCCGCAGCCGATCCAGGGTGTCGGTCTCGGGCTGTTCCCAGAGTTTCCGCTCCGCCGCCTCCAGCAAGCGCTCCGCAATACCGTGCAGCGCCCAGGGATTCGACTGCTCCATGAACTTCCGATTGGTCTCGTCGAAAACATAGGATTCCGCGAGCTTTTCGTACATCCAGTCGGCGACCACATTCGTGGTGGCATCGTAGCCGAACAGATAGTCGACGGTGGCGGCCATTTCGAACGCGCCCTTGTAACCATGCCGCCGCATGGCCTCGAGCCAGCGCGGATTCACCACGCGCGCCCGGAACACCCGGGTGGTCTCCTCGGACAGGGTGCGGGTGCGCACCGCGTCCGGGCGGGTGCTGTCGCCGATGTAGGCCTCGGGATTCTTGCCGGTCAGCGCACGCACCGCCGCGACCATGCCGCCGTGGTACTGGAAATAGTCGTCGGAGTCGGCGATGTCGTGCTCGCGGGTGTCGGTGTTCTTGGCCGCCACCGCGATTCGCCGATACGCCGTCCGCATGTCGTCCGCGGCGGGCGCGCCGTCCAGGTCGCGGCCGTAGGCGAAACCGCCCCAGGCCGTGTACACCTGCGCCAGATCATCATCGGTGCGCCAGCTCTTGGAGTCGATGAGCTGCAGCAGGCCCGCACCGTAGGTGCCCGGCTTGGAGCCGAAAATCCGTGTGGTGGCCCGGCGTTCGTCTCCGTGCTCGGCCAGGTCGGCCCGGGCGTGGGCACGGACATAGTTGGATTCGGCGGGCTCGTCGAGCTCGGCCACCAATCGCACCGCGTCGTCCAGCAGCGCGAGCACGTGCGGGAAGGCGTCACGGAAGAAGCCGCTGATGCGCACGGTCACGTCGATGCGCGGCCGGCCCAGCTCCGCGAGCGAGACGGCCTCGAGCCGGGTGACGCGGCGGCTGGCCTCGTCCCACACCGGCCGCACGCCCAGCAGCGCGAACACCTCGGCGATATCGTCGCCGGAGGTGCGCATGGCCGAGGTGCCCCACACCGACAGGCCCACCGAGCGCGGGTACTCGCCGTGGTCGGCCAGGTACCGTGCGAGCAGCGAATCCGCCATGGCCTGACCGGTTTCCCAGGCCAGCCGCGACGGCACCGCTTTGGGGTCGACCGAGTAGAAGTTGCGACCGGTCGGCAGCACATTGATCAGGCCGCGCAGCGGCGATCCGCTCGGCCCGGCCGGAATGAAGCCGCCATTGAGCGCGTGCAGGATTCGCGAGATCTCGACGCCGGTCTGCCGCAGTCGCGGCACCACCTCGGTCGCCGCGAACCCCAGCACCTTGCGCACCTCGGTCAGGCGGGCCGGGACCTCGGTGATCCCGGCCGCGTCGGCGAGCTCGCTGCCCAGCAGGGTCTCGCTCACCGCGTCGATGGAGTCGACATCCCAGTCGACCTCCTGCATGGTCAGCACCAGTTCGCGCGCCAGCTTCTCGAACGCGTCCACCCGTTCGCGGGCTTCGTCCCCGGATTCGCTGAGCCCCAGCGCTTCTCGCAGCCCCGGGACATTGACCTCGCCGCCCCACAGCTGGCGGGCGCGCAGCATGGCCAGCACCAGGTCGACCTCGGCCTCCCCCGCCGGGGCCTGGCCGAGAATGTGCAGGCCGTCGCGGATCTGCACGTCCTTGATCTCGCACAGCCAGCCGTCGACGTGCAGCAGCATGTCGTCGAAGGATTCCTCGTCCGGCCGCTCGGTCAGCCCCAGATCGTGATCCATCTTGGCCGCGCGCATGAGCGTCCAGATCTGCTGGCGGATGGCCGGCAGCTTGGCCGGGTCGAGCGCGGAGATATTGGCGTGTTCGTCGAGCAGCTGCTCCAGACGCGAGATGTCGCCGTAGGTTTCGGCGCGCGCCATGGGCGGGATCAGGTGGTCGACCAGGGTGGCGTGGGCGCGGCGCTTGGCCTGGGTGCCCTCGCCCGGGTCGTTCACCAGGAACGGGTAGATCAGCGGCAGGTCGCCGAGGGCGGCATCGGTGCCGCACGAGGCCGACATGCCGAGGGTCTTGCCCGGCAGCCACTCCAGATTGCCGTGCTTGCCCAGGTGCACCACGGCGTCGGCGGCGAAGCCCTCCGGCGCGGCCAGCCAGCGATAGGCGGCCAGGTAGTGGTGGCTCGGCGGCAGATCCGGGTCGTGATAGATGGCCACCGGGTTCTCCCCGAACCCGCGCGGCGGCTGCACGATCAGCACCACATTGCCGAAACGCAGTGCGGCGATGACGATCTCGCCCTCCGGGTCCGCGGACCGGTCGACATAGAGCTCGCCCGGCGGCGGTCCCCACGCCTCGATCACGGCCGCGCGCAGATCCTCCGGCAGCGTCTCGAACCACCGCGTGTACAGGTCGGCGCCGATGCGAATCGGGTTGCCCTCCAGCTGTTCGGCGCTCAGCCAGTCCGGATCCTGGCCGCCCGCGGCGATGAGCGCGTGGATCAGCGCGTCACCATCGGCCTCTTCCAGACCCGGGATCTCCCCCGTCGCGCCGAGGTCGTAACCGGCGAGCCGCATTTCGGTGAGCAGCCGGATGGCGCTGGCAGGCGTGTCCAGGCCGACCGCATTGCCGATCCGGGCATGCTTGGTCGGATACGCCGAGAGCACCAGGGCGACCTTCTTCCGGTCCGCCGGAATGTGCCGCAGCCGCGCATATCGCACCGCGATGCCCGCCACCCGCGCCGCACGCTCGGGATCGGGCACATACGTCGACAGCCCGTCGGCGTCGAATTCCTTGAACGAGAACGGCACCGTGATGATCCGCCCGTCGAACTCCGGCACCGCCACCTGCGTGGCCACATCCAGCGGGGACAGGCCGTCGTCATTGGCCTCCCACTGCTCGCGGCCGCTGGTCAGGCACAGGCCCTGCAGGATCGGCACATCCAGATCCGCGAGCGCGCCCACATCCCACGCCTCGTCGTCGCCGCCCGCCGACGCGGTCGCGGGCTTGGTGCCGCCGGCCGCGAGCACCGTCACCACGAGCGCGTCGGCCGTGCGCAGTTCGGCCAGCAGTTCCGGTTCCGCGGTGCGCAGCGAGGCGCAGTACACCGGCAGCGCCCGCGCGCCCTTGTCCTCGATGGCCGAGCACAGCGCGTCGATGTAGCCGGTGTTCCCGGCCAGATGCTGGGCACGGTAGTAGACCACCGCCACCGTCGGGGCGTCCGCCGCGACCGGGCGCGAATCCCGTTCCAGCGCACCCCAGCTCGGCATCTCCACCGGCGGCTCGAAGCCGTGCCCGGTGAGCAGCACCGTGTCGGACAGGAAGTTGTGCAGTTGCAGCAGGTTTCGCGGGCCGCCCGCCGCCAGGTAGTTGTGGGCGTCGGCGGCCACGCCGCCCGGCACCGTGGAGCACTCCATGAGCTCGGCATCCGGCGCGATCTCACCGCCGAGGGCGACCAGCGGAATCCCGCTGGCGCGCACCGCCTCCAGCCCCGGCTCCCAGGCGCGTTTGCCGCCGAGGATGCGCACGATCACCAGCTCGGCGCCGTCGAGCAGGGCGGGCAGGTCCGCCGGCAGCAGGCGCGCGGGATTGGCGAGCCGATACTCGGCGCCGCTCGCACGCGCGCTCAGCAGGTCGGTATCGGAGGTGGACAGCAGCAGGATCACAGGTTTCAGGCCTTCCTAGGGTGACGCGCCCAGCACGGTTCGGCGCCCGCCGGGAAGGTCTGACTGTCACAGTGGCGCGACCGCACCGGAATTGCACCGGATTCTTCCGTTCGACGAGCTCGCCGATGCTATCGCGCCGACTGCGGAGGGTCGGTATCGCGCCCGGATCACAGTGCGGCAAAGGCTCCTCCGAGCTCCTTCGAGACCAACTGGGCGGCGCGTACGCTGCGCGTATGCCAACCACTCCAGGATGGGTCAGGCGGAACCGCTTTGCTGCCTGGTCGGGATACTTTTGCGTATTGGTTGCCTTCGCAACGCTGGCCATGGCCCTCACGGCCGCCGGCACCGGTCACACCGAGTGGGCCATGCTCGCCGGCATCGTCTGCGCCGCGACCGCCCTGTTCGGCATCACGGTCATGACCACCACCGTCCACCGCGACCACGTCGACCACCACAACGTCCCGAGCCTCCTGAACGACACCTGGGAATCCACTCCCGCCTTCGCCCGTCGCCGTGGCGCCCCCAGGGCCATCGAACCCCACCGCATGCGCTGACCCACCGGACCTTCCACCACGATTCCGGGGCCCACGCCCCGGAATCTTTCTGTCCGGGGCCAGCGCTCCGCGCCGCGATCATCCCCTCCTTGAAAGACCAACTGCGGCTCCATGATCCATGCTCTCGGTTCGTTACGGACCGACGCGCGCGTGACACATGCTCAGATCGCAATATCTCTAGATGTGGATACTTACGGGGCTGATCCGTCCCGTTCCCGGCCCGTAGGTGCCCGACCTCGGCATCCTCCGTAGGCTGGGGGCGTCATGACGCGAACCGATCCCGATTCCTGCCCGGGTGTGCTGCGCCTGCACCAAGCGGCCGATGGTCCCCTCGCTCGCATCCGGGTGCCGGGCGGGCACCTCTCCCCCGGCCAGGTGCAGGCCCTGGCCGCCGCGGCCGTCGATCTCAGCGACGGCAATATCGAGCTCACCTCCCGCGGCAATGTGCAGTTCCGGCAGGTGCGGGATGCGGCCGCGCTCACCGAGCGGCTGACCGACGCGGGCCTGCTACCCAGCTCGACGCATGAGCGGGTGCGGAACATCGTCGCCTCGCCGCTGTCCGGGCGCGTCGGCGGGTGGACCGATGTGCATCCCCTGGTGCCGGCGCTCGACGATGGTTTGCAGGCGCATCCGCGACTGGCCGACCTGCCCGGCCGGGTGCTGTTCACCCTCGACGACGGTCGCGGCGATGTCAGCGAACTGGGTGGGGATATCGGTGTGCACGCGCTCGACGAGAACACCTACGCACTCCTGTTGGCAGGCAAGGACTCCGGTATCCGCGTATCCCCTGCCGACGCGGTGGATCTCATGCTCGCCGCAGCGCACGGTTTCCTGGAGCTGCGCGACGGCCAGTGGCGGTTGCACGAGATCCCGGACGGCAGCGCCCGACTGACCGATCACCTGCTGACCGCCCGGCCCGGCCTCGACGCGTCCGGCGACCTCCTCGAACTGCCGGTGCGCCAGGACATTCCGATCGGCTGGCTGAATCAGGACGACGACCGGGTCGCGCTCGGCGCCGGCGTGCGCCTCGGCTCGCTGCCCGCCCGCACCGCCGAATTCATCGCCGCCGTCGAGCGTCCCGTGTTCCTGACCCCGTGGCGCAGCCTGGTCCTCACCGATCTCGACGAATGGACGGCCGAGCAGGTGGTCCGCGTCCTCGCCCCCATGGGCCTGATCTTCGACGCCAACTCCCCCTGGCTGCTGGTCAGCGCCTGTGCCGGCCGCCCCGGCTGCGCCAAGTCGCTCACCGACGTCCGCGCCGACGCCACCGACGCCGTGGACACCGGCCGTGTAGTCCTCACCGGCGCACCACAATTCGCGCGCGAAGGCCTCGACGCCGATGACATCGTCACCGCGGGCCGCCAGCACTGGTCCGGCTGCGACCGCCGTTGCGGCCGCCCCAAGGGCGCCGTCACCGACATCATCGCCACGACCGACGGCTACCGCATCCTCCCGTCCCCATAGGCCGAGGGCGTCGTCACCGAGTACGAACCCGCGTCTGTCCCCCGCCAGGCCCGCCCGCGACACCGGTCAACCCCGTCGGCCGCCCTGGCAACGCACCTGCCGTGCCAGGCCATTCGCACTGCCCCGGCGGGCAGCCGCCCAGGCCGCACTACCACGAAGTCCCCGCTGGGCATGCCGCCGCAGGTTATCGCGCCTGCTGGTGCACAGTGGGTCCTAGAACAGCGGCGAGCATCGGAGACGGGAGGCGGTCATGGCTGTGCCGGAGCTCAGCGATGAAGAGATCGCGGCGATGTCGGACGATGAGCGGCGGGAGCTGATCGGGCGTTTGCGGCTGCCGCCCGAGCGGTTGCTGCCGCGGCCCGAGGTGGTGCGGGTGCATCGGCGGGTTCGGTTGGCGCTCATGGTCGGCGGCTGTCTCGCGCTGATCCCGTGGATCGTCTACCTGGGGTTCTCACTGCCGGCGGAGTATCACGCGCAGAACTGGTCACTGGCCTGGATCGGGTTCGACATCGCGTTGGTGCTGATGATGGCGACCACCGCCTACCTGGGCTGGAAGCGGCGCGTGGTGCTGCTGCTCCCCGCCTTCGGCACCGGATTGCTGCTGCTGGTGGACGCCTGGTTCGACATCGTGACCGCCGATGCCCGGGACGTGTGGGTGTCGGCGGGCACGGCGATCCTCGGTGAGATCCCGCTGGCGCTGTTGCAGATCACCGGTGCGATCCTGCTGCTGCGCTTCCTGATCCTGGCGCACCCGCTGCACGATCCGGCGGTCAGTCCGTTCCGGACCCGGCTGCCGTTCTGACCCGGTGCAATTCGAGCGTGCAGCACTTCACGCTGCCGCCGGACTTGAGCAACTCCGACAGGTCGATCCCGATCGGCTGGTAGCCGCGGGCCCGCAGCTGCTCGGCCAGGCCGACGGCCTTCTCGCTGAGGAAGACGTGGTAGCCGTCGCAGACGCCGTTGAGGCCCAGCACATTCGCGTCCTCCTCGTCGGCGATGAGGGCGTCCGGGTACAGGCCGGCCAGCAGCCGGGCGCTGGGCCCGCTGAAGGCGCCCGGGTAGTAGGCGATGGTGTCGCCGAGCACCATGAGCGCGGTGTCGAGGTGATAGAACCGCGGATCCACCAGATCCAGCGAGACGACCGGTAGTCCGAAGAACTCCGCCACCTCCTCGTGCGCGCCGGGGGCGCTGCGGAATCCGGTCCCGGCGAGGATCCGGTCGGCGGCGATGGCGAAATCGCCTTCGCCCTCATTGGTTTCACGGGCGGCGGCCACCGTGGCGAATCCGCGGGCCGCCATCCACGCGTGGAAGGCCGGACCTTCCTGTGCGCGTTCGGGATTGGCGAAACGGGCCGAGAGCGCCCGGTCCCCGATGACGAGTCCGCCATTGGCGGCGAACACCATATCGGGCAGTCCGGCAATCGGTTCGATGACCTCGACCCGATGCCCGTGCGCCTCGTAGGCGGCGCGCAGCCCGTCCCACTGGGCCAGGGCCAGGGTGCGGTTCACCGGGTCGGAGGTGTCCATCCACGGATTGATGGCGTAGGTGACGTCGAAGTGTTCCGGGCGGCACATGAGATAACGGCGGGGAACGGGTCGGCGGGCGGCGGGATCACGGGCGGGCAGCGTGGCTACGGACGTCAACGAGACTCCCTCGGAAGCGGCGCGGACGGGGCTGATCTGAAGGTAGGTGGCGTACCGTTGTGCTCGAAATAGCGAATCGTTGCGCGAATCTCTGGATTGGCGGCGATTCATTGCGTGCCACCCATGCGTGCGCATGATTGCGAAGGGGGAGCATGGACGAGCTGGACCGGCAGATCCTGGCACATCTGCTCAGGCACGCGCGCGCCTCGTTCCAGGACATCGGCTCCGAGATCGGCCTGTCCGCGCCCGCGGTCAAGCGGCGGGTCGACAAGATGGTGGCGGGCGGGCAGATCACCGGTTTCACCGCGGTGGTGAACCCGGCCGCGCTGGGGTGGCGCACCGAGGCGTATGTCGAAGTCTTCTACCGCGACAACATCTCCCCCGCCGAACTGCGCCGCAGCCTCGAACCCATTCCGCAGGTGGTCGGGGTGTGGACGATCGCCGGTGAGGCCGATGCCCTGGTGCACGTGATGGCCACCGATATGGCCGAGATCGAGGCGACCGTCGAGCGTATTCGCGAGAACGCGCGGGTCGGGCGCACCCGCAGCAATATCGTCATGTCCCGGCTGCTCGAACGGCCCCGCACGTGATCCGGCCCGGTCGCGAACGGTCCACTGTGCCAGCTGAACCCCGTCGCGAGGCGGCCCGAACCCGGTCGCCAGGCGCCGGCGCACGACCCGCTCAGCGCGGCCCCGACGGCGAAATCTAGGGTGGACTCCATGTCCGACGTGCGCGCCAGCTACCTCAAAGACGGGGCCGAGATCTATCGGCGCTCGTTCGCGACCATCCGGGCCGAGGCCGATCTGGCCCGGTTCCCGGCGGACGTGTCACAGGTGGTGGTGCGCATGATCCACGCCTGCGGGCAGGTGGATCTGGCCGGTGACGTCGAGTTCAGCACCGATGTGGTGGCCAAGGCGCGGGCCGCGCTGCAGGGCGGCGCGCCGATCCTGTGCGACGCCAAGATGGTCGCCTCGGGCGTGACCCGCAAGCGGCTGCCCGCCGGCAACGACGTGCTGTGCCTGCTCGACGATCCCCGGGTGCCGGAGCTGGCGGCCCGCATGGACAACACCAGATCGGCTGCGGCGCTGGAACTCTGGAGCGACCGGCTGGACGGCGCGGTGGTGGCGGTCGGCAATGCGCCGACGGCACTGTTCCACCTGCTGGACATGCTGGACGCGGGCGCGCCCCGGCCCGCCGCCGTGCTCGGCATTCCGGTCGGGTTCATCGGGGCCGCGGAATCCAAGCAGGCCCTGGCCGCATACGGCGGTGTCGAATTCCTGACCGTGCGGGGCCGGCGCGGCGGCAGCGCCATCACCGCCGCCGCCCTCAATGCGATTGCGAGCGAACAAGAATGAGCAAGCTCTGGGGTGTCGGGCTCGGACCCGGCGATCCGGAACTGGTGACGGTCAAGGCCGCGCGGATCATCGGCGAGGCCGATGTCATCGCCTTCCACAGCGCCCGCCACGGCCGCAGCATCTCCCGCGCCATCGCGGCCCCCTACATGCGTGCGGGCCAGCTCGAGGAGCACCTGGTCTACCCGGTGACCACCGAGACCACCGACCACCCGGGCGGCTATCAGGGCGCGATCGACGAGTTCTACGAGCGCGCGGCCGGGGTGCTGGCCGGCCATCTCGCCGCGGGCCGCACCGTCGCGCTGCTCGCGGCCGGTGACCCGCTGTTCTACAGCTCGTTCATGCACATGCACCGCCGCCTGGCCGACCGCTTCGACACCGAGATCATCCCGGGCGTCACCTCGGTCAGCGCCGCCTCCGCGGCCCTGGGCACCCCCCTTGTGGAAGGCGACCAGGTCCTCACCGTGCTGCCCGGCACCATGCCCACCGAGGAGCTGACCCGCCGCCTGCGCGAGACCGACGCGGCCGCCATCATGAAGCTCGGCCGCACCTACCCCGGTGTCCGCCAGGCCCTTTCCGACTCGGGTCGCCTCGACGACGCCTACTACGTCGAACGCGCCAGCTCGACCCGCCAGCGGGTGCTGCGCGCCGCGGAGGTCGACGAAGCGAGCGTCCCCTACTTCGCGATCACGATAGTGCCGGGCCCCGAACCCGCGACGCGGATCGCGCTGACGGCCGACAGTGCGCCCACGTCCTCCGAAACGACCGGTGCCACTATGGTTTCCGGTATCACCTCCGCGACGAACGGCCGGCCGGGAACGGCGGCCGCTCACTCCCCCGCAGCCGCCCTCGCCGATGGCCAACCCCGCGCAGCGCAATCGGGAGAGGTCGGCGAGGTCGTCGTAGTGGGTCTCGGTCCGGGCGCGGAGGCATGGACCACGCCGGAGGTTCGGCAGGCGCTGGCCGAGGCGACCGACATCGTCGGGTACACCACGTATGTGAACCGGGTGCCGGTGCGTCCGGGGCAGCGGCGGCACGCCAGTGACAATCGGGTCGAATCCGAGCGCGCCGGAATGGCTTTGGACATGGCCAAGCAGGGCGCGAAGGTCGTGGTCGTCTCCTCCGGCGATCCCGGCGTGTTCGCCATGGCGGCGGCGGTGATCGAGGAGTCGGCGGATCCGCAGTGGCGGGAGGTGCCGGTGCGGGTCCTGCCCGGCGTGACCGCGGCCAGTGCGGTGGCCAGCCGGATGGGCGCGCCGCTGGGGCACGATTTCGCCATGATCTCGCTGTCGGATCGGCTCAAGCCGTGGGAGACGGTGGCGCAACGGATTTCGGCGGTGGCGTCGGCGGATATGGCGTTCGCCGTGTACAACCCGGCGTCGTCGCAGCGCACCTGGCAGGTGGCGGCCATGCGCGATCTCGTGCTCGAGCACCGCAAGCCGCAGACGCCGGTGGTGATCGGCCGCGATGTGGGCGGCCCGGCCGAGTCGGTGCGGGTAGTGACGCTGGCGGAGCTGGATCCGGCCGAGGTGGACATGCGGACCCTGCTGATCATCGGCGCGTCGACCACCACGGTATTCGACGCGGCCGGTGGACCCCGGGTGTTCACGTCGCGCCGCTACGGAGACTAATATTCCACTGTAGAACGTAGGCTGGAAGGAGTGCCGGTGCCTGAAGACAATGCTCGACGCCCGCTCAACTCGACGGCCGCGTCCCTACTCGGATTCCTCCACCAGGGCGAACTGTCCGGGTGGGATCTGGTGGCGCTGGCCCAGGATCGTATCGGCGACTTCTGGACCATCACCCAGAGCCAGGTCTACCGCGAACTGGCCACCATGCACCAGAACGGACTGGTGGACAAGGGTGCGGCCGGCGCCCGCGACCGCACCCCCTACCGGATCACCGAGGACGGCCGGGAGGCCTTCGCCGAGTGGATCGCCCGCGATCCCGGCGCGGAGACCATCCGGGTCCCGCTGCTGCTGACCCTCTCCTTCGGCGAGTTCGTCGACCCACAGCGGCTCGAGCGCATCGTCGCCGCCGGCCGCACCGTCCACGAGCAGCGCTTGTCCGGCTACCTGTCCGGCCACGACGAGCAGCGCATGTCGCCCTACGAGCGGGCCACCCTGGATTTCGGTATCCGGTACGAGCGCGCGGTGCTGGAGTGGTTCGATCGGCTGCCGGAGCTGCTCGACCGCACCAGCCGCCTGTCCTGAGCCCGGCCGGCCTAGCTTCCCGTTCCGCGCCGGGCGCGCAGCCAATCCCAGGCCGCCGCAACGGTTTCCACCTGTTCCGCGCCCGCGGGCAGCGGCGGCCGGTCGATCATCACGACCGGTATGCCGAGCTCGCGCGCGGCGGTGAGTTTGGCCTCGGTCAGCGCTCCCCCGCTGTCCTTGGTCACCATGACGTCGATGCGCTGTTCGGTCAGCAGCGCGGTCTCGTCGGCGACACTGAAAGGCCCACGGGCGAGCAGCAATTCGTGATCGGCCGGCATCGCCCCGTCGGGCGGGTCGATGGCCCGGATCAGGAACCAGGCGTCCGAGTGCGCGAACGCGGCCACGCCCTGGCGGCCGATGGTGAGGAAGACTCGTTTCCCCAGGGCCGCCGCGGCTTCCGCCGCGAGCGCCAGATCCGGAACGCGCATCCATCGATCCCCGGGCTGCTCGGTCCATCCCGGCCGCCGCACGTGCAGCACCGGTATCCCGAGACTCGCGGCCGCGGCCGCGGCATTGGCGGTGATGCCCCCGGCGAACGGGTGCGTGGCATCCACCACGACCTCGATTCCATTGCCGCGCAACCAGTCCCGCAGCCCGGCGACGCCCCCGAAGCCCCCCACGCGCACCTCGCCGACCGGTAGCACGGGGTCGCGCACGCGCCCGGCGAGCGAGGACACGATGTCGAATCCTCGCTCGCCCGACGCGATATCGGCGAGTTCCCGGGCTTCCCGGGTGCCGCCGAGAATCAGCGTTTTCAGGGCTGCCCGCTGAAATAGGCCGAGCCCGAGTCGATCAGCGGCTGCCCGCCGGCGATCAGCAGTCCGATGATCGCGCCGGGAATCGCGCCGATCCCGAACAGGAAGGCGCCCAGGATGCCGCCGATGATGCCGCCCAGCGCGGCGTGCTGCAGCTGACCGAAGAAGTCGGCCTGCGAGTCGATGTCCTTGGCGGTCGACACCGGCGCCGAGACGGGGGTCAGGGTCAGCTGGGTGCCCGCGGTGTCGATGGCGGCTGTGAGGCCGTACTGCTTGCCCGCCAGCGTGCCGTTCAGCGGTACCTGGGTCACCACATCGCCGGCCTGGTTCTTCAGGAAGACGGTCTGGCTGGCCGCATCCAGGCTGAACCGGCCGCCGGTCACCTGGGTGACGATGTCGTTCGCGTCGGTGAGCGCCACGTTGTAGTCGACGCCCTGCTGGCTGCCGTGCAGCGTCGACGGGGACTGCTCCACCGCCGGAGCGGGGTCGACGGGGACGGCGTAGCCGGTGCCCGCGGCAATACCGGTCGCGGCGGCGGCAATGAATGCGGTGGCCACGAACTTTGTGTACTTCATGGAAGTCATCGATCTCCAAATAGTCTGAATCGAACCCGATAACAATCGGGTCACGCGGATTCACACTACCGTTGAGTTACGCACGTTTCACTCTGAATGCCTCGCGCGCGGAGCCGCTTTCATGCCAATGACCCATTTGAGCAGCGCACGGACGCATGGATTTCCCGCGATATCGCCGGGAAACGATACCGCGCGAGTGTCAGGCGCGAAGGGTGGACAGCAGCCCGGCAGCGGCCCCCGAGCTCCGGGTAGTTGACGACGGCGTCCATCACGCCGACCGCCGCGAGGTAGCTCTCGAAGTTGCCCTCGACCGACTCGGCGCCGAATCTCGGTGTGAGACCGACGATCTCGGTGCCTTCAGCCGCGACCGCGCGGGCCTGGGCGGCGATGGCGTCGGTCATCGACGCGGTCGTGTTGACATTGACGACGAGAATCCGCATCTCGGATTACCTCC
Organism: Nocardia sp. NPDC059228; assembly: GCF_042754245.1. Lineage (NCBI taxonomy): Bacteria > Bacillati > Actinomycetota > Actinomycetes > Mycobacteriales > Nocardiaceae > Nocardia > Nocardia sp. NPDC059228. Next base: position 303,851 of record NZ_JBHZAL010000004.1, on the reverse strand, counting down.
CGGATAGTGGGTTCAGTGGGTGCACTCGACGGCGATCGGCTCGCCCGAGACGTCCTCGAACGCGGCCTTGCGGTCGGCGATCAGGAGATGGATCAGGGCGCCGGATCCGGCGCCGATGAACCACGCGAACGGTGACACCGCGTCGAGCGCGGGAATGAACGCGACCAGCAGCGACACCGCCGCGGCCGGGACGAAGGCGGCCAGGGCGCGCGGGTTGACGCCGCCCCGATAGAAATACGCGCCCACCGGATCCTCGCTGTAGAGCGCGGGGACGTCGATGCGGCCGCGGCGCAGTAGCCAGTAGTCGGCCATGATGATGCCGTACAGCGGGCCGAGCAGCGCGCCGAGCCCACCGAGGAAGTACTCGATGACCGCCGGGCTGTTGTACAGATTCCACGGCAGGATGACCAGCCCGATGATGCCGCTGACCAGTCCGGCGCGGGCGAAGTTCAGCGTCCGGGGAAACAGGTTGGTGAGCGCGTAGATCGGGGCGACGAAGTTGGCCATCAGATTCACCGCCACGGTCAGGACCAGCAGCGCCAGCGACGCCGGCACCAGCAGGGCGGTATTCGGGATGGCGTGCACGATGTCGGCGGGACTCGCGATCACCCGGCCATCGATCTCGAACTGGCCGCCGGCCATGACGACGACGATGGCGCCGAAGAACAGCACGTTGATCGGGATGCCCCAGAAGTTGCCCCGCACAATCGAACCGGGGCTTTTCGATGCCCGGGTGAAGTCACAGAAATTGAGCACGAACGTGGCGTAGACCGCCACCCACAGCGCCGCCCCGGCGAAGATCTCGTGCCACATGGCGAACCCGGTCAGCGGGCGATCGACCGACCAGGCGATCGAGCCGCCCGCCTCGGTGAAGACCCACACCGCGAGCGCGGCCATGGTGACGAGGATGACCGGACCGGCGAACGCCTCGTACCTGCGGATCATCTCCAGTCCGCGCTGCGCGAGGAAAGTCTGTACGGCCCACAGGGATCCGAAGGCGATCCAGCCCAGCGTCGACAAGCCGAGAATCGCGTTGTGGTCCCAGTCCGCCGCGCCGGGCGCGAGCGCGATGATCAGCACGCGCAGCACCAGCGAGGCCAGGTAGGTCTGGATGCCGAACCACGCCACGGCGACACCACCGCGCAGCAGCGCCGGAATCTGCGCGCCCCGCACGCCGAAGGCGATCCTGGTCATCACCGGGAACGGGACGCCGGTCCGGTAGCCCATGAACCCGGTGATGCTGAGCAGCACGAACAGCAGTGCCGAGCCCAGGCCCAGCGCCACCAGGATCTGCCAGCCGCCCAGGCCGAGTGCGAACAGCCCCAGCGCGAAGCCGTAATTGCCCAGGCTGTGCACGTCATTCGCCCACAGGGTGAAGATGCTGTAGCCCGACCAGCGCCGGCCGGCGCGTCGGGTGGGAGCGAGGTCCCGGTTGTAAAGGCGGGTGCTCAGGCCGGGCGCGAAGGCGACGCCGGCCGCGTCCGCCGGGCGGGGATTCGCCGCGATCGCACTGTCACCCACCGGCGATACGAGCTCGGCGGTGTCGTCGGGAACCAGCATGGGTAGATCCTCGATTTCGCATGGCGGAAGGAGTTTTCCAGCGCGGGCTGGCCTCCGAGTGTCTGTTGACACAACACCGATCGTCAATCGGCCCGCCCCGTCCCGTTCACCCTCACCATTGCCGTGACCGGAAGGTATAGACCACGCCGATGCCGGCCATCGGCAGAACGTCTGACCGGCAGGCGGGATTCACACGGCCTGGCGGGCGCTCCAGTCCCGGGCGAGCCCGAAGAAGGCGCGCGCGGCCGCGGTGCGATAGGCGTTCTCGCGGCAGAGCAGAACCGCGATCCGGGTCGGCAGTGGCGGATCCAGCGCCACGGCCGTCAGGCGCGGATGGTCGCGGGCGATGCCGTCGGGCAGGATGGTGACGAGCGCGGTGAGCTGAACCGCCTCGATGACCGCGTGAATCGAGTTGGCCTCCACCAGGATTCGCGGGCTCACGCCCTGCTCGCGAAAATAGGCGTCGATGTGCAGCCGGGTGACGAATTCCCGATTGAGCAGGGCGAGATCGTATTCGGCGAGCTTCGCGGCCGGCAGGCGCGAGCGCGCGGTCCGCCGATCGGCGCCGACCAGGCTCAGCGTCTCGGTGAACAGGGTGGCGGCCTCGATGCCCGGCAGGTGCCCGCCCGCGAACCCGATCCCGACGTCGATATCGTCGGCCAGCAGGCCGGATTCGATCACGTCCTGGTTGGTCTCGCGAATGTCTAGAGTGATCCCGGGATGCCGGGCGCGCAATTCGGCGATGAGCGGCCCGATCAGATAGGCCGCGAAAGTCGGGGTGTACGCCAGCCGCAGATGCCCGCGCGACAGATCCTCGACATCGTGCACCGCCCGATCGGCGGCATCGAGTTCGGCCAGCGCGAGCCGCGCATGCCGGGCATAGACCTCTCCCGCATCGGTGAGCCGGACAGCACGCCCGGTCCGATCCAGCAGCGGCGCACCCACCAGCCGCTCGAGCTGCCGAATCTGCTGCGAGAGCGTGGGTTGCGAAACATGCAAATCCTCCGCGGCGCGCGTGAAACTCCCATGCTCGGCCACGGCCAGCAGATACCGCAGATGGCGCAACTCCGGGGTCACCCACCGAATATAGACCAAGCCAATCGGCCCACCCCCGACTACGCCACACGCACTATAAATACAGGTAACCCACCCGGCGCGGGCTCTTCCGCTAGTGGAGTGAAGCCTTCGCGCCACCCGAGAACACCGAATCGTGGAACTCGATCGACTGAGGAACCGCTGTGGCCGGCACGTCGAACACGACCACCACATCCAGCTTGTTCCCCGGATCTACGAATCCGTCGTGTCCGCTGAAGGACTGCTCGGGTACGCGCTGACCGCGAATCGGTGGGCGCCCGCGTAACTGTTCATTCGAGGGATGCGCGCCACTGGGGGCGGCACAGACCAGTCCCCGCCGCGCTTCCTGCGGCCGTCCGATCGCGGACTGTCGCGTGCCCGCCCCCGCGGGCCTGCGTGACCGCCGGACGTCCCAGTTGTCCTCCGCGAGCCAGGCGTCCCTGCGGCACTCGATCGGCCACCTGCACCTCCATGCCCTGTGGCGCAACGACATCCAGGACCGTGCCGATCGGCCACCGCTAAGATGAGAATCGCTCATTTTATCTCTGTCGTGAGGAGGCAGTGTTGCCGCCGAAGGCTGTGCGTGAGCGACGCCGCCCGACCCAGGAGCGCTCGAAAGCGACTCGGGAGCACATTCTCGACACCGCCGCGAAATTGTTCGGTGAGCGCGGGATCCCGGACACCTCGACCAACCGGATCGCCGCCGCGGCCGGGGTGAGCATCGGGACCCTGTACCGGTACTTCTCGGATCGGGCCGTGATCGTCGACGAGCTCCTCAGCCGCCTCATCGAGAGCATCGAACGCCTTTTCACCCAATGGGTTTCGGAGCTGTCGCGGCCGCCGGCCGGAAGCCCCCCGCGGTCGAGCCTCCAGCTGATCACCGAGATGCTGGAGCTGTTCACCGCGGAACTCGTCGCCAATGCCAAACTGGTGCGCGCGCTGGTGGCGGGCGTGCAGTTCTACAGCAGTGGCCTGCCCGAGTTCGAGCCGCGGTTGCGCCTGCTGGTCAAGGTGCTGCTGATCCAGATCCTCGGCCCCGGCGACGATCGCAGATACGACGCGATGAGCTTCGTGCTGATCAACACCGGCTTCGCGAGCGTCCTGCGGGCATCGGCTCTCGAGGTCGGCGATCACGAGCGCGAGGAGGTGATCGCCCTGACCGCGCAGATGATCACCGCGTGGCTCGAGGCCGAAGCCCGTGCCGCCCGAACACCTACCGGCACAACGGATGACCTACAGTGACCCGCCGCCACCCAGCAGCCACGGATTGAACGTGCACTGCAGATCCGGAAACTTCGCCGGGTCCAGGGCACGCAGCGCGATGGACAGCGCCCGCGGCGAGTACATCATCGTCAGGTGGTCGGAGACGTCCTGCTCACACCCGTCCTGCAGCGTGATGTCGGTGACCTGGGCACCGGGCCCGGCCTTCAGGAACGTCAGGTCGTACGGATTGGTGACCTCGTCGTAGCGGGTGCCGACCACCGTGTACTCGATGCCGGGCACGGTGTCCCCGTTCGCGTTCAGCTTGTCGACGAAATCCGAGCCGATGGTCTGCTGGATTCCGGCGTGACCGACGAACATCTCGACGAATCCGAGGATGTCGATACCGAAATTGTTGACCGCCCGGCCGAGCGCGCCGATGCCGTCGAGCGAGGTGCCGTGGTGGGTGGCCCCGAAGGTCACCAGCTTGTGGACCTTCCCCGCACCGCCCTCGAACTTGGTGTACCAGCCGGCCATTGCCCCGCCCTGGGAGTGCGCGACGATGTCCACCTGCGGTGCGCCGGTCGCGGCGAGCACGCGATCCACGAAGGCGGACAGCTGTTTCGCCGAATCCTGGATGTAGCCGGTGCCCATGGTGCCGGGCAGCACCGACCCCAGACCGCCGCCCTCGATCAGGTTCGACCGGCCGTAGTTGAGGGTGAAGGTGCAGAATCCGGCGTCCTTGATGGGCTGCCCCATGAAGGCGAAGCCGTTGAACGCGTTCATCCAGGTGCCGTGCACCAGAATCACCGGCCGCGGATGCTCCGCGGTCGGTGTGCAGTTCCAGTCGTTGGCGCCCGGCGGGGTGGCGTCCGGGTGCGCGAGGCCGTAGCCGAACGCCGCCAGCCACGAGGTCATCGACGGTCCGTAACCCTGTGTGTCGGTGGAGTATCCGCCCGACGAGCCCGAGCTGGAACCGGACCCGCCGTAGCAGTTGCCGGATCCGTTGCCCGAGCCGGCGCCACTACCGGAGGTGCACGCGGATCCGGAGTCGGCGATCGGACCGGCCTGTTTCAGGCCCGCTGCGATGTAATCGGCCAATTGTCGATCGGTGGGCGCCGGGTCGGGTGCGGCGTCGGCGCCCGCCCCGGCGAACCCGACCGCCAGCAGCGAGACGCCCATCATGATGGATGCCCGCACTGCCCTTCGATGGGTGGTTCGTCTCATTTCGTGCCCTCCTACAGCCCTGCATGGATCGGTTTCCGGGGCGCCGGCAATCGATGGCCGACGGCGAAACCGCGCCCACGGTAGGCCGCTCCGCAATCTGCGCAGAAGGCAATTCTCGGAAATCTGGAGCCGCTCACCAATATTCGGCGAGCGTTTCGGGACGCCGTCACAAATGCGGCCCCTCCCAGTGCCTTTCACAAACCAGGGCGCTCCGATTCCGTGAAATATCCAGGAATCGGAGCCGAATGGCCCGGAACGCCTCCGGAAAATGGATCGTCGGAGATTCCGGCGGACCTGGCATTCGGGCCGTGCCGGTCAGGAACGCATCCGCAGAGGAGAGGCCATGGGTGGCAGGACCTTCGGCACGGGAACCGAGCACCCGCAGGCCATGGTCGGGTACCGGTATCGGTGTGCGCAACCGTTCGTGGTGGAGCGGCAGCGGATCCGGGAATTCGCCCGTGCCGTCCAGGCATTCCACCCCGCCTACTGGCAGGAATCGGCGGCCGCGCACTTGGGATTCGACCAGATCCTCGCGCCGCTGACCTTCGCGGCGTCGATCTGGCGGCATGCCCGCCGCGAGGCGCTGGAGCAGCTGATCACCGGGTACCGCTGGGACCGGATCGTGCACGTCGACCAGACGCTCGACATCGGCCGCCCATTGCTCGCGGGGGACGTGATCACCTGCGACGTGTATGTCGAAACATTCCGTCAGTTCGGGGCTTTCGACGTCATCACCGTCACCGGCGTGCTCATCGATCGGCACGGAACTCCGGTACAGACGGGTTCGACCGCGCTACTGGCCCGTGTCGACGGCACGGAACGCCACCGCGCCGACGATTCCGTGGCTCTCGTCGGCCCGTCGGATACCGCGCCACCGATTCCCACCGGCCTTCGCGGCAGCACCCGTCCGGCACGCACCCGCATCGACTTCGACCGGCTAGCCATCGATACCGAGCTCCCGCGTGCGGGCGCCACGGTGACCGCCGCCGATCTGGCGGCTTACGCACGCCTGGCGGGTGATTCGCCTGCGGACGTCTTCCTCGAACATCAGCTGATCCTCGGACTGGCCTCCGGATATCTGACCTCGTGGACCCGCGACCCGGCCGCGGTGACGAAATACCGGGCCGAGTTCGCCACTCAGGTGCACTATCTGTCGGTATCGGAGACCGACGCCGCCGAGATCGAATTCGGCGGCCGTGTCATCGCATTGGATCAAGACCTCCGTACCGCCACCGTCGCGATCGAGGCGAAATCGCGGGGCCGCAGACTGTTCGGATATTCCAGCGCGGAAGTCACCTTCGCACCACTGGTCCCGGCGCGCCTGTGACAGCGTGGGCAATTCGCCTGTCTCCGCGGTCTTTGCTCTGGTCGGTGAATGTCCGCGCTATGAGCGCCGAGCGCAGTTGCCACAGGCCCGAATTCACCGTCGGATCGAATCCGGTGAGCTGGTAGATACGCTTGAGCCGATAGTCGACGGTATTCGTATGAATGTGCATCACCCGCGCGGTGCGCCGGCGGCTGAGATTGTTGCTGATGTGACAGCTCAGGGTCTGCAGGAGTTCGGTGTGCGCGTCGAGCGGATTCAGTAGCGCGCCCAGGGTTTCCCGGCCCGGGCCTGGCCGGGTCAGCTGGTACTCGAGGGCCATGTCGGCGAACCGGTACAGCCCGGGCAGGCATTCCAGGCGCTGCACCATGTCGAGTAGTTCGTGGGCGCGATCCACGGCGGAGGACACGTCGTCCACGGCCGCGACGACCAGAGCCGCCGTGACGGGAACGTGCGCCGCGGCCGAGAGTCGCGCCACCAGTTCGTCGAGGGCCGCATCGGTGAGGGCGCCGGTCGGGATGAGAACGGTCCCGCCGTCGACGCTGAGCAGGGCGAGAGCGCGCTCGCCACAGCGGATGGCGAGTTCGGCCTGCAGCCGCCGCAGCTTCCGGCGCGCCACGACTTTCCCGTCCAGCATCGGATGGCGCTCGTCCGGATGTTCCGGGATGTCCAGTGCCAGTACGGAATACTCGGCGGCGATCTCGATACCGCACTCGCGGGCCATGGTCGAGGTCGGGTGGCCCCCGATCAGCGCCGAGGTGAGCGTGTGAACCGCGGTGTGATGCTCGCTCACCACCGCCTTGAACTCGCGCACATAGGCGCGAGAGACGGTGGCACTGATCGTATCCAGCATGGTCACAACCAGTTTCGCGCCCTCGAGCAGGCTGCCGAAATCGTGCTCGGTCGCCTTCGAGAGCACCAGGTCCATGCCGATCTGGAAGCCCTCGTGAATGGAGTGGAGGACGGTGTCGATGGGCACGCCCTCCCGGGCCCAGCCGGCCGCGGCCTCCGCGAGCCTGCCCGCCTTCTCGGGAATGTCCTCGCCGTCGAGCATCGCGACCGCCAGTTCCAGGCACACCCGGGTCACGGCGGTCACGTCACCGGAAATAATGTCCCCGGGCAGCGTGCCGCAGGGAATCACATTGTCGACGAAATGTCCCACCAGCCGCCGGGATACGCCTTGTACGTCCTGCAGCGGGGTGGACATCGGCCTGCCGGAGACGATCAGGCCGCCCCGTAGCGCTCCAGCAGTAGTCATCGTCGACTCCTTCCGATCCACGCACGTCATCGGCGTGATCGAACTCTAGAGCGACGAAGTGCTCACCTTCTACTCTCTTTCCCGGCACGCCCGCATGATCGCCACACGGACCTCTGACCTGCGGCAGAGGCCGAACTCCCACCCTTCACCGCACCTGTCGCGGCGACTCCGGGGCCCACTCGCTCACCTTTCGGGAGCCCCGGACTATGCCCGCTGTCCCCGTCCGATCAGGTGGTCCGTGACGGGAATTCGAGAAAGCTCCCGTTCGAGCTGTTTCACGGCCGGTCAGCATTCCCCGGCGTCGCTGCCGGATCCGGCGGGGCGGGTATCAGGGCGCCGATGGCCCCGTAGGACGTTGCCGGTTCGATACGACCGCCGTCGCGGACAGTGCGCGCGGCGGTCAGCGCCGCGTCCAGAGCCGCGCGGTAGAGGAGGGAACCCGTACTGACGCGTTGGACGCCGAGACGTGCCAGATCAGCGAGTGGACGTTGCGCAAGGACGTTGAGCGGCACGGGAATCGCTTCGACGAGTGCTGCGATGTCATCGTCGCGGGTGAGGCCGGGGACGAAGATGCCGTCGGCACCGGCGTCGACGTAGCGGTGAGCGCGGTCGCGGGTGGTGTCGTGGTCGCGGTCCAGCCAGTAGGTGTCGACCCGGGCGTTGACGAACAGTCCGGGCGCGCCGTCCTTGAGGGCGCGGACCAGGTCGGCGTGGGCGCCGGGGTCGCCTGCAGCGTCCTCCACGTTCACTCCCGCCACGCCCAATTCCCACAGGCGCGCGGCCAGCTCGCGCGGGTCTGCGCCGAACCCCGATTCGATGTCGACGGTCACCGGGACCGGGAGCCGGACGAGTGCGGCTGCCAGCGTGAGAGTTTCGTTCAGGGTCGACCCGGCCGCGTCCGGAAGTCCGTGCGCCGCAGCCACTCCGAGACTGGTGGTCCCGATCGCCGGATAGCCGTCGGCGACCAGCGCCGCCGCCGTGGCGAAATCCCACACATTCGGCAGCAGCAGCGGCGTGTCCTGATAGTGGAGCTGATGGAAGCGCCCGGCCGCCGCGGCCAGCGCCAGCGCGTGCGCCCGACCAGGGCAGGCATGACGACCAGCGCCGAAAGGTTGTCCGGTCAGATCGACTTCCACGAGTTCACCTCCCGCACCGACGCGGCGAGTTCCGGGCACCGGCGGATTGTCGCCGGCGATCAGCGCCGAGGTGGCCACGCACGCCTGCACCAGAATCCCGATCCGATTCGCGGTCACCTCGTCGGCGACTCCCCCGAACGCGGCGACCAGCCGATCGACCGCCGCATCCGCGGCCGCGCTCACCGGCCGATGCGGTCGATAGCACTCCGCGACCAACTCGACATCGGCAACCGACACCCGAACACCCAGCGCCGCAGCCAACTCCGCGACGTGATGCCCACGCCCGCGACGCAACGCAACCGCGTCCACCGCCGCCAGCTCACGCTCCACGATCGCGCGCCGCCGCGAATGCTCGTCCCCCTCACTGAACCGCGCCACCTGCGCACGCAACCACGCCACACCATGCTCGCCGGGCGAAACCGGCGGTACCGGAAGATCCAACATGCTCATTACGCTAGAGCCGCAAAGGTTCGGCAGGCACCGAAGTGTCGCGGACACAGAGTCGGGCTCCCAGTTTCCACCCGCTGGCACAGGTCCGCGAGGCCTGCACCGAACTCGAACTCCGCCACACCCACGGCAAGATCGTCCTCAGGCCCCAGTCGTGGCGGAGTTCGAGACGGTTTCAGAGACGGCTGCGTAGCGTGGGCACGCCGGGTCCGGTGAGGTCGTCGCAATAGGCGGCTCGTCCCGCCATCGCCATGGTCAAGGCGATGGTCGTTCCGCTGACCAGAGGGCCGGTTCCGATGGCGAAGGGTCCGTCGCTCGCTTCGAGCCGCAGATCTTCGACAGCGCTGCGGCTGCGGACAGTGAAGTCCCGGCTCGCGAAGAACCGGGCGACCTCGGTGACGGCCTCGATCGAGGGCTCGCGCGGCAGGCCCAGCGGACGGCGGATGTCCTGGCCGTGGACGACCACCTCGCCGAGCCAGGCAGCCGTATGGCCGAACGGCGCGGTGGTGCTGGTGATGATCGCCCGGAATCGATCCAACGTCTCCGCCGGAGTCGCGCCCCGGTGCTCGGCCAGCCGCCGGGCATTGTGTTTCTCGAAGTCGAAACGGGCCCCGAAAGCGCTGACCAGCCACCGGATTCGGCCGGTACTCGCCGCCGCGGTGAGGTGGGCGACGACCTCCTCCACCGTCCACTCTCCGCACAGCGACCGCTCCGCCCACTGCCGATCGGTCAGATCGGCGAGATCATCGGCCAGCGCCGCACGTTCGGCGTGAGCCATGGCCCACAACTCGTCACGAGACATAGCGTTCGACACTCGAAATAACCTCCCGGCTCAGCGCAGCCTGCCGATGAGAGCGCGGTGAGGGCCCGGCCATCGATCCGTCACCTCACACCGGCATGGCTGCGGTTCGTTGTTCCTCCCTACAGACCGCGCCACTCGCCCAAACTCATCGGCCCACGCCATCGCCGGACGCGCATCGCAAGATGTCGCCGGACTATCCCACGCGATCCGCGAAGTCCAGCAGGTGCGCGGCCAGCGCGCCGGGCGCGGACAGGAACGGGGAGTGCCCGGTGGGCAGCGAGACCGTGTCGGTGATGCCGTCACGCCGGTAGAGGGTCTGCTGGACATCGGCGGGGAGGAGCGCGTCCTCCGAGGTGATCACTCCCAATCGAGGGAGGGCCAGGTATCGGTCGGTGGTGTGGTCGAGGCGGCTGGTGATGGTCGCGGTCGGCTCGGGGGTGAGCAGCCGGAGCGCGAGGGCGATATCGCTTGCGTCGCAGTCGTTGTAGAAGTATCGCGTGGCCGCCTGGTGCGCGATGTCGAAGGTCTCGGCGTCCGTGTCGGCCGAGATGTGGGGACCCAGCGTCACCAGAATGTCCGCCAGGGCCGGATCGGTGACGAGGGACTGCCCGCCCGCGACCACGTCGGCGGCGACGTAGGCGACCCCCGCGATCCGGTCCGCATAGCGTTCCGCGGCCGCCTTCACCGTGACTCCGCCCATCGAGTGACCGACCAGAATCGCCTTGTCCGCCAGCGAATTCAGGACCGATCCCACGCGATCGAGATAGGCGGCACCGGTCAACCCCTTGGCCGGGGTGCGGTCCCTGCCGTGGCCCGGCAGGTCGGGTGTCACGACCGTGTGCCCGTGGGATTCGAGCAGCGGCACGATCTTGTACCAGCACCACGCGCCATGGCTCCCACCGTGAATCAGCACGAATGTACTCATGTCGAAGCCCTCAGTTCTTTCCGCGGACGTCGATCGGGGTCGGATTCCAGGCGGCGACGCGGTGCTTGATCCGGCGTTTGAGGTCGTCCGGATAGCTGGTCGCGAAGTCGCTCCGCAACGGAATGTCCTGTGGTGCAAGGTCGATCGGCCAGGTGCAGTCGAGCAGGACGTTCGCGCCGCCGGCCCCGAGGGCGCGGTGCGGACCCGGCGGCAGGTAGGGCTGCAAGGGTGCGTTGTAGAAGCCGGGGTAGACGTGGATGTCCCGTGCCGGATGGCATTTGGCCACGATGGCGTGCAGGACGGCATCGGTGTCCATGGGGTCGACGTCGGTGTTCACCACGATGACGTAGGGCGTGAGTTTGCTACCGGCCGCGTCGGACCAGATGGTGGCGGCGATGCGCTGCGGAAGTCCCGCGATCGGGGTGTCGGTCGAGACGACGACGGCCATCCCATTGCCGGCCCGGGGTACCCCGACCTTGTCGATGGGCAGTCTGGCCTGCAGCAGGGCGCGTTTGAAGTTCGCCGCCATCTGGATCTGCGGGAACACCATGTCCATCGGGATGCCCATACTGCACGTCGGCAGGATCGCCCGGTGCCGATAGGTGACGGCGGTGACCCGCACGACCGGGGCCGGGGCCGGATCGGAGACCAGGTAGCCGGGGTATTCGGCGAACGGCCCCTCGGGCAGGACGTCACCCGGGGACACCGTGCCCTCGACCACGATCTCGGCATCGGCGGGGACGGTGAGATCGACGGTCTTGCACCGCACGAGTTCGACCGGGCGGCCGCGCATCCCGCCCGCGATGTCGACCTCCGAGACTCCGGGCGGCGCGCCCGGACCGCCCAGGATCGTGTAGAGCGGGTCACCGCCGAAGAACATGGCGTACGGCATGGGACGGTCCGCGCGGTGGTAGGCGGCCATGATGCGGCCGCCGTGGTTGATCTGCGGATGCAGGGTGATGCCGAGCGCCCGGGGCCCGTGGATCATGCCGCGGTAGATGCCCCAGTTGGTCCAGTCGCTGTCGGGGTCCTTGGTGACGCTGACGCCGAAGGTGCCCAGATACCGGCCGCCGTCACCGGGGTGGCCGTGGATGGCGGGCAGTCCGGTGAGGTCCGCGTCGTCGCCGAGCAGGACGTTCTGCTGACACTCCCCCTCGGCGACGACGACGGGTTCGGTGGTGCGGCCGAATCGTTCGCGATAGCAGTCGATGATGTCGTGCACATCGGTGTCGGCGGGCAGGCCGAGCGCGATCGCGACACCCGGGAAGGTCGCGAACATGTTGGCCGCCAAGCGCATTCCTGGAATCGAATCCTTGATGCAACTGTAGATCGGTCCGGGCAGCCCGGATTCGAGGAGGTGGCGGTTGATCGCGCCGGCCTCGAGGTACGGGTCGACGGGCTCGTCGATGCCATGCATCAGCCCCGCCTCGGTGAGGGTGTCCAGAAATGCTCGGAAATCGGTGCGGGCGTGGTTCATCGGTCCTCTTCGGGAGTGTGCCAGCGGGCGAAAAGGTGGTGGTCGATGCCGAATTGGTCGAGGATCTTGCCGGCGGTCTGCCGGAGCAGGTCATCGATGGTCCGGGGCCGGTGATAGAAGGCCGGCACGGGTGGCAGCACCGTCGCCCCGGCGAGGGTGACGGTCTCCATGTTCCGGATGTGGATCAGGTTGAGCGGTGTCTCGCGCACCGCCAGCACCAGCGGGCGGCGTTCCTTGAGGGTGACGTCCGCCGCCCGGGCCAGCAGGTTGTCGCCGTGCCCGGTGGCCACGGCCGCGAGCGTGCGCGCCGAGCACGGCACCACGGCCATGCCCAGGGTCCGGAAGGACCCCGAGGAGATGGCGGCGGCCAGGTCGGCGGGGTGGTGGACGACATCGGCCAGCGCTGCCACCTCCTCGACGCTCGAACCGGTTTCGAGCCGGATGCAGCGCCGCGCCCCGTGCGAGATGACCAGATGCGTTTCCACCGCCCGGGTTTCGGCGAGCGCGCGCAGCAGGGTGATGCCCAGTTGCGGCGCGCTCGACCCCGAGATGCCGACGACCAGGCGGGGCTTGGGAGCGTTCAATCCGTACCGCACCAGTCGATCGCGGCTGTCGCGTATGTCTTTGCGGCACAGACCAGTTCATCGATCGCGCACCGCTCGTCCACCGCGTGCGCCATGACCAGAGGCCCCGGCCCCAGCCCGACGGCGGGGATGCCGGCCGCGGTGAACCAGGTGAGATCGGTGGCCGACGGGAAGGGCCGCACCTCGGGCACACCCGCGAAGGCGGTGTCGAGCGCGGCCCGTTCACGCGCCGCGCAGACCGTCCGGGTGAACGGATGATCCCCGTCGGTGCGCCCGCCCGGATAGTGCATGGGCCAGTCGATGCGCGGCGGGTTGGCGCGCAACCACGGGTCCTGCTGCGCGATGCCGGTGACCGTCTGCACGATCTCCGACTGGATCTCGGCCACCGGCACCGCCGGCGGATAGAAGATCGCGTAGTCGAGGGTGGTCTCGTCGGGGATGAACGCGACATTGCGGCTGCCGCGCGCACCGCCGTCGATCACATCGAGACCGATGGTGAACTGGCCCTTGTCGAACAGCGGATCGACCCGGCTCACCACCCACTCGTCCTCCAGCCGGCGCAACCCGTCGTGGATGCGCAGGGCCGCGTCGATCGCGCTGGCGGCAACCGGTTCGCCGGGATACCCGGCCCGCATGTGGGATCGCATCGACGCGTGCGCCGCACGCCCGGTGACCGAGATGCGCATGACCAGCACGCCGGGAGTCGCGGGCATGACGGTCAGCGGGACGCGGGCGCCGGTGGGCTCGGCGATGATCGCCGCGTCCGCGGTGAAGCCGCGCTCGAGGACCGCGGAGGTCCCCATGTGGTGTTCGAGATTCTCCTCGCCCGCCACGCCCTGCAGGATCAGGTCGCCGCGCAGCCGCACTCCGGCCTGCCGTAATGCCATGGCGGCGAACGCCTGGGCGATCAGTCCGCCCTTCATGTCCACCGAGCCCCGGCCCCACACATGGGTGTCGTCGACGAAGGCGGTGAACGGGTCGTGCGTCCATTGCGCGGCGTCATCGGCCGGAACGACATCGACATGACCGTTGAAGATCAGCGACCGTCCGCCGCCGTGCCCGCGCAGCACCCCGACGACATTGTCGCGGCCCGCGGCCTTGCCGAACAGTTCGGTCTCCGCGCCGGCCTGCCGGTACAGCCCGGCCAGCAGCCCGGAGACCGCCGACTCGCCGCCGACCAGGTCCTCGTAGTCCTGGTCCGGATAGGTGGGGTTCACGCTGCGGATGGCGATGGCCTCGGCGAGCTCGGCCACCAATTCGTCACGCAGGCCGTCGATCCGAGCGAGCACACGATCCGTTGCCCGGGCGTTCACGCGCGTACCTCCTGAGTCTCGGCGGCTGCGGCGAGATCGCCGCTGTCGTGGACGGCCGTGCCGCCCAGATAAGTGCGCAGCACCTTGGTGTCCCGTAGGTCGTCGATCGGGCATGTCACCGGGTCGCGGTCCACGATCACCACATCGGCGTGGTTTCCCGGTGCGAGCGAACCGATTCCGGGCCAGCCGAGCACCTTCGCCGCACCCGTGGTCCACATGTGCAGCGCGTCGGCGCGGGACACCTTCTGGTCGGGTCCGTCATTGCGGTGGTCGCTGCCGGCGAATCGGTGGGTGTGCGCGAGTTCGATCTGCTCCCACGGATTCTTCGGTCCCCAATCCGATCCGCCCGCCAGGTCCAAGCCGCATTCGGTGAGCCGGTGCAGCGGTTCCAGATCGCGCCAGACGTGCTCGCCCATCCGCTCGCCGTACATCGCGCCCTTCCCCCACGCGAAGCCCGCACTGGTGGTGACCTGGAAGCCGAGGTCGGCGTAGCGGCGGGCCTGCCGCGGCGTGATCGTCATGGCGTGCTGCAGGATCCAGCGCCGGTCGCGGAAATCGTGTTCGCGCACCACGCGTTCGGCGATGTCGAGGAAGTCGTCGTGCTCGCGGTAGGCGCCGAGGCACAGGTTCGCGCGAATGTCGTTGGCGGCGCAGAACCTGACGAACGCCTCCTCCTTCTCCAGCGACACGAAACGCACACCGCGCGTGGGACGGCCGAACGGGTCCGAGTAGGTCTCGTAGGTGGCGAAGTAGCCCGAGAAGCACGGGCCGCCGGGGCTCAAGGTGAGACCGTCGACGCGCAGCAGATCGTCGTCGAGATCCGAGGCCAACTCGGCGAGGTGGCGCAGCCGGTCGTCGAACTCGGCGCCGGTCAGCGGATCGAACGGATAGAAGATGACCGACTCGGCATCCAGCGTCGCCTGGACGCGCAGGGTCAGGGCATCGGTGGCGCGCAGATGCCGGTACAGCGCAAGGTGTTCCGGTTCCATGGCGTGACCCTCGTACACGCTGGTCACCCCCTGCGCCGAGTAACGGGCCATTTCGGCCGTCGTCCCGGCGACCGCGTTCGCCATGTCCGGCGGTGGCAGTTTGGTGAGGATCTGACCCCAGAAGGGGTCGTAGGTGTAGTAGTTCGTCACGGGTCCCCGCAGGATTCCGGTCAGGTCGCCGGATTCGTTCTTCTCGATCTCGACATCGCAGACCCGGTCCGGGATGAACGCGGTGAGCCCGACGGCCCGCAGCCCGGCGGTGTTGAACGCCACCACATTCGGCATGCGGGGCGCCCAGGCCTGGATGAGCACCGGATGCGCGTCGGTCGCGGTGTCGAGGGTCCACCGATCGGGCAGGCGACGCTCGAGCAGGTCCCGCTCGGAACGGCGGATGAAGTAGTGCGGCTCGCCCACCGGCGTGCACATGATCCACTGCCCGGGCGGCGTTTCCGCGGCCTTGGCCCGGATCCGCGCCACGATGTCCGCGTGATCGACCGCGTCGGTCAGATCCACCAGCCCGCCCGCCAGCATCCCGAAGTGCATGACGTGCGGGTGGGTGTCGATGAGTCCGGGCAGGACCACGCCGTCGCCGGCGTCGACGTGCCGGGCGTCCGGCCCGGCCGCCGCCCGCATGGTGTCGCGGTCGCCCACTGCCAGAACGCGTCCCCCGGACAGCACGAGTGCCTGGGCCTCCGGGGTGTTCGGATCGAGCGTGCGTACCCGCCCGGTGATGATCGTGTTGGTCATACCCGTCCTTCGCTGCCAACCGTTGTGTTGACTGCGCACACCGTACCTCGAGTTTTCTCCATTTGGAGAAAATTCGCGAATCGAGGTCGACGGTACGATGACCTCCATGACGACCTCCGTGCGCGAGCCGCGGATGGCCCGGGGGGCCGCCCGCCGCGAGGCCCTGCTGGAAGCCGCGATCCGACTACTGGCCCGCGAAGGCGCCCGCGCGGTGACCCACCGCGCCGTCGCCGCGGAGGCGGGAACCACCCACGGCAACGCCCGCTACTACTTCGGCACGCTCGACCAACTGCTCGACGAAGCCCTGCGCCAACTGGCCGCCCGGCAGATCGACGAGGTCCGCGCCCTGTTCGATGGCTTACCGGATGTGGATGTCCCCCAACGGATTTCACGCCTCGTCGACTACGTGACCGGAACCCTGGCCGGCGACCGCGACGCCGCCGTCGCCCGCTACGAGTTCTTCCTGGAAGTCGCCCGCCGCCCCACCCTCCGGGCCAGCCTCGACGAATGGGGTGCCACCCAGCGCGCCGCCTTCGCCGGCGAACTCCGCGGCGCCGGAGCCGCCGACCCCGAAGCCGCCGCCGCCGACCTCCTCACTCTCGTCAACGGCCTGATCCTCGAGCAACTCGCCCTGCCCACCGACGATTTCGAATCCGCCCGCCTCCGACCGGCCATCGCCCGCTTCTTCCCCTGAGGCCGTACGCCTTTCCGCGATCGATCGGACCAGCCCGAGTTTCCGCCGCCCCCGCGCGACCCAGCCGCAGTGAACTGATCGAGCTGATCGATCCCTGCACGAGGGTGTCCTCGAGATCGCGACCGAGCGCTTCGGGCTCGACGGAGGCCCGGAAGCCTATCGGGGGCCGGCGGCGGGCACGATGCGCGGCCGCGCCGACATCGTGCCCTGATACCGCTCGCGGACTACCGGTCGGCCGTGAGATGGACGGGCAGCGAGGCATGTCCGTTGGAGATGAAGCTGGGCAGCGCGGGGAGTTCGTCCACCGGGACGGCCAGGCGCAGGTCGGGGAAGCGGTGGAAGAGCTGCGGGAGTGCGATGTTCGCCTCCAGGCGGGCCAGGGGCGCGCCGAGGCAGTGGTGGACGCCGTGGCCGAAAGCCATGTGGCTCTTGTTCTCCCGGGTGACGTCGAATTCGGTGGCGGTGTCGCCGTGCACCTTCACGTCGCGGCCGGGGGCGGCGTAGCAGACGATGATGGGGTCGCCCTTGGCGATATGGACGTCCTCGTAGTCGATGTCCTCGACGGCGAATCGCAGCGGGGCATGTACGACCGCGGTCTCGAAACGCAATGACTCCTCGACCAGTTCGGGCCAGGCGACCTCCCCCGCGCGCAGCGCCTTCAGCTGATCGGGGTGCCCGAGTGCGGCGGTGATGGCCTGGTCGAGCAGGTTGATGGTGGTCTCGTGGCCCGCGCTGATGACCAGCAGCAGGGTGTCGACCAGTTCCTGTTCGGCCAGTCGCGAACCGTCCTCGTCGTCGCGCGCGGCGATGAGCGCGCTGGTCAGGTCGTCGCCGGGCTCGGCACGCTTGCGGACGACGAGTTCGCCGAGCAGGCGGTAGAGCTCGAAGTAGTTGGCCGCCGCTTCCTCCGCGCCGAGGGTGGTGTCGAACAGAGCGTCGGCGCAGACCCGCAGGCCGGGCAGCATCTCGTCCGGGACACCCATCAATTCGGAGATGACGCGGATGGGAAGCCGGTAGCAGAACGCCTCGCGCAGGTCGACCACCTCACCGGCCGGCAATGCGGCCAGCGTGTCGAGCAGTTCCGCGGTGATGGCCTCGATCTGCGGCTGCAGGGCGGCGCTGCGGCGCACGGTGAAGGCGGGCGCGACGAGCTTGCGCAGTCGCCGGTGGTCGGCGCCGTAGGCGGTGAACATATTGTTCACCGCCACCCATGCGAACAACGGCCAGTCGGTCTGCACCTCACCGTTGATGAACGCGGGCCAGTGCTGACGCGCGTCCTTGGACACCCGGGCATCGGTGAGCAGCAGTTCGAGCAGGCGGGTATCGGTGACCGACCACGCGCGCACCCCACCGGGCAGCTCCACCAGGGTGGCGGGTCCGCGCTCGCGGAGCCGGGCGATCTCGCCCTGGGTGTCGACGCCGGTGGGGTCGAGGGTGATGGATTCGGCGGTCATTGGTGTTCTCCTCAGTTCACGTGCATGGGCAGGGCCGGCGGGAAAACGACGGGAAGTGCGCTCAGCGCGCGATGGAAAGGCCCCGGCCGCCAGATCAATTCGGCGTCGGGGACGGCGAGCCGCAGTTCCGGCAGCGCGTCGAGCAGCTGGTCGATGGCGTCCTGGGCGA
The DNA here is from genome assembly GCF_042754245.1 of Nocardia sp. NPDC059228. Lineage (NCBI taxonomy): Bacteria > Bacillati > Actinomycetota > Actinomycetes > Mycobacteriales > Nocardiaceae > Nocardia > Nocardia sp. NPDC059228. Next base: position 285,471 of record NZ_JBHZAL010000004.1, on the reverse strand, counting down.
TGAGGTAGGCCGGCGACCGGGCCGGGCACGCGTGCGGTCCGACGCTCCACGCGAGATGCGCGCGGTTGTCGGTGAATTCGCGCGCGCCGACCGCGGGATCGTTGTTGCAGGCCGCCATGCTCACCACCACCGGCTGATGCGCCGGCAGCCACACGCCGTCGACGAGAATCGGATGCCGCGGATAACTGACGCAGTAGTTCGCGCCGGGCGGGTCGGTGAACAGCACCTCGTCCAGGGCGCCGCGGGTGGACAAGCTGCCACCCAGCAGGCTTCCGGCGAACCGGGTGTCGGTGAGCATGAGCCGCAGGGTGTTGACGATGAGGTTCTGCTCGGGTTCGATGCCCGCGCCGTAGAGGGTGACGATCTGGTGGATCATCTCCTCGTCGGTGAGCTCCGCCGGGTGCGCGACCAGCCGCGACACGACGTCGTCGCCGGGCTGGGCGCGTTTGAGCACGACCAGCTCCAGCACGGCCGAGGTGATCATCTGGTTCCCGGCCTCGGCGTCGACGCCCTCCCAGATCGCCGCCTGGCCGGCCGCGATGCGCTGCCCGATGGCCGGCGGGCAGCCCAGCAGTGCGTTGATCATGTGGAAGGCGAGCGGAAACGCGTACTGCGACACCAGATCCGCGCTCCCGTCCGCGCAGAAGGCGTTGATCAGCGGTATCGCGACCCGTTCCACGGTGGCGTGCAGGGCGTGCGGATCCACCGCGTCGAGTGCGGCCACATTGACCGTCCGGTACCGCCGATGATCGGATCCGCTGCTGCGCAGCGCATTGGGCCGCCATTCGAGCATCGGCATGACCGGGCTGTCCGGCGGCGCGGTGCGCTGCCACACGCGCGGATCGGCGGGAAAATGCTCCGGGTCGTTGAGGATTCGCAGTGCCGTCCGGTACCCGATCACCAGCGTGGCCGGCACTCCCGGCGCCAGCTCCACCGGTGCCAGCGACCCGCATCGCGCCCGCAGCTCACGATAGATACGGTGTGGATCCGCCGCGAACTCGGCCGAGTACAGCGGCACGCGTGATTCTCCACCCACGGCCTGTGCCCCATCGGCAACGCCGCCATGCGTCATAACCAGTCAATTCTCTTGTGCTCCAGCCGATCCCGGGACCGGCCTCGGCCACCGTAACAGAGGAACCGGCCTGCGCGACGGCAACGAGCCAGAACGGCGAACTCGCGCTCGGCGCGGGCCGCGAGATGGCCGTTCGCCCCGCCTCAGCCGATGATCATGTCGGCGGCAGTGCGCAGTCCCGCCGCCGCGAATTCGGGGATCCGGGTGTCGTCGAGGGCGGTCCCGATCAGCATCCGGCGCTGCCCGATCATCCGCTCCACTTCGAAACGTGCGGTGACGGACAGGATGTCGCGGCAGAGCGCGGCGCCGGATTCGTCCAGGCGCGCGTTGCCGACAAGCCCGGTCAGGTGGTCACGGCGCTCGGGGCTGGCATGGCGCAGGGCCAGCGCGAGCAGGACGGTGTGCCTGCCCTCGCGCAGATCCTGCAGGCCGGCCTGGCCGACCGGCTCGACATCGTGGAAGACGTTGCGCAGCTCGTCCTGCAGCCGCGCGGCCTCGCCCAGCGGGCAGGCGTAGGCGGTCAGCGCCCCCATCACGTCCGCGTCCGCGTCGGCGAGCGCCGCGCCGACGTGCAGGGGCCGCTCCACCATGCATGCCACGGTGCGATAGCGCAGGATCTCCAGCGCCTGATCCAGATCCGAGGTCGGGCGGCCGCTGGTGACCAGTTCCAGGTAGCGGCCGTAGTTCACCTCGGTGCGCAGGGTGTCGAGCACCGCCGCGGCCGCCGCGCTCTGCGCCGGGGAGAGTCCGGCGCCGTGCAGCAGCTCCTGGGCCCAGCCCAGGCCGCAGTCGCCGAGGACGATGGCGCTGCGCGCGCCGAACCGTTCGGCCGCGTGCCCGTCCCGGACCCGCCGGCTGCGGTCGGCGGCGATGCGATGCACGGTGGGCCGCCCGTCGCGGGTGTCGCGATCGTCGAGGAGGTCGTCGTGGATCAGCGTGGCGGTGTGCAGGAGTTCGACCGCGGCCGCGGTCCGCACCACCGCGTCCGGCAGTTCGATCCCGCCGCCCGCGTACCAGCCGAGGACGCAGAACAGCGACCGGATCCGGTTCCCGCGGGCGAACAGGAAGGAGCGGACCGCGCCCACCACGTCCGCGGGCAGCCGGCGGGCGGCCGCCGATTCGGCCTTCCGGTCGAGGAATTCGTGCAGGGCGGCATCGATCCGCACGCGAATCGCGCCATGGTCGAGGGGTGAATCGGTCACGGCCGACACCGTCATCACAGTCTCCAATCCCGCGCGCCGAAAGCGTCGAACAACTCCACCGCGTCCGGCCGGGCCGAACGGGACTGAAACCAAAGAGATTGTAATGGACATCACGGAGGTGGGTAAACCGGCACCGCCGCCACGCCAGGCGACACACCGGCCTCGGCATGTCACGAATCCCTTTGTTGCACAAACCAATAGACGCACCGATGGTCGTCCGACCGTCCAATCCCGCGCGTCATCGGACCAAGCGTCCGGAACACGAACGGACGGGGGTGGGTCGGCACACCCGATCGCCGATGTGCAGAATCGGACATATGCCTCACTCAAATCCGATCAGCGCCTGGAAATCTCTTCGCGAAGGCAACGAGCGTTTCATGCGGGGCACCCAGGTCCACCCCAGCCAGGGCGCCGGTCACCGCGCCGAGCTGGTCGGCGGCCAGCACCCCACCGCCATCCTGTTCGGCTGCGGCGATTCCCGGGTCGCCGCCGAGATCATCTTCGACCAGGGCCTCGGCGACATGTTCGTGGTCCGCACGGCCGGGCACGTCATCGACAGCTCGGTGCTGGGTTCCATCGAATACGGCGTGCAGGTGCTCAATGTCCCGCTGATCGTGGTGCTCGGTCACGACAGCTGCGGCGCCGTCAAGGCCACCCTCGACGCGCTCGACGGCGGGGCGGTCCCCGGCGGGTTCATCCGCAGTCTCGTCGAGCGCATCACCCCGTCGATCCTGCTCGGCCGCCGCGAGGGCCTGAGCACCGTCGACGAGCTCGAGGCCCGGCACGTGGCCGAGACCAGCCGCGTGCTGATGGAGCGCTCGCAGATCATCTCGCACGCGGTCGACTCCGGCCGCTGCGCCATCGCGGGCGTCACCTACCAGCTCGAGGACGGCCGCGCCCACCTCAACCAGGTCATCGGCAATATCGGCGAACAGCCCTGAAATCTGCCGCGCGTCGATTCGACATCGTGGCAGCTTTGCCGAACCCCGAGCGCTGCAGCCCTTCTCGACGTCACGGGTGCACGCCGACCGCCTGCACCCGGTCCTGCCGGCGCGCGAGCACCGCGATGAGCACGACCATGGGGACCGCCGCGGCGAGGGTGACCCAGCCGGTGCCCAGGTTCAGGCCGTCGCTGCGGTCGGAGGCGAGCCAGTCGGTCACCGAGGCGCCCAGCGGGCGGGTGACCACGTAGGCGGCCCAGAAGGCGAGCACCGGATCGATCCCGCCCCAGCGCCGGGCCACCGCCGGCACCGCGATCGCGACAGCGAACAGCAGGGACGACACCAGGTAGCCCAAATGCAGTGTCGCGGCGGTGAAGTCGCCGGCGACGGTGCCGAGCGCGAAGGTCACCACGACCGTGGTCCAGTAGCAGCCTTCACGCCGGCGGGTATCGATACTGTGCACATCCAGGGTGCCCTCGACGCGGTACCAGAGCAGCAGCACGCCCGCGAGCAGGGCCAGGAACAGCACAGTCGAGATCCCCAGCGGAATTCCGACCACGAAATCCACGATGTCGGCGACCATGGTGCCGAAGATGGCCACCATGACCACGGCGGTCCAATAGGTCCAGACGCGGTAGCGGGGCGCGCGGATCTGGGCGGCCAGGCTCACGGTGAAGAGCACCAGCGCACCACCGACGGCTAGCAGCGGCGGCAGATGCTTGACCAGGAAGTCGGAGAAGGTCTCTCCCATTCCGGTGGAGAGCACCTTGATCACCCAGAACAGCGCGGTGATCTGCGGGACCTTGACGGGCAGCCCGGAGCGGGCCGAATCAGGAAGTGTCACATGGTTTGTCACGCCGACACTGTGCCGCCGGGCCGCTGAGAAACCGCTGTGAAGACCACCCTCCCGCCGCGGCCGCGGGCGTCGGCCCGCGGCCCCGAGGGCCTACGCGTGGTAAGGGTGACCGCCCAGGGAGGCGGTGTAGACCGCGACCCGGGAGCGGGCGATGCGCAGGTTGGCACGCTCGGATTCGGTGAGGTGGTGGCGCGCGCGAACCCGCCGCGCGGAGTCGCCGAGCACCGACAGGACGGTCAGCGGGGTGCGGGTACGCGGAAACGCGATGACGGCCATGGGAGAACTCCTTCGGAGAATCGGCCCGCCACGAAATTCCGAATGCTTCAGGAAGCGCTCGGTGCGCGGCAAGCCGGGAACGACAATGGTTTTCGAACCGGACTGGGATACGGACTATCGCCGGAACTCATTCGCCCCTCACCTCCTTGCCGCCGGGACGCACGCGCGTCGACCTCATCTACGGGTGTCGCACCGGGCGGAGGGGAAAAGCAATGCCACGACCAGTGACATTGCGGGCACCCCTCTCGTCAGAGCTTCGGCACTGCACGACGTATCCCCTTAGCCGGGAAGCCACTTCGGATCACCCCTTAATCCGGGGAGATCTGTCCTAACCCTGGGCGTCTCTCGACGTCGTCGGATCAGTGGCCTGTGTTCGTACAGGAGCCTCGCCTAGCGAGGTGCTGACCGACCCATACTGAACCGGGGGCCGCCACCGAGTCAAATCACTCGGCGCTCGAAGTCGTCGATTTCACCACCCGCAGCTGGGCCGGACTCCCCGCGAAGTCACCGGATCCGTTCCATCGCAACGGAACTCGGCCAGGACCCCCGTTCCTTCCGCCGCGTCTTCCAGCGCCGGCACGGCCACCCGCCGGCGACCCTGGATGCCGCGTCCGCACCCGGAGGCCGCGACAGATGGGGCGTGATCTGACCCACATCGCCAACGGAGACCCGCGTAGGCTCGCTATCCTTTTCGAGATGCGGCGGTGGGGCTCGCCGCTCCTAACTCACGGAACAACCGCGGCCACCGGCCGCCAACAGTCCCTACCCCACAATGACACCCTCGGGGTGCGCTGGAGTAGGAGACGCGTGTGAGCAGTGAGCTGGATTCGACCCATGGTGTCGAGACCTTCGAACCGATCGACCCCGATGTCGATCTGCATCAACCCGGGCAACCACAGGAACCGTCGCGATCGCACGGCGCGATCCTGGCCGTGATCTCGATCGGCGGGGCGCTCGGCGCGCTGGCCCGATACGGGCTCGCGCTGGAGTGGCCCACCCCGGTCGCCGGGTTCCCGTGGGCCACCTTCCTCACCAATGTGGCCGGCTGCTTCCTCATCGGCGTGCTGATGGTGATCGTCACCGAGACCATCACCGCCCACCCGCTGGTACGCCCGTTCCTCGGCGTCGGCATCCTCGGCGGATTCACCACCTTCTCCACCTACGCCAACGAAACCCGCGGACTGCTGCAACCGGGCACGGTCGCAACAGCATTCACCTACATGGGCGCCACCCTGGTGTGCGCGTTGCTCGCGACCCTGGTCGCGGTCCGCCTCACCCGCGCGGCCTGCACCCACCAGATCGCCCGACGCCGGGAGGCCACCGCATGACCGCGCTGCTCGTCATTCTCGGCGCGATGGTCGGCGCCCCGGCGCGGTATCTCACCGACCGCGCCATCCAGACCCGCCACGACAGCGTCTTCCCCTGGGGCACACTGACGGTCAACCTCACCGGCTGCCTGATCCTGGGCTCGCTCGCCGGCGCCGCGGTCTCGTCTCCCACCTACGCGCTCGTGGGCACCGGATTCTGTGGCGCACTGACCACGTACAGCACGTTCGGCTACGAGACCATTCGTCTCGCCGAGCAGCGCTCGTATCTGTACGCCACGCTCAATGTCGCCGTGAGCGTCATCGCGGGGCTCGGCGCGGCGCTGCTCGGATACACCACCGCCCACGCACTGGGATAGGGCGGCAACACATCTCGATCGACACGGCGGGTAGTCCACACCTGCGGAACTCGTCGGCCTCCGACCTCGGCTGCACCGTTGCCCGACACCCGCCGGTCACGGCGTGTTGCCGATTCCGAGGGAGTCCAGGATGTCGGCCGGACGCTCGACGAACAGCAGGTGGCCCGCCCCGGGCACGAGATGCAGCCGGGCGTCCGGGAGCGCCGCGGCGAGCCGCCGGGCATCCTCGGCGGGGACATTGCCGTCGACCTCACCGTGCCAGACCTGCACCGGCACGGTCACGTCGGACAGCCGGAATCCCCATTCGCGGGTGAAGACCAGCCGGATGTCGGAAGCGAAACCACGGCTGCCCTGCTCGAAACTGCGCCGCAGATTGGCCTCCAGCTTGTCGGCCAGCTCGGGATCGCCCTCGACCCGCTCGCGATCCACCTCCGCCATCTGCGCGACCAGTCCCGCGACCCCGTGCTGCCGGCGGATCACCAGCGACATCTCCATCGCCATCGGATACACCAGAAAAGGGGCCCGCCGCAGGACATTCAGCCCGCGCCGACGCCGGCGCGCCGCCGGATCGAGGTCCGCGGCGTCGGCCTGTTCACCGAGCGGCGCGGGCGCGGAAACGAGCGCCACGCCCGTGACCCGGCCGGGCAGCCCGGCCGCGACGGCCAGCGCGAACGGCCCGCCACCACTCACCCCGATGACCCCGAATCGCCCCAGCCCCAGCCGATCCGCCAGCGCGGCCACCGTGCCCACCCAGTCCGCCACCCGCTCCCCCGCGGGCAACGACGATTCCGCCATTCCGGGCCGATCGACCGCAATGACGCGAATTCCCGCCGCCATCCCGGCCGCATCGAAAGCCTCACCCTCCAAATGTGTTCCGGGCACGCCGTGGCAGTACAGCACCGGTATCCCGTCTCCCGCACCGTACTCGGCACAGCTCACCCGGCAGTGCGGCAAAGCAATCGTTCGCGACGCAGCGGCACTCACGCCGAGCAGCCTAGGCCAAACCCGCCCCCCGCAAGTCGAGCAACCATGTTCCACACCTGCCGGGTCGCGCCGCCCTCACCTGGTTTCGAGAAGGACAACCGGTATCACCCGCTCTCCCGCCTGCTGCTGATAGAACGCGAAATCCGGCACCGCCGCGACGAACTCCGGCCACAGCCGATCTCGTTCGCCCGGATCGGCTACCCGAGCCCGCACCGGCAGTACCTGGCCGCCGATCTGAATCACGGTGTCTGGATTGGCCTTCAGGTTGTGGAACCAGGCCGGATGAACGGGCTGCCCAGCCTTGGACGCCGCGATCGCCACCGCGTCCCCGGCCTCCACATACATCACCGGGGACGTCCGCCGCACACCGCTCTTCGCCCCGACATGATCGAGCAGCAGGATCCGCGCGCCGCGGCGGCCGGGCAGGTGCCCGCCCAGGCTGCCCCGCGACCACCGATAGACGCGGACATGAACCTTCGTGGATCGACGCCCGGCATAGACACCCCGGCGGTTCGCGAATTGCGCAAGGGCGGAAACCATTCGAGCGAACAGTGCCATGACGCCAGTAAACACACCTGACGCCACGCGCGCAGGCAGTGCGCGCGGAAACGGGTCGGCACCCGCCTCGGGTCCCCGATCCGGACTCGTGCCCGCGTTTCTCTACGACGCCGCTGCGGACAGACCGGTCCGGTTCCTGCCCCTGTCTTTTCTGCCGCCGCTGACAGTCGGTGGACGGTGCGCCGCCGGGAGGCGCTGACTCCCCCTGGCGCTCACCTTCCGCCGAACTCGTGACCCGGCGGCTTTGCAGCGATCCTTCCGGCCCCGCTGGGGCGGATCTTCGGCCCCGAGCGATCTCCCCGCTACAGATTCACGACGTCTGACCTGTGTTGTTGCCAGATCTGCGGAACGTCTGGACTATCGAAGGGGACGGGCTCGACGTGGTCGAGAAGTGTTGGGGCAGGGTGGCCCACGAGTGCCATGTGGTGAAACTCGATGGGCTGACCCGTGTGTCGCTCTTGTGACACCGTGCCGGACCGGTCCACAGCCAGATGGTCGCCGCCGAATGAGCGAATACATGGCAATCACTGTGTGGTGCCGTGGCACCGCCTCGCTCTGCGCCTGGCACCGAGCCCGGCAGTGGAATTCGGCACGGAAGGATCGAAGGCGATGACCGACATGATGATCGACCCGGCGGCCGCACGTAGCCAGTTCGCCCGCCCCGGGGCGGCGGTGCCCGCCCCGATACCGGCGCGCGGCGACATCTCCGGCCCGGCCGCCGTCTGGCAGCAGGCGAAAACGGTGCTGGTGACCCGGACCACCGGCCCGCGCCGGCTGGTCACCGTGCCGCGGCTGGTGGTCCCCATCGGTGACAACGGTCTCGCCTTCCGGACCTCGTCGTTCTCCGCCGAGGCCGAGCAACTCGCCGAGGACGGCCGGGTGCTGGTGCAGCCCGGCGACTGGCGCGGCAATCCCAAACTCGGTTCCCGCCAGCTCCAGGGCACGGCCCGCCTGCTGAGCACGGGCACTTTCGTACCCCGGGTGCAGGCCGAGATCGAGGCCAAGTACGGGTGGCGCACCGCCCTCGCCCGGGCCGCGCACCGCCTCGCCAACGGGAACGCGCCCTACGGCAACCTCATCGTGCTGGTGACCGTGTTCGAACCCGGCCCGATCGCCCTGCCCCCGATCGACTAGCCCGCTGCCGCACGGGGTTTCACGACCGACCACTGGGTCACCGGCAGCTGTGGCCGCCAGGCGGTGAAGCCGCCCAGCGGTTCGGCCCGATACACCTGGAAACGGCGCAACGCGCCGCCGTGCCGCTCGGCCAGGCGCAGTAGCAGCACATCGGATTCGGCGGTCACCGCGCTCGCGACCAGCCGGCCCCCCGGGCGCAGCCGCTCCCAGCAGGCGTCGAACATGTCGTCCTGGGTGAGCCCGCCGCCGATGAACAGCGCATCCGGCGCGGGCAGTTCCGCGAACGACTCCGGGGCCGCGCCACGCACCTCGACGCCCGGCACGCCCAGCGCCACGGCATTGGCCGCAATCTGCTTGCGGCGGTTCTCCATTCGCTCGAAGGCGACGGCGCGGCAGGCCGGGTTCGTGCGGCACCACTCGATGGCGATGGTGCCCGAACCGCCCCCGACATCCCACAGCAGCTCACCCGGTGTGGGCGCCAGCGCCGCGAGCGTGAGCGCCCGCACCTCGGCCTTGGTGAGCTGGCCGTCGCCGCCGTACACCTCGTCGGGCAGGCCCGGCATCCGCGTCAGGCGCGGCGAAACCCGGTCGGCGACACCGTCGATGGCCACGACGTTCAGCGCATCTCCGGCCGGGTGGTCCCACCGCGCGGCGGTGCCGCGCACGATCCGCTCGTCCGGCCCGCCGAGCTGTTCCAGCACCGTGAGCGCCGACCCGCCGAAGCCATTGCGCGCCAGCAGCTCCGCGACCTGCGCCGGAGTGTGCTGGTCGGAACTCAGCACCAGCATCCGGCGCCCGCCGGACAATTCCGGGAGCACCGTCTCCACAGGCCGCCCGACCGCGCTCACCACCGGCGTCTCGTTGAGCGCCCAGCCCAGCCGTGCGCAGGCCAGCGACGCCGACGACGGCTGCGGCAGCACCCGCAGGGACTGCGCCCCAAGCAGTTTCGTCAAGGTCACCCCGATACCGAAGAACATGGGGTCGCCGCTGGCCAGCACACCGAGCCGCCGCCCCGCGTACCGTTCCAGCAGTCCCGGCAGCGCGGGCACCAGCGGCGAAGGCCACGGCACCCGCTCCGCCCGCGCCGCTTCCGCGGGGATCAGCACCAATTGCCGTGCGGAGCCGAGCAATACCTCACACGCGGCGATCTCGCGCCGCGCCGCGCCGCCCAGACCATCCCAGCCGTCAGCACCGATGCCGATCACCGGAATCGGCATCAACGGGCGCGAGGTTCCGGTCATCGCGGCATCCGCCGCCACACCGAGTACGGCACATAGCGCATGGCCACGAACAGCAGCCGAATCCGCCGCGGCACCGCCACATCCCGCACCCGCCGATACAGCCCCGCCACCACCGCGTCGGCCACCTGATCGGGTGTGCTCGACAGCGGCGCGGGCTCCATCCCGGCCGTCATCCGCCCGATGACGAATCCGGAACGCACCATGAGCAGGTGAACTCCGCTGCCGTGCAACGCCATCTGCAACCCGGACGCGAACCCGTCCAGACCGGTCTTCGCCGAGCCGTATACGTAGTTCCCGCGCCGCACCCGCACACCCGCGATGGAACTGAACACCACGATCTGACCGTCGCCCTGCTCGCGCAGCAGATTCGCCAGACTGGTGAGCACGCTCACCTGGGCGACGAAATCGGTCAGCACGATCTCGACCGCGTGCGCCGGATCCTCCTCGGCCCGAGCCTGATCCCCGAGAATCCCGAATGCCACCACGGCCACGCCGATGCGTCCGTGCTCGGCGATGATCTTCTCCAGCAGCGGTTGGTGCGACGCCATGTCGTCGGCGTCGAACTCGACGCAGTGCACCGCCGCCGCCTCGGCGATCAGCAACTCCTTCGTCTGTTCCTGTAGCTGGTCACTGCGGCGCGCCGCCAGAATCACCACCCGGCCGGGCGACAGCCGTCGCGCCACCTCCAGCCCGATCTCACTCCGCCCGCCGAGCACCAGCACGACGCCCTTGTCGACGTCCCGCGATCCGAAACCCATGGCCCACAGTTTGCCACCCGGGCACCGCTGTCCGGTGCTCCCGAGGCCGGATTGCTAGCGTCGGATCATGACCAGCACCGCTGCACGCCCGGAACTGTCGCCCGCCGCCGCCGACTTCGTCACCGAACGCCACCTCGCCACGCTCTCCACACTGCGCGCCAACGGCACCCCGCATGTGGTCGCGGTCGGGTTCACCTGGGATCCCGAGGCCGGCATCGCGCGCATCATCACCAATGACGGGTCGGTCAAGGTCAACAATGTGCGGCGCTCGGGCTACGCGGCGGTGAGCCAGGTCGACGGCCCGCGCTGGATCACCCTCGAGGGTCCCGCGACCGTGCTCGACGACCCCGATTCGGTGGCCGACGCGGTCGAGCGCTACGCCGGGCGCTACCGGCAGCCCCGGGAGAACCCGACCCGCGTCGTGATCGCCATCGATGTGCAGCGCGTGATGGCCAGCAGCGTCTTCAAGGGCGACTCCGCCGGGCACTGACACCGGTCCCGATTGGTGCGCGACCGATCACTGTGCGCCACACGGCACGTCCAATCTCTCGAGTGCGCACCCGACAGGGAGAGCCGGTGAAAGCGGCGGCCTCGCGGGCCCGGGCCGTCGTACCTGCGTGGGCCGAAGGCGGCCAGGCGCTATAGGCGGGTCAGTCCGTGGGGGCGGTTGTTCATCGACTCGCAGCCGTCCTCGGTGACGATCACGATGTCCTCGATGCGCGCGCCCCAGGCTCCCGGGAAGTAGATGCCCGGCTCGATGCTGAAGGCCATGCCGGGCGCGAGGACCAGGTCGTTGCCGGACACGATGTAGGGCTCTTCGTGCACCGACAGTCCGATGCCGTGGCCGGTGCGGTGCACGAAGTAGTCGGCAAGCTCGGCAGCGGCCAGCACATCGCGGGCGGCGGCATCGATGGATTCGGCGGTGACGCCCGGCCGCACGGCGGCCACCGCGGCCGCTTGGGCGCGTTCCAGTTCGGCGAACTGCGCGGCCACCTCCTCGCTCGGCTCGCCCAGTACGTAGGTGCGGGTGGAATCGGAGAAGTAGCCGGGCTCGACCGGACCGCCGATATCGATCACCACCACGTCACCCGGCGCGATCACCCGATCCGACACCAGGTGGTGCGGGTCCGCGCCGTGCGGGCCGCTGCCCACGATGACGAAGTCGGCCTCGGTGTGGCCCTCCTCGACGATGGCGGCCGCGATATCCGCGCCCACCTCGGCCTCGGTGCGGCCGGGGCGCAGGAACTCGGCCATGCGGGCGTGCACCCGGTCGATGGCCGCGCCGGCCCGGCGCAGGGCCTCGATCTCGCTGGGGTCCTTCACCATTCGCAGTTCGCGCAACAGCGGGGTGGCCGAAACCGGTAGCGAGCCAAGCTGATCCGAGATGGGCAGCAGGTGCAGGGCGGGCATGACATCGGTGACCGCCACCCGCGCACCGGCATTGAGCACGTTCCGGACAATGCGATACGGGTCCACCCCGTCCACCCAGTCCACGATCTGCAACCCCAGCTCACCGGCCGCCGATCCCTTCAACGAGGCCAGCTCCAGCTTCGGGATCACCACCGAGGGTGTCTCCCCGCTGGCCGGGATCACCAGACAGGTCAGCCGCTCGAAGGACTGCGCCCGCGACCCCATGAGGAACCGCAGGTCAGGACCCGGTGTGATGAGCAACGCGTCGAGATGAGCGTGGCGCGCCAACTCGGCAGCCCGCTCCAATCGTGACCCGTAGACCTCCGCCGCGAACCGTGACTCGTCATGAGCGCTCATGCCCACCGACGCTACTCCCCAACCCCGCCACCCTCCAGCCACCGCCGAACTTCGCACCCCCACCACTGTGTGCCACCACCGGACCACGCCCCGAGCCCCCTGCCGCTCAGCAGGTTTCGTCCAACTCGCGAACGACATATCGTCTCGACCGCACCGACCCGGCTCCACGTCAACTCCGACGAGCAATCCCTGGGCGGCGTGTGGACCGGGGGCGACAGCCTGCCACCGACCACCCATGTGGCGCACCTGTCCGGACAGCGCAGCGAACTCCGCGGCCGCGATGCGCCGAGGTATCGGCGTCCGACGATCGCGGAGACGAATTCCACGCGCCCGACTACCCAACCGCGCTGCGCGGACCTGTCGGCCGGTCCCGGTAGGGTCGACCGCTATGAGCACCCCTGCCGCCGGTCCGCTGCTGCTGCTCGATGGGGCCAGTCTGTGGTTCCGGGCGTTCTATGCGATCCCGGAGAAGATCACCGCACCCGACGGGCGTCCGGTCAATGCGCTACGCGGGTTCACCGACATGGTCGCCGCGCTGGTCAAGCAGCATGCGCCGAGCCGGTTGGTGGTGTGCCTGGACCTGGACTGGCGGCCGCAGTTCCGGGTGGATCTGCTGCCGTCGTACAAGGCCCACCGGGTGGCCGAGGACGCCGGCGAGCCGGTCGCCGGGGTCGTGGCCGAGGAAGTCCCGGACACCCTCACCCCGCAGGTCGACATGATCATGGAGGTGCTCGAGGCCGCCGGCATCGCGACCGCCGGCGCCGAGGGCCTCGAGGCCGATGACGTGATCGGCACCCTGGCCACCCGGGAAGGCACCGACGAGGTGATCGTCGTCAGCGGCGATCGGGACCTGCTGCAGCTGGTCCGCGACACCCCGGCACCTCCGGTGCGCGTCTTCTACGTCGGCCGCGGCCTGGCCAAGGCGGAGCTCTGGGGCCCGGCCGAGGTCTCCGCCAAATACGGTGTGCCGGAAGAGAATGCGGGCCCCGCCTACGCCGATATGGCCACCCTGCGCGGCGACGCCTCCGACGGTCTGCCCGGCGTCGCGGGCATCGGCGACAAGTCCGCCGCCCAGCTCATCTCCCGTTTCGGCTCGGTGGAGGCCCTGCGCGCCGCGGCCGCCGATCCGGACTCCGATCTCGCCAAGGGTGTGCGCGCGAAACTCGTTGCCGCCGACGACTATCTGAAGGCCGCGGCCCCCGTCGTCCGGGTCGTCCGGGATGCCGACGTCGCGCACTCGGGCCCGGACCTGCTGCCCGTCACTCCGGCGGACCCGGATCGCCTCGCGGAACTGGCCACCGCCTACAACGCCGAGAATCCGGTCAAGCGGCTCATCACCGCCATGGCCAAGCGCTGATCAGTGCCGTAGCGGACCCACCGGCCAGGTCTCGGGCTTGCCGTCGAGATCGGTGATGGCGGCCTCGGTGAAATAACCGTCCTGCAGATTGCGCAGGGTGATGTGGGTGGTACCGGAGGCGGTCTTCCCGGCGGCGCAGCTCGGCTGGCACACGCGCCGGTACTCGGTGCCGTCGCCCTCGGCGGTGTCGGGACCCCAACTGCCCCAGGTGATGTCGCGGACGCTGAGCCCGCCGTCGCCACACGCCAACACCATGCCGGCAGGCTGCACATCGGTCTTGTTGGTAATGCAGTCGTTGACCACGGGGCCGGTTGCCTTGGCGCCCGCGAACGGCGCGGACGCCAGCCCGGCGCTCGCCACGGCCACCACGGTCGCGGTCCAGCCCACGATACGAACAGTCGAACTCATCTTGCCCCCGATCACGATCAACGAGAAGATTTCGGCCCACTGTACTCGTCAGCGACGACCAGCCAACCCCTGGCAAACGCGAGGGCCCGGCCGCGATCATCCGATCACGCCCGGGCCCAACACAATTGCCCAGTTCCCCCGCCCGGAAAAAAATCAGCTGGGGCGGCCGACCTCGTAGGTGCCGTCATCCTTGGTGATCTTGATGGTCACCTTCTTGCTCTCGCCACCCACCTTGAGGGTGCAGTCGAAGGTCTTGTCGACCTCGACCTTCTGACCCGACGGGCAGCTCACGTCCTGGACGTCGTCGATGCCGTAGGAGTCCTTGAGCACCTTCTGCACCCCGGACTGCACCGCCTTGTTGTCCAGCTGGTCCTTGCTCAGCAGCCAGGCCAGACCGCCGCCGGCCGCGGCCAGCACCACCACCACGGCGACCACGATCCCGATGATCAGACCGGTCTTCTTCTTGCCGGCGGGCGGCTGCTGCGGCTGCGGCCACTGCTGGCCCGCCTGCTGGTTCCAGTCCGGCTGACCCGGCTGTCCGGGCTGACCCTGCTGCGGCCACTGCGGCTGCGACTGTCCCCACTGCTGGTCACCCTGCGGCTGCTGCCACTGCGGCTGGCTCTGCCCCCACGGCTGCTGCACCGGCTGCTGCGGCTGCGACTGGCCCCACGGCTGCTGCGGCTGGCCCTGCCCCCACTGCTGGGCCGGCTGCTGCTGTTGCGACGGGTCGCCCCACTGCGTGGTCGGCTGGGCGGGCTGCTGGCCACCCCACTGCTGAGTCGGTCCGGCGCCGGGCGCGGGCTGCTGACCGCCCCACTGCTGCGTCGGATCGTTGCCTCCCCCTTGACCAGGGGCGTCATTCGGTCCGTACGGGCCGCTCATCTGCTTGCCTCCAATAGCAATCCGTTGTACTCACGCTAGCCCCCCGAGCGGGCACACGCTCGTGTCCCCACTGCGGTCGGTACATCCAAGAATCAAAGCACAGTCGTATCTACTACGCCGCGTCCACGGCTACGACACCCCGGCGGATCGCCCGCACCGCCTTGCTCGCCGTGGCCGCCACCTCGAGGTCGTCGGCGGTGCTGTGAATCTGGTCCAGCAGATCGATGACCTGGCGGCACCAGCGCACGAAATCGCCCGCGGAGAGCGGGTTTCCGCGATCGCCGCTGGCGAGCAGCGCATCGGCGAGATCGTCGCCGCGGGCCCAGGTGTAGACACCCGTGACGAAACCGAGGTCGGGTTCGCGGGTGGGCTGCACCCGGTGCCGGGACTCGTCGGCGCGCAACTGCGACCACACCCCGATGGTGGCGTCCACGGCCCGGCGAATCGGCGCGGTCGGGCCCGAAGCGCCCAGGTAACCGCCCTCCTGCCGGGATTCGTACACCAGGATGGACACCACCGCGGCCAGCTCGGCCGGGCCGAGCCCGCGCCACAGTCCCTGCCGAAGGCTTTCCGCCACAACCAGATCCGCCTCGGCGTAGATGCGGGCCAGGCGGCGGCCGTCCTGGGTGACCTCGCCGTGCTCGACATAGCCGCGCTCCTCGAGCAGCCCGAGGATGCGGTCGAAGGTGCGTGCCAGGGAGTTGGTGGTGGCCGCCACCTGCTGGCGCAGGTGCTCGGTCTCGCGCTCGACCCGGTTGTAGCGTTCGCCGATGCGCGCGAGCTGTTCCCGATCCGGCCGCGAGTGCGCCGGATGATTGCGCAATGCCCGCCGCAAGGTCTGCAGCTCGCGGTCGTCGGCGGCCTTGGACTTGCCGCCGCCCTGCCGCCCGCGCCGGGGCACGGTGATGCCGGTGCTGCGCAGCGCGGACGCCAGGTCACGGCGCACCCGCGCGGTGCGATGGTCGACATGCTTGGGCAGCCGCAGCCGGCCCAGTGATTCGGCCGGCGTCGGGAAGTCGGCGGCCGAGACCCGGCCCGCCCACTTGTCCTCGGTGAGCACCAGCGGACGCGGATCACCCGGTGTCGCATCGGGTTCCAGGATCACGGCCAGACCCTGGCGGCGTCCGGACGGAATCACCACCACATCACCGCGCCGCAGCGTGGTGAGCGCGGACACCGCGGCCTGCCGCCGGTCGGTGCGGCCTTGCCGTTCCAGGTGCCGCTCCCGGTCCCGGACTCGTTCGCGCAGCTGGATGTATTCGAAGAAGCTCTCGTCGCCGAGCTGCGAGCGCAGCTTGCGGAGCTGGGCCTCGTTGCGTTCGATGCCCCGCACCAGGCCCACGACCGACCGGTCGGCCTGGAACTGGGCGAAGGACCGCTCCAGCAGCGCCCGCGACTCCACCGCGCCCATGCGATCGACCAGATTGATCGACATGTTGTAGCCCGGCCGGAACGACGACCGCAGCGGATAGGTCCGCGTCGAGGCCAGACCCGCCACCGCGCTGGTGTCCACCTCCGGCTGCCACAGCACCACCGCGTGGCCCTCGACGTCGATCCCGCGCCGCCCGGCCCGCCCGGTGAGCTGCGTGTACTCCCCCGGCGTCAGCTCGGCGTGGCTCTCACCGTTGAACTTCACCAGCCGCTCGAGCACCACGGTCCGCGCCGGCATATTGATGCCGAGAGCCAGTGTCTCCGTGGCGAACACGGCCCGCACCAGCCCGCGCACGAACAGTTCCTCGACCGTGTGCCGGAAGGCGGGCAGCATGCCCGCGTGGTGGGCGGCGAAGCCGCGGTGCAGCGCCTCGCGCCACTCCCAGTACCCGAGCACCTCGAGGTCACTGCGCGGCAGGTCCCCGGTGTGCTTCTCGATGATCGCGTCGATCTCCGCGCGATCGTCCTCGCGCGAGAGATCCAGCCGCGAGCGCACGCACTGTGCCAGCGCGCCATCGCATCCGGCGCGGCTGAAGATGAACGTGATCGCCGGCAGCAGCCCCTCGTCGTCGAGCCGGGCGATCACCTCCGGCCGCGGCATGGGCCGGAACGAGCGCCGCGGCCCGCCGCGACCGCGCCCCGGCACCGCCCAATTGTCCATCCGGTCAACGGCTTCGCGATGCTTGATGTAGCGCTGCAGGTCCCCGTCCACGATCACCTTGGCGTCGCTGGACTTCGGGTCGAACAGGTCGAACATGCGCTTGCCGACCATGACGTGCTGCCACAGCGGCACCGGCCGGGTCTCGTCCACGACCACCGCGGTGTCACCGCGCACGGTCTCCATCCACGCGCCGAACTCCTCGGCATTGGAGACCGTCGCGGACAGGCTGACCAGGCGCACCTCCGGCGGCAGGTGCAGGATGACCTCCTCCCACACCGCGCCGCGGAAGCGGTCGGCCAGGTAGTGCACCTCGTCCATGACGACGTACGAAAGCCCGCGCAGCGCATCCGAACTCGCGTACAGCATGTTGCGCAGCACCTCGGTGGTCATCACCACCACCGAGGCGTCGGGATTGATGGACTGGTCGCCGGTCAGCAAGCCGACCTCGTCGCGACCGTAACGTTCGGTGAGATCGGCGAACTTCTGGTTCGACAGCGCCTTGATGGGCGTGGTGTAGAAACACTTCCCGCCCGCGGCCAGCGCCAGATGCACCGCGAACTCGCCGACCACGGTTTTGCCGGCGCCGGTGGGCGCGCAGACGAGCACACTGTGCCCGCCCTCGAGCGCCTCACACGACTGCCGCTGGAACGGATCGAGCTCGAATTTCAGTTCGGCGGCGAATGCCGCCAGTTCGCCAGTAAGCGACCTTGATGTCACTTTTCAGAGAGTATCGGAGTAATCCGACACGCCTCGCGTTGTTTTCTCGAGCGGTGTCGCGGCCACCGGTTCCGCGGTCGGCACCGGAGTCGGGGCGTCGACACCGCCGGGCGTGGTGTCCAGCGGGGACGCCTCGTCGTCGGCCAGCTTGTCCCAGGCCTCCGCATTGCGGGCCCGGCGCTTGTCGTTGAGGCGCGCGAACTGCACCGCGATCTCGAACAGCAGCGTCAGCGCGAGCGCCAGCGACAGCATGGAGATCGGGTCCTGCGGGGTCACGATGGCCGCGAACACGAACAGGCCGAAGATCAGTCCGCGCCGCCACTTGGTGAGCCGCTGATAGGTCAGCACCCCGAGGAAGTTCAAACCCACGATGAGCAAAGGGGTTTCGAAGCTGACACCGAAGATGACCAGCAGCTTGATGATGAAGCTGAAGTACTGCGCACCGCTCAGCGCGGTGATCTGCACATTGTTGCCGATGGTCATCAGGAAGCTGAGCGCGTGGGCGACCACCCAGTACGCCAGCACCGCGCCGGTGACGAACAGCGCCGCGCCCGCCGCCACGAACGAGATCGCGTACTTGCGTTCCTTGGCGTACAGACCGGGCGTGATGAACGCCCACAGCTGATACAGCCAGAACGGGCTGGCCACCACCACACCCGCGGTGGTGCCGACCTTCAGGCGCAGCGTGAACTGCTCGAAGGGCGCGGTCGCCAGCAATCGGCAGGCGCCGTCGGTGCTCAGATTGGCCCGCGAGGAGGCGGGCAGATCACAGTAGGGACCACGCAGGATCTCGCCGAGACTCTCGATCCCGAAGATCGAATGCGAGTACCAGAAGAACCCGAACAGGGTGCCGATCGCGACCCACGCCAGCGCGATGAGCAAGCGCCTGCGGAGCTCCGAGAGGTGCTCCACCAAGGACATGGTGCCGTCGGGGTTCGTGCGGCGCTTGCTGCGCCGGGGATCGAACGGGATGCGCATGTGTGTGTGACTGCCTCCGCCTTGCGGCCAAAGAAGACGCGGGCGCTACTGCCCGCCCCTGACGATCCGGAGAAACCGGACCCGGACAACGCCTCATCCGGGATGAGCGGCGCTCATCCCGGCTGGTCGTGGCCTCAGGCCTTCTGCTGGTCGTTCGGCTGCGGCGTGGGCTGCACCGGCTGGGCGGGCGGCAGCTGGGCCGGCGGCTGCACCGGCTGGGCCTGGGCCTCGGGAGCGGCCTCGCCCGTCTTGCCCTCGTTCTGCATCTGGCTGACCTCGGTCTTGAAGATGCGCATCGAGCGACCCAGGCTACGGGCCGCGTCGGGCATGCGCTTCGAACCGAAGAACAGCAAGAAGATCAGCACGACGATCAGCAAGTGCCACGGGCTGATGGCGCCTGTCATTCCATTACCTCCAAAGACTCTGGTGAGTCCGATGCTACCGGACCCGCATATCGCGAAGCTTGTTGTCAACCCTTGTTCGCCGCGCCGTCACGGGCGGCGTCGGTGAGCTGTTCCAGCAATTCCGGGCCCGACCAGGTGCGCCGGTCGCCGTTCTCCGCAGCTGACACGAGTTCGATCAGCTTCTGGTTCACCGGCGTGGGTATTCCTACCATGGCCCCGAGACTCACGATTTCACCGCACAGCCAAGGGATTTCGGTTTTGCGTCCGGCAGCCAGGTCGTCGGCCATGGACGAGCGGGCCACCGGATCGACTGCCAGCACCTTTCCGGCAACCCGGCGGAAGAGGCCATCGGGCACGGTCAACAGCCGGGCCATCAGCTCCGGCGGCAGCGGCGTCAGCCGGGCCGGGCGGATGCGGGCGGCCGCCATCACGTCCAGGGCCTCCCGCTGGGCCAGCGCCAGGCAGCGGCGGTAGTCGCGGGCACCGAGTTCCTCGCGCAGCGGGCGGCCCGACAGCGCGTTGATGGGATTGTTCAGGTTCAGCAGCAGCTTCGCCCACTGGATGGGCAGCAGATCGGCATACCGTTCGAAGCCCAGACCGGACTGGGCGAAGACCGGGGCGAACCGGTTGAGCACGGGGTCGTCGGCGACGTCGACCGTGCCCGCGGTGCCCCGGTGGAAGCGGCCCTGACCGTGATGAACGACATTGAACATGACCATCCCGGCCAGCACCACACAGGTGGGCAGGAGCTCGCGGATGACCGCGTCGTTGCCGATGCCGTTCTGCAGGCTGATCACCACGGTGCCGGGCCGCAGCAGGCCGGCCAGTTCGGCGGCGGCGGTGGCGGTGGCCGCGGATTTCACGGTGATCAGCACCAGATCGGCATCGCCGGCGGGCTCGGTGACCGCGCGGAAGGCATCCGGTTCGACTCGCGCGTCATTGCCGTCCAGATCGGTGAGCCGCAACCCGAAGGTGCGCAGTTCCTCCACCACGCGCGGCCGTCCGACGAAGGTGACCTCGGCCCCGGCCGCGGCGAGCCGGCCGCCGACGTAGCAGCCGATGCTGCCCGCCCCCAGCACCGTCACACGGAAACTCAAGCGGGACCGACCCCCTCGAGCCCGGCGTAGGCGGCCAGCGCCGAGCTGGACCGCTCGCGCACCGCGGTCACCAGTTCGACCGGGCCCAGCACGGTGACGCCGGCGCCGAAGCCGAGCAGCAGCCGCGCCATCCAGTCCAGGGTGGCGAAGCGCATGGTGGCCTCGACGCTGCCGTCCGGGTGGGCGGTGACCCGGTGCATCGGGTACTGCTCGAGCACCCAGGCGTAGTCGGGGCGAATCAGCAAGCGCGCCAGCGGGACCGCGGGATCGTCGACGAACAGGTCCAGCGCGGCGGTCTCGTCCGCGGCGGCCTCGGCGGGCGGGCGAGCCGGCTCGTCGAGCTCGGTGGCCTCCTCGATGCGGTCGAGGCGGAACAGGCGCACGCCCTCGGCCTGCCGGCACCACGCCTGCAGGTAGCTGTTGTTGTCCACCAGCACGATTCGGATCGGGTCCACGATGCGCTCGGAGACCACGTCGCGGCTGGCCGAGTAATAGACCAGGCATAGCGCGTGATCGTGCTCCAGCGCGGACCGGACGGTCGCCACGGCGGGCGCCTCGACCGGCACGGGGAGCGGCGGTCCGGCGAATTCCCGTCCGGTGATGGCGGATTCGATCTTCGCGATGGCCGCGTGCGCCGCGCTCGGATCCACCATGCCGGGCAGGTCCGCGATGGAGCGCAGCGCCACCAGCAGCGCGGTCGCCTCCAGGGAGGTGAGCCGCAGCGGTCGGTCGATGCCCGCGGAGAAGGTGACCTCGATGCTCTCCTCGGAGAACGACAGGTCGATGAGATCGCCCGGACCATATCCGGGCAGGCCGCACATCCACAGCTGGTTGAGGTCGGTCATCAGCTGCTTGGAGGACACGCCGAGTTCGGCCGCCGCCTCCGCCGCACTGATGCCCGGATTGGCCTGGAAGTACGGAATCATGTTGAGCAGCCGGGCCAGCCGGGTCGAGAGCCGGCTGGTGCTGGCCGCCGCGCTCCCCCGCCGGTCCTTCGCACCATCGGAAGCCCGTGCGCCCTCACCGGTTCCACCCCGGCGCGCGCCGCCGGCGTCGATCACATTGTCTCCCCGGCGTTTCCGCGACGCAGCCTCGCTCATGCCGACACCTCCGTCCGCTCCAGCACCGACTTCAGGCGCGCGATCACATTCTCGCGCAGGTCTTCCGGGGCGAGCACCAGGGCGTCCGCGCCGAGTCCGGTGATGAGCCGGGCCAGCCAGTCCCGGGATCGGATGGGCACCTCCACGATCGAGCCGGAACGTCCGCCGAGCGTGCGCTCCTCCATGACCGGTCCGAGCCGGCGGATCTCCTGCCCGCGGCCCTCGGCCACCCACACCGTGGCCGAGCCGCTGATCGGGGTCTGCGCGGTGACCTCGGCGACCACGGCCCGCAGGTCCAGGTCCTCGGGTTTGTGCACCGCATTGGCCGGGCCGTACTCGGTGACGTCCTCGTCGATGCGGGAGATGCGGAACACGCGCTGCGCGTCACGGACATTGTCGTGCGCGACCAGATACCAGCGGCCGTGGTGGGTGACCACACCCCAGGGCTGTACGTCCCGTTCCACCGGATCTCCGTGGGACTGACGGTGTTTGAACGTCACCGCCCGTCCGGCGTCGATGGCCGCGAGCAGTTTGCCGAGCACCGGTTCCGAGCCGCGGGTGCGGGCCGGGACCGCGGGCACCGCCGACACCCCGGCGTCGGGCTCCACGTGGATACCGGCCGCGCGCAGCTTGAGCAGTCCGCCCTCGGCGGCCGCGGCCAGCTCCGGGGACTCCCACAGCTGCACCGCCACCGCGACCGCGGCGGACTCCTCGCTGGTCAGATCGATATCGGGCAGTTCGTACGCATCCCGGTTGATGCGGTAGCCCTCGACACCCGAATACCGGCTCACCGGACCGATTTCCAGGGGTATGCCCAGATCGCGCAGCTCGTTCTTGTCGCGCTCGAACATCCGGCTGAACGCCTCGTCGCTCGCGGACTCCTCGTACCCGGCGACCGACTCCCGGATACGCTCCGCGGTCAGGAACTGCCGGGTGGACAGCAGCGCGATAACCAGATTCATCAACCGCTCGACCTTGGATATCGCCACCCCGTAGAGAGTAATGGGCGTGTAGGCGATGTGGAGCACGGGCGGTCGCGTTTCCCCTCTCTCTGCCCCCGAACCGCCGGAGACAAACGCGGAACGGGCCGCGAACCGGAGGGTTCGCGGCCGGTTCACACTGCTCACATGGAGGCGATGAGGCGATCCACGCGCTCGTCGACCGAGCGGAACGGGTCCTTGCAGAGCACCGTGCGCTGGGCCTGATCGTTGAGCTTGAGGTGGACCCAGTCGACGGTGAAGTCGCGGCCCGCCTCCTGAGCGGCGGTGATGAAATCGCCGCGCAGCTTGGCGCGGGTGGTCTGCGGCGGCGTGGTCACCGCCGCGTCGACCGCCTCGTCCTCGGTGATCCGCTTGGCCAGACCCTTGCGGGCGAGCAGGTCGAAGACGCCGCGGCCGCGCTTGATGTCGTGGTAGGCCAGATCCAGCTGGGCGATCTTGGGATCGGACAGCTCCATGTTGTAGCGGTCCTGGTAGCGCTGGAACAGCTTGCGCTTGATGATCCAGTCGATCTCGGTGTCCACCTTGGCGAAGTCCTGCGCCTCGACGGCGTCCAGGGTGCGGCCCCACAGATCCACCACGGCGTCGACCTGCGGGTCGCGGTCGCGGTTGCGCAGGTGCTCGACGGCGCGGGCGTAGTACTCACGCTGGATGTCGAGCGCCGAGGCCTGCCGGCCACCGGCCAGCCGCACCGGGCGACGGCCGGTCAGGTCGTGCGACACCTCGCGGATGGCGCGAATCGGGTTGTCCAGAGCGAAGTCTCGGAACGCGACACCCGCCTCGATCATCTCGAGCACCAGCGAGGCCGTGCCCACCTTGAGCATGGTGGTGGTCTCGGCCATGTTCGAGTCGCCCACGATCACGTGCAGACGCCGGTACTTCTCGGCATCGGCGTGCGGCTCGTCGCGGGTGTTGATGATCGGCCGGGAACGGGTGGTCGCCGAGGAGACGCCCTCCCAGATGTGCTCGGCCCGCTGCGACAGGCAGAAGGTGGCCGCCTTCGGCGTCTGGAGCACCTTGCCCGCACCGCAGATCAGCTGGCGGGTCACCAGGAACGGCAGCAGCACGTCGGAGATCCGGGAGAACTCGCCGGCGCGGACCACGAGGAAGTTCTCGTGGCAGCCGTAGGAGTTGCCCGCGGAGTCGGTGTTGTTCTTGAACAGGTAGATATCACCGCCGATACCCTCCTCCGCGAGCCGCTGCTCGGCGTCTATGAGCAGATCCTCCAGGACCCGCTCGCCGGCGCGGTCGTGGGTGACCAACTGCACCAGGCTGTCACATTCGGCCGTGGCGTACTCCGGATGGGAACCGACATCGAGGTAGAGCCGGGCACCATTACGAAGGAACACGTTCGAGCTACGGCCCCAGGAAACTACCCGGCGGAAGAGATACCGGGCCACCTCGTCAGGACTCAACCGACGGTGACCGTGGAACGTGCACGTCACCCCGAATTCGGTCTCGATCCCCATGATTCGTCGCTGCACCCTATCGACATTACAGCGGAGTTGTCGCCGGTAACGGGCTTGTCGGACAGCTGATGCAAACGTATTCACAACGATTTAGCACGGGATGCAACGTGGCACGCGCTCTACCCTGCGAAAAAGCAAGGCTCCTTTGCACTCTGCTATTGAGAGTGCAAAGGAGCCTTATCCCGAATAGCGGGATTTGCCTACGCCGGCGCGGGCCCTATGACGGGTCCCCGCTCGACGGCTTCTCGGCCTCGGCCGCCGCGTTCGCGGTCGGCGCCGTGCCGGTCACCAACTCCTGCAGCGCGGCGCCCTGGATGCGGCGGAACGCCCGCCGCGGCCGGGACTGCTCCAGGGTTGCCACCTCGAGCGAGGCGGAACCCAGGGTGCGCTGTTTGTCCTTGTCGCCCTCGGGGACGGCCTTCTGCAGCGCGGCCACCGCCGTGGCGATGGCCGAATGCAGATCCATGCCCGGCTGGTAGGAGGCCTTGAGGGCGGTGGTGATGGGGTCGGTGTTGCCGCCCATCACCACGAATTCCCGCTCGTCGACGATGGATCCGTCGAAGTTGATGCGGTAGAGCACCGAGTTCGAGGACTGCTCCGGATAGCCCACCTCCGCGACGCAGATCTCCACCTCGTAGGGCTTGAGCTGGTCGGTGAAGATGGTGCCGAGGCTCTGCGCGTAGAGGTTGGCCAGGAAGCGGCCGGTGACATCGCGGCGGTCGAACTGGTAGCCGCGCAGATCCGCCTGCAGGATGCCCCCGCGGCGCAGCGCCTCGAACTCGTTGTACTTGCCGACCGCGGCGAACGCGACCCGGTCGTAGAGCTCACTGATCTTGTGGAGGGTGGCCGAGGGGTTCTCGGCCACGAACACCACACCCTTGTCGTACACCAGCACCACGACACTGCGGCCCCGTGCGATGCCCTTGCGCGCAAGTTCGGTCTTGTCGCGCATGATCTGTTCGGCCGACGCGTAATACGGCAGTGTCATGCTTCGCCGATCCCCTCTGCCGCCAGCGCGGCCCGCTCCTCCACCATCGCCCGCGTGATCTCCTTCAGGCGCTCCTCGGTCACTTCCTCGGAGCCCTCGGCGTCGATCACGATCGCGGTCGGGTAGATGTTCCGCATCGTGTCGGGCCCACCGGTGGCGGTGTCGTCGTCAGCGGCGTCGAAGAGCGATTCGATCGCGATCCGCAGCGCCCGGTCCTGATCGATCCCGCGCGCGTAGGTCTTCTTCAGCGACGACTTGGCGAACAGTGAACCCGACCCCACCGCGGTGTACCCGAAGCGCTCTTCGCTGCGGCCGCCGACCACGTCGTAGGACACGATGCGCCCGGACTTGTCCGGGTCCTGCGCGTCCGGGTCGAAGCCGACCAGCAGCGGCACCACCGCGAGACCCTGCAGGGCCGCGGGGAGGTTGTCGCGCACCATCTTCGACAGCTTGTTGGACTTGCCGTCGAAGGTGAGGGGCACGCCCTCGATCTTCTCGTAGTACTCGAGTTCCACCGCGAACAGGCGGATCATCTCGATCGCCATGCCCGCGGTGCCGGCGATGCCGGCCGCGGAGTAGGTGTCGGTGATGTACACCTTCTCGATGTCACGGCTGGCCAGCAGGTTGCCCTGGGTGGCCCGGCGATCGCCCGCGATCAGCACACCGCCGCGGTAGCTGACCGCGACGATGGTGGTGCCGTGTGGCGCTATGTCCGACGGCACGCCCGGATTGGGGTGCGTGCCGTCGGGTCGGATTCCGTTGCCGGGCAACAATTCCGGAGCGTGCAAACGCAGGTACTCGGAGAAAGAGGATTGGGCGAACCCCAACTGGAGCCGCAGGGGGTCACCTTGGGTCACTGGCCGCCCTTCTGCACGTATGCGCGGACGAAGTCCTCCGCGTTCTCCTCGAGCACGTCGTCGATCTCGTCGAGCAGGTCGTCGGTTTCCTCCGCCAGCTTCTCGCGACGCTCCTGTCCCGCCCCGCCGTCGCCGACCGGGCCCTCGTCCTCGTCGCCGCCACCGGCGCGCTTGGTCTGCTCTTGTGCCATAGCAGCCGACCTCCTCTGTGATCATCGGCGAGCACCGGAGAAGATCCGATGCTCGTCCCCCAACACTACCCACCAGCGGGGACAACATGCCGGATTAAGCGTCATTGTGCTGTTGCCGCGATCTCCCCGCCGCCATGTCGCGGACACGAAAAAGGGGTACGGGATTCAGTTCCCGTACCCCTTCCGCATGGCCTAGTGGGTCAGCTGCTGGACCAGTTCCGAGGCGGTGTGCACGCCGTCCAGGAGTTTGCCCACGTGGGACTTGGTGCCGCGACGGGGCTCCAGGGTGGGGATGCGGACCAGGGAGTCGCCGCCCAGGTCGAAGATGACCGAATCCCAGCTCGCGGCCGCGATATCCGCGCCGAAGCGGCGCAGGCACTCGCCGCGGAAGTAGGCGCGGGTGTCGGTGGGCGGGTTGGTCATGGCGTCGGTGACATCCTGCTCGGTCACCAGGCGCTGCATGGAGCCGCGGGCCACCAGGCGGTTGTAGAGGCCCTTGTCCAGGCGCACATCCGAGTACTGCAGGTCGACCAGGTGCAGCTTGGGCGCGGCCCAGGACAGGCCCTCACGGTTGCGCATGCCCTCGAGCAGGCGCAGTTTGGCGGTCCAGTCGAGCAGGTCCGCGGTTTCGAGGGGGTCACGCTCGAGCAGGTCCAGCACGTGGGCCCACTTCTCGATGACGTCCTTGGTGCGCTCGTCGTCGTTTCCGGTGCGGTCCATGAACTTCTCGACCCGGTCGAGGTAGATGCGTTGCAGCGCAAGGCCGGTCAGTTCGCGGCCGTCCGAAAGCGCAACGGTGGCACGCAGAGTCGGGTCGTGGCTGATGGTGTGCACGGCGGTGACCGGGCGGGCCAGCTGCAGATCCGAGAGGTCCTCGCCGGCCTCGATCAGGTCCAGCACCAGGGCGGTGGTGCCGACCTTGAGGTAGGTGGACCATTCGGCGAGGTTGGCGTCGCCGATGATGACGTGCAGGCGGCGGTACTTGTCGGCGTCGGCGTGCGGCTCGTCGCGGGTGTTGATGATGCCGCGCTTGAGGGTGGTCTCCAGGCCGACCTCGACCTCGATATAGTCCGCACGCTGCGACAGCTGGAAACCGGGCTGGTCACCGGACTGGCCGATGCCGACCCGGCCGGAGCCGCAGATCACCTGACGGGACGCGAAGAACGGGGTCAGGCCCAGGATGATCTGGTTGAACGGGGTCTCGCGGCTCATGAGGTAGTTCTCGTGGGTGCCGTAGGAGGCGCCCTTGCCGTCGACGTTGTTCTTGTACAGCTGCATGCGCGGGGCGCCGGGGACGCTGGAGGCGAAGCGGGCGGCGGCCTCCATGACGCGCTCACCGGCCTTGTCCCAGATGACCGCGTCCAGCGGGTCGGTGACCTCGGGGGCGGAGTACTCCGGATGGGCGTGGTCGACGTAGAGGCGGGCTCCGTTGGTGAGGATCATATTGGCCGCGCCGACCTCGTCGGCGTCGATCACCGGCGCGGGCCCGTTGAGCCGGCCGAGATCGAAACCGCGCGCGTCGCGCAACGGCGATTCCACCTCATAGTCCCAGCGTGTGCGCTTGGCGCGCGGCACGCCCTCGGCCGCGGCGTAGGCGAGCACCGCCTGGGTGGATGTGAGAATCGGGTTGGCCGACGGCTCGGTAGGCGTCGAAATGCCGTACTCGACCTCGATTCCGATGATGCGCTGCATGCGATCGAGCCTAGGCGAAAGGCACGCCCGGACGCGGCTGGACTGTCCGGGTTGGGGTCATTCGCTGGTCGTAGCCGGGGTCGTTCTCCCGGGCGATCCGCGCCGAGCTGCGGCGACGGCACAATGACCGGCATGGTCGAATCGGCTTCCGCCCCGCGCCCGGCGCTCGCGCCCACCCCCGGCGAGGACCCGAATCCCGTTTCCGCGCAGCCACGTTCGGGGCGGCTGGCGGCACTGGACGTGCTGCGCGGCATCGCCATTCTGGGGACGCTGGGCACCAATATCTGGATCTTCACCAATGCCGAAGGGCTGCTCGGCTACCTCTCGCGCGGTGACGAACCGCACGGAGCCTGGTTGTGGACCGAGCGGCTGCTGCAGCAACTGGTGCAGGGGAAGTTCCTGGGATTGCTGACCATCATGTTCGGCATCGGGCTGGCTATCCAGCAGCGATCGGCGGTGCGTGGCGGCCGGGCCTGGCCGGGCGGATATCCGGTCCGGGCCGGGCTGCTGCTGCTCGACGGGCTGGTCAACTTCTTCTTCGTCGCCGAGTTCGACGTGCTGATGGGGTACGCGGTCACCGGGCTGGTGGTGGCGTTCATCCTGGCGACGAGCCCGCAGGCACAACGGCGCTGGCTGATGGTGGCGGCGGGCATCCACCTGACCATGCTGTCGCTGATCGCCGTGGCGATCGTGCTGGGCCCCGGGGGCGGGGACGGCGGGCACCGGCCGCTGGACCCGAATCCGTATGCGGACGGCTCGTTCTGGGATCTGGTGGCCTTCCGCTGGGATCACGTGCTGCTGTTCCGGCTCGAGCCGATCTTCATCTTCCCGATGTCGATCGCGCTGTTCCTGGTCGGCGCGCGGCTGTTCCGGGCCGGGGTGTTCCGGCCCGAGGGCGCGCGAATCCGCAAGCGCCTCATGGTGATCGGGTTCGCGGTCGCCGCACCGGTCGATCTGATCCTCGGCCTGACCGGCGGCGACCTGATTCTGGTGACCCGCTACGGCACCGCGCCGCTGGTCTCGCTCGGCATCCTGGCCGTGGTCGCGGAGTGCTACGCGCACCGCCCGGACCCCGGCTTCGTCGCGCGCCGCTTCGCCGAGGTGGGCCGAATGGCGTTGAGCTGCTACATCGTTCAGAACCTGGTGTCGGGATTCCTGTGCTACGGCTGGGGTCTGGGGCTGGCGAGCCTGGTGTCGGCGAATGCGCGGGTGCCGTTCACCGCCGGGATCTATGTGCTGGTCTGCGCGCTCATGCTGGTGTTCGCCCATGTCTGGCTGCGCCGCTTCGACCGCGGGCCGGTCGAGTGGCTGTGGAATCGCAGCTACCGCGCGCTCACCGGTCGCGGAAGCCGCTGATCACTCAGCGGCCGTCCGAGTCACTCAGCCCGAGCTCGTCGCTGAGGCAGGCGAGGCGGATTCGGTTGTGCTGGTTACACCACCCGCGCGGCCTCCGCTCGGGACAGCAGTTCACTCACCACGGTGTCGCGGGTGAGGGGGACATCCAGGCTGCGGGCGTTGCCCTCGAGCAGCGCCAGGACCGATTCGGCGAGGATGCCCTCGACTTGCTCGGAGGACAAGGTGGGGGCGGCGCGCCAGCTGTTGACCACGCCGTCGACGAAGCCGACGGTGCCGAAGGCCATGGGGCGGGCCCGATTCCGGTCGATGCCGAAGCGCTCGAGGGCGTCGGCGAACAGGTCGGCGAGCCGGCCGCCGATGCGGTCGCGAGCGCCGGCCAGAGCGGTCGAGGCCTCGCCGTGCGGGTCGCCGACGGCCAGGAAGCGGTGCAGTTCCGGGTGGCGTTCGACCCAGCCGACGTAGCTGCCGACCGCGCCGCGCACCAGGTCGCGGACGGTGCCGTCGGGATGCAGGCGCGGCAGCAGTTCAGCGGTCAGGGATTCCAGGATGTGGCGGCGGATGGCGTCGTCGAGGTCGGCGCGACCGTCGAAGTGCCGGTAGACGACCGGGCGCGGGACCTGCAGGCGGTCGGCGATCTGCTGGACCGAGATCTCGGTGCCGTTCTCCTCGATGACGGCCAGCGCCGCATCGAGCATGTCGGCACGGCGCTGGGCCTTGTGGCCGTTCCAGCGGGTGCTGCGACCGTCGGCCGCCCGCTCTCGGTCCCGGAGGGAGGGCTGCGCGGGTCTGCGTCGGGTGCCGGTCACGGGCCTCACGATACTCACCTCACCGTTGACCGAGACAGTATGTAGCACTAATCTGAGTGTAACAGCCTGTATCAGTAACGAATCAGGAGCTGTCATGGGCGATCACGCTGTCTCCGCCCCCACGGCCGCCGCACTGCCCGGGCGTGAGTCCTTCGCTCAGCGCTTGCTGACCGGATCGGTCAAGAAGTCCTACGACCCGGTCGTCGACATGGACTGGGACGCCCCGCTGGATCCGGACAAACTGTTCCTGCCGCCCGAGGTCGTCTCGCTCTACGGCACCCCGTTGTGGGAGGGCATGACGCCCGCGCAGCGCCGCGAGCTCTCCCGCGAGGAGCTCGCCAATGTGCTGTCGGTCGGCATCTGGTTCGAGAACCTGCTCAACCGGCTCCTGCTGCGCGAGCTCATGGCAGGCGATCCGACCTCCCGGCATGCGCACTACACGCTCACCGAGATGGGCGACGAATGCCGGCACATGATGATGTTCGGCAAGCTGATCGAGCGCATCGGCACGCGGCCCTACTGGCCGAACCGGCTCGAGCGCTGGACGATCAGCGCCCTGCAGCTCTTCCTGCGAGGCTCGATGGTCTGGGTGGGTGCGCTGGTGGGCGAGGAGATCTTCGACGCACTGCAGCGTCGCACCCTCGACGATCCACAGCTGCAGCCGCTGGTGGCGCGGGCCATGCGGATTCACGTCACCGAGGAGGCGCGCCACATCGGGTTCGCGCGCGCGGCCCTGGCAGACCGGGTGCCGACCCTGTCGAAGACCGAAGTGCACTACACGCGACTGTGTGTCGCGGTCGCCGCTCCCCTGTTCGTCTACCTGATGACCAACTGGCACATGTACGTCCGCGCGGGCATCGAGGACGGGCGGGCGGCCCGGAAGCTGGCCCGCGCCAACCCGCATTCGCGGCGGGCGCTGGGGCTCGGCGCCGCGAATCTCGGTGCGTTCCTGGACGCACAGGGGCTGATGGGGCCGATCGGCAAACGTCTCTGGCGGCGGCGAGGGCTGCTGTGAGGTTCCGGCGAACCCGGCGCGACTCCCCCGCAGCGGCCGACCCGCACGCCGGCTTCACCGAACCCGAAGCGGCACCGGACTATTCGGGGCCCGCACTGCTGGACACCCCCGGTACCGAGGTGGCGGTGCGCGTGGCATTGACCGGGCATCTCGATCCGATCGATGGCCAATTCCACTGGCACGGGCGGATTTCCGCGGTCAATGGGAGCGAATTGCCCGATCCCGGCCGCGGGCAGGTGTTCCTGACCGTGCCGGGTAGTGCGCCCGCGCCCGGCGTGCTCGAGGAGCGGGACCCGTGGGGGAATCTGCGGATCGCCGGGGTCGGCGCGCCACCGTTCCCGCTGTAGCGCACCGAGGTTCGAGTGCTACTCGGTGAGCCCGATGAGGTCGGCCATGGTCTCGACCGAGTAGGCGAAGAACGGCCCGGCCGGGTCCATCGTGTTGTCCAGCTGCCCGAACAGCTCGAAGGTGACCACGCCGAACAGCTGGGTCAGGCCCACCATGGCGCGCGCCACCGCCGGTTCGGGCATGCCGGAGTTCAGGAATGCCGCGATCAGGGCGGATTGGGTCTCGAGTTCGGGGGTGAGGGTTTCCGCGGGCGTGGCCAGGGTGCCGGACTGCCAGGCCCGGTGGACGATGCCGAGGGCGGCGAGGGGTCCGCGCGACGCGGGTGCGACGGTGGTCTGCGGGGCGCGATAGCCCGGCACCGGTGATCCGTACACCAGCGCGTACTCGTGGGGGTGCGCGATCGCCCAGTCCCGCACGGCATTCGACAGGGCCCGCCACTGAGCGCGGGGGGCGGTCTCGGTCGCGACCGCGTGCTCGACAGCATCGCCGAGGGCGTTGTAGGCCTCGATGATCAGCGTGGTCAGCAGCTCGTCGCGACTGGGGAAATACCGGTACAGCGCCGAGGACACCATGCCCAGTTCACGGGCGATGGCCCGCAGTGAGAGCGCGGGTGCGCCGGATTCGGCGAGCTGCCGGCGCGCGGCGTCGGTGATCTCGCGGGTGATCTCGGCGCGGGCGCGGGCGCGGGCGGTACGGGGCACGCTCATTCCGACAGTGTGCCACGAATCGGATCACCGACAAGTTTCGAGAGCACTGCTCTTGACAACCCAGCGCCTTGCGCGCACACTGATCACATCAGAGAGCACCGCTCTCGCAAATCGAAGGAAGTGCCCCATGGACGCCCACACCGCCGCCACCCGCTACCTCGGCCCGAAGGGCCTGGACCCCTACATGAACCGCTTCTTCAACCTGCTGCCCAAACTCGGCATCAGCATCGCCGGCTCCCGGCTGCTGGCCGTGCGCGGCCGCAAGTCCGGCGAGTGGCGCACCACCCTGGTCAATGTCCTCACCACCGACGACGGCGCCCGCTACCTGGTCGCGCCGCGCGGGCACACCCAGTGGGTCCGCAACCTGCGCGTCGCGGGATCCGGCGAACTGCGCCTGGGCCGCAAGGTCCAGACCTTCACCGCCACCGAACTCCCCGACGCCGACAAGATCCCGGTACTGCGCGCCTACCTCGACCGCTGGGGCTGGGAGGTCGGCCGCTTCTTCGAGGGCGTCACCAAGCACGCCACCGACGCCGAATTGGCCGACATCGCCCCGGGTTTCCCCGTTTTCGCGCTGGCCTGAGGCTCAGCGGAGTTCGTCGAGGGTTTCCTCGTCGCGGGCCAGATAGGCGCGGCCGTCCGCGGTGAAGACGATGGGGCGCTGGATCAGTCGCGGATACGTGGCCAGGGCCTCGATCCATCGGTCGCGGTCGGCGGGGGTCCGGCCCCACGCCGAGACGCCCAGTTCCTTGGCCTCGGGTTCGGCGGTGCGGGTGATATCCCACGGTTCGAGGCCGAGTTTGGTCAGGGCGGCGCGGATCTCGGTGGCCGAGGGCGGATTGTCGAGATAGCGGCGCTCGACATAGTCGGTGCCGGTGTCGTCGAGCACCGCCTTGGCGGAACGGCTCTTGGAGCACTTCGGGTTGTGCCAGATTTCGGTCGCTGCCATGGGTTCAGCCTAGGCGGCGAAGACCGGGCCACCGCTCACCGGCACATCAGACCCAGTCGACGACCCAGCGGTAGGGGCGCATCCAGTACAGGCCGCCCTCGGGAACGGGCGCGCCCCAGCGCTGTTCGGCCTGGGTGAGCTGCCAGCGGTATTCGGGAGCGGGCTCGCCGCCGTGGATCTCGTAGAGGTGACGCCGCCAGGTGTTGATCATGGCGGGGACGGCCTGCTGGTCGTTCTCGTAGGCCCACTCCACGTTTCGCATCATGAGGCTGTCCACGGCGTGGTTGGCGGCATTGGGGTCACCGCTGCTCAGCGAGTGCAGGAAAGCCGCGACCAGGTTGTAGGCGATGGCGTCGTGGACCGAGGTCTGGCCGTTCTCCAGCGACCAGATGCCCAGGTAGGTCGGCCCCTGCTCGTCGATCCACACCGCGTGCGCCTCGCCGACCCGGTTGTCGAAGATGAGCGCGGTGAGCAGGCCCAGCGTGGACTTGCCCATGATGAGCGGATCGGGACTGCCGCTGGAGAGGGCGTCGTCGATGAGCGCCCGGTAGGCGGCCGCGGCGATGCCGGGCCGGTTGGCGTCCATGAGGGCGTCGGCGGTCTCGCCGCCGGCGAGCTGCGCGGCCGGCGGCTGGGACTGACCGGAGACCGCCTGCGGCGCGCCGTCGCCGACCTGCAGGAACTGGGTCTGCATGGCGTCGGGGGTAATCGGATCCGACAGCGGCACACCGTTGCCCAGCGGGTCGTCCAGATCCAGGTTGACGGCGAGGGGTTCCTGCAGGCTGGGCGCGGTTTGCAGGTATTCCAGTGCCACCCGGGCGAATTCGTTGTCCTGACTCTCCAGCCATTCGCGCCCGGCGCGCAGGGTGTCGACGAGATGGCCGCCGACGCCCTGTTCGATGGCGGCGCACAGCGCGTAGTAGCCGTAGCCGCGGTAGTCGTCGTGGCCGACGCCCTCGGTGATCAGCAGCTGCGCATATCTGCCTGCCAGATCGTGTCTTTCGATATCGCCGAGCAGCGTGCACGCGGTCATGGCGGCCATCAGCACCTCGGCGTGTTCGCCGTGGGCGCGCCGCAGGTCGATACAGCGGTCGGCCATGACGACGGCGCTGTCGGGCAGGCTCTGCTGGGTGGCGGCCTCGACGGCCATCGAGTACATGGTGGCCAGCGTGGCGGGCGGGATGTCGGCCGGGTAGCGGGCCGGGCCGTGTTCGGCCAGGCGCAGGGCCTGCGCGTAATCGCCCGCGGCGAAGGCCGATCGGAAGCGGTAGGAGACGATCCAGCCGTACTCCTTGGGATCGGGCGCCGCGTCGAGCCCGTCGTCGAACGCCGACAAACGGGCCAGCGCCTCGTCGGCCCGGCCGCTGTCCAGCATGCCGCTCGCCTCGTTCATCACCTCGACGAACGCATTTCGATCCATGGCCTACTCGCCTTCCCGCATATGTCAGCCCCGGATCGTATGACCGTGCCACCACAGTGCGTGGCCAGTGAGGTCAAGGTCATAGTTCGACTCCACCCCACATGACCACGCGTTGTCATTCGCGTGGCACGTTGTGTCACAACGATATTCCCGCACCCCGACGCGAACCCGCCTCCCTGCGGGCCATTCTCGCGTCGCGGCCGATCCGTCCTGACCCACAATCTAACGACAACACGCCAACCCGCCCCGCAACCGCGCTCGGCGCGTCGAGGCTCACCTCACAGGGAGATGATTCGCACCGCATCACCGCACAGAGTGTGCATATCCTGCGGATCCGAGGTCATGACGATCACGGGCGGCGGCTGCCGCACTGCCATTTCGGCCACGGCGGCGTCGAAGGCGTATTTGTGACCATGCAGCCCCGCCGCGAGCAACACGGATGCCGCGCGGCGAATGATGAACAGCAACCCGGACAATCGCGACCGGTCAGTCTTTCGATGCGCGCTTCGATGATCGTCAGGGCGCTGTTCACCATCTCCATCCGACGCCCACGCGCCTCTGCGACCAGGGCGACCATCGCCGGATCGTCGGACAGCAGGCCCGACAGCCCCTCGCAGTCGAGCACAACCGTGCCCTGCAGCGAACGCTGCGACCGCGCCGCCTCACCTCCTGGGTGCGCTCATCGCGCTCGGGGACACCCGCCCGCAGCTGGAGGCGCACCTCGGTTCCGCGCATCCTGACCCTGGCCTCGGGCGGACAGCGCCCTGCCGCGGCCTGGGAAAACCCAATGTGGCGTAGCGGAATGGGGAGGGAGGAAGAGGAAGGAATGGAAAGGATCGTCGTCCTTACCCCTTCAACCATATAACACAGTGGGGGACTTGCGGCAAGGCCCCGGTGTTGGCGCACAATCGCTGGCCGAGGGCTGCAACCTGCGCGAATGGGCGCGCGGGTGGGCAGCGGGGAATGGCCAGGCGGGAAGGTGTGGTGCTGGTGTCGGACCAGGGGTACGAGAAGGAACTGCTCGCGGAGCAGGAGTATGTGACCGGGCTGTACGCGCGGCTGGACGCCGAGCGGGCCCGGGTGAAGGGCCGCTACGGCGAGACGCTGCGCTCGCGCGGCACCACCCTGGTGGAGCGGGATGCGGAGGTGCGGGCGCTGGGCAAGGAGGTCAAGCGCCTCGAGGTGGCCGACAACGGGCTGTGCTTCGGGCGGCTGGACAGCGTGACCGGCGAGCACTCGTACATCGGGCGCCTCGGGATCTTCGACGAGGCGAACGAATTCGAACCGCTGCTGCTGGATTGGCGGGCGCCGGCGTCGCAGGCGTTCTATATCGCGACCGCCGCGAGCCCGGAGAACATGCGGCGTCGTCGCCAATTCCACACGCGCGGGCGGCTGGTGGCCGATTTCACCGACGAGGTGTTCGGCCATCCCGGTGACGGCGAGCGCGGTGACGCGGCCCTGCTGGCAGCGGTGAACGCGCCGCGCGGCGAGGGTATGCGCGACATCGTGGCCACCATTCAGGCCGAGCAGGACCGGATCATCCGGCTCGATCACCCGGGTGTGCTGGTGATCGAGGGCGGGCCGGGCACCGGCAAGACCGTGGTGGCGCTGCACCGGGTCGCGTATCTGCTGTACACCCAGCGTGCGCAGATGGAACGCAACGGCGTGCTGGTGGTGGGCCCGAACACGGCCTTCCTCAGGCACATCGGGCGGGTGCTGCCGTCGCTGGGCGAGACGAACGTGGTGTTCACCACCACCGGTGATCTCATGCCCGGGCTGAGCATCACGGCCGAGGACGGACCGGAAGCGGTGCGGCTCAAGGGATCCCTGCGGATCCTCGACGTGCTGAAGGCCGCGATCGCCGACCGTCAGCGGGTGCCGCAGGAGCCGGTGTCGATCGAGCTGTCGGATGTGACGGTGCGCATCGGCGCGGATATCGCCGGCTGGGCGCGGGAGGAGGCGCGCGGTAGCGGGTTGCCGCACAACCAGGCTCGCTCGACCTTCCTCGAGGTGCTCACCTGGGCGCTCACCGAGCGGGCCATCAAGCGGATCGGCGAGGGCTGGCTGACCCGCGACGACCGTGAGGCCTGGGAGAACATGCGCACCGATCTGCGCACCGAACTCGCCGAGCACGACGGATTCACGGCGCTGATGGACGAGCTATGGCCCACGCTGACACCGGAAACGCTGCTGGCGGAACTGCTTTCGTCCACCGACCGGCTGCGTGCGGCCGGCGCCGACGAGAGACTGTGGCGCGCGGACGGTGCGGCGTGGACGGTGTCCGATGTCCCGCTGCTCGACGAGCTGGTCGATCTGCTGGGCCGTGACACCTCCGCAGCGGACGCGGCGGCCGAACGGGAACGGAAGGCACAGGCCGCGTACGCCGAAGGCGTGCTCGACCTGCTGGTCGGCCGCGCCGACCACATGGACGACGAGGATCACCTGTTCGCCACCGACCTGCTCTACGGCGACGACCTGGCCGAGCGCTTCCTGGAACGCGACACCCGGGAACTCGCCGAACGTGCTGCCGCGGACCGGGATTGGACCTACCGGCACATCGTGGTCGACGAGGCGCAGGAGCTGTCGGCAATGGACTGGCGGATGCTGATGCGCCGCTGCCCGAGCCATTCCTTCACCGTGGTGGGCGATCTCGCGCAGCGCCGGTCCGCGGCGGGCGCGACCTCCTGGGACGCCATGCTGGAACCGTACGTTCCCGGCCGCTGGGCCTACCGTTCGCTCACGGTGAACTACCGCACCCCGGCGGAGATCATGGCCGTGGCCGCCGCCGTCCTGACCGGCTTCGCGCCCGAGGTCACGCCGCCGGAGTCGGTACGCTCCTGCGGCGTGCAGCCGTGGGCGCGACAGCTCACCCTCGGCGAGATGCCTTCGGCCATCGAGGAATTCACCCGTGACGAGGCGGTCCGCGAGGGCACCAGCATTGTGATCGGCCCGCCCGGCATGCCGGGCACGGTCCCCGCCTCCGAAACCAAGGGCCTCGAATTCGACGCGGTCCTGGTGGTCGAGCCCGAGCACATCCTCGCCGACGGCCCCCGCGGCGCGGCCGAACTCTACGTCGCCCTCACCCGCGCCACCCAGCGCCTGGGCGTCCTGCACGAGGGCCCGCTCCCACCGGCCCTCGCCGGCCTCTACACGTCGAAGTAGAGCCCGGCCTCCACACTGGGCGTTCGCGGTAGTTGGTAGCGCGGTATCTGCTGCCTACCTGCATGGACGGTGGCGGCCCCGGGCCCAGCTCGGTGCCGCCTCCCGCATCTGTGCCGGATCGAAAGGCGATCAGCGCACCTGTCGGACCGGACGCCTACTATCGAAAGTTTGTTCGACTCGAGGTAGCCTTGTGATCATGCCGGAACTTCCTCGCCTGGAATGGGCACGCATGAATCTCGATCAGGTGCGTGCCCAGCTGCTCGCCGCGGCCTCCCGCGGGCGGTTCCTCACGCCCGAGCAGCTGGAAAATGCGGCGGGCAAGATCGAAGAGGGTTTGCGGGTCTACGAGGAGGAGACCGGCCACGCGGCACCCGAGCCTCGGCCGGACAGCCCGCGGCCGATCTGTTCGAACCCTCGCCGCTACCGGAGCCGTTGAGCAGGACGAGGCCCTCGTCCCGGCGCGAGAAATTCACGATGACCTATGCTGAAATCCCAGGTCCGCTGGGGTTAATGGTGGTGCCAACCAGTCATTGGAGGTCCGTCATGTCCATATCGCTAACCGTGCAGCAGTGCCTGACGGATGCGGGCGCCGAGTACGAACTCGTACCGCATCCGCATAGCCACAACAGCTCAGAAACCGCCGAAACCGCCCATATCCCGGGCGACCGCCTCGCAAAGACGGTCCTCCTGGAAGACGAGCAAGGCTACGTCGCCGCCGTGCTGCCATCCACCTACCACCTACGACTCGCGAAGCTCTGGTCGCAAACGGGTCGACGGCTGGTGCTCGCCAAGGAATCGAACTTCCGCGAAACCTTCACGGACTGCGAGGTCGGCGCAATCCCGCCCATGTGCACCGCCTACGGCATGACGACGCTGATGGACGAGAGTCTCACCACGCAGCCGGATATCTACTTCGAGGCCGGTGATCATGAGACACTCGTCCACCTGCAGACCGACCAGTTCATGCGCCTGATGGAACAGGCCGAGAAAGCACACTTTTCCCACCGCTCGCAAACCACCCGCCACTGAGTTCCCGCAACTACTGATGCGGAAGCGCCAACCGTACGTTTGACGACGGTGGCTACAGCGCTGCCGCCACGCTGACTGGGGCCGACTCCGCACTTGCCCGTGCCGAATTGCGCGCGGGCTCGAACACCCGGAGCCCGCCCTTCTCCCTGCCTGGCACAGGCGGCTGCCGCAGATCATGAATGATGCCGCGCACGAGGGCCTGCTGGCGCGAAATCAACACTCGCGCAAGATATCTCCGCCGATGAGCGAGCCGAAGCCCTGGTGTGGCCACTACCGAACAGATCTGGGCGGTGTGCGATGCACCGCGGCGTTGGAGGCGCTGGCCGACGACGCCGTGCTGGCCGCCTCCGACGTCCTCGACCCCAAGCTGGCCCCGGTCGAGACCCTGAGCACGCAGTTCCGCGCCCAGGTGCAGCGCACCCCCGACGCGGTTTCCGGCCCCGCTGCGGGTGGCTGTGCTGCTGGGCGTGTTCGCGGGGCCGCGGATGCCGGCGGTGCCGATGGCCGATGTCGATTTCACACCTGGGGGCGATTCACCCGGAGCGGCAATGGCCCGATGAGCCGCTGAAGTCGGCGACCAGCGAGACACCGATCCCGATTCCGCGTGAGCCGACTCTGTTGTCAGGCGCCGAAAGAGCGGTAGCCGCATGAGTACATGGTCGCGAACGGGGAGGGCAAGACCCGCTCCGCCGTGGCATGTCGAACTGTGTTTCGTCGGCTTTGCGTACTGGTTGCTGAAAAGTTACTACCGCGCGGTGATGTATTGGGCAGAATGGCACCGGTCACACGAGTTCTTCCCGCAACAACCTCAGTGTCCGAATCCACACATCGTTGGAAGGGAGCTCGAACATGGCACAGGAAAGCAGCGGTACTGCGACGGCGGAATCTCGACGCGGGGACATCGACGTCCAGGCGGAAGTGGAATTGCTGCGGCTGCGAATGGACGAAGCCCGGCAGGAGGCACAGAACGCCCGCCAGTACGCGATGCAGGCCTCGGGTCTCGCGCGCCAGGCGCAGGCGCAGGCACGGCAGGTACAGCATCAGGCCCAGCACGCGCAGCAGGACGCCAACCAGGCCAACCAGCAGGCGCAGCAGGCCCGCCAGCAGGCGATCCTGGCCACCAACCAGGCCCAGCAGGCCCAGAGCGAGGCCGACCGGGCTCAGAGCCAGGCCCAGCAGGCCCAGGGCGAGGCCAATCAATCCCAGCAACGGGCCAGCACCGCCCAGGACCAGGCCGACCAGGCCAGCCAGTTGGCGCAGCAGGCCGAGGACCAGGCCAACCGGGCACAGGACCGCGCCGGTCAGTGGGAGATACAGCTCCAGCAGATCCGCCAGCAGGCCCGCCTCCAGCAGGGCCGCTGACCCGGCGAGGATGACGCAGTGACCACAGTTCTGGCGGCCGGCCACACCGGGCACCCGGTGTGGCCGGTTCGCCGGCCCTGCTACCAAGGAGGTTCGCGGTGAGCGGACCGGTTCCGCCGCCCGCGGACGAATCCGATGTCGACGTCGAGGTCATCGTGCCGGAGACCGTCAGTGCCGGGGTGTACGCCAACGGGTTCACCTGCTGGTACAACCGCACCGACTTCACCCTCGATTGCCTTGTCTACCTGCCCACCGAACCGGGCGCTGTCACCCCGACCGGTCAGCCCATGATGCGACAACCGGTGCAGGTCACCTCCCGGGTGAAGTTCCCACCCGCGCTGATCTTCCGGCTCATGCAAACCCTCAACGACAGCATGAGCAACTACGAACGCCAATTCGGCCCGATCACCCACCTCGGCGAATAACCTGCCCACGGAGAAACGCATGCAGACCCCGAAATCGAGCCCCATCACCATCATCGCCGGCCCAGCTGACCGTGCCGTCGTCTGCGACCCCGCCGTACGGTATCGGCCCCAGATAATCCCGGGCCGCCACTACCTCGTCGTCGCCGCCGCCCCGCAACCACAACCCGAACCCTCCTGAACATGACGGACAGAGGGTTGTGTGCGAGCTTGCGACACTATCGGCGTCTCCCACCCATCACGCGCAGTGACGGCTGTCTCCTTACTGCCGGGCAAGGAGACAAGCGCGGTTGCCGAAGGAGGCATGCAGGAAACGCAGCGGCGGTGGCCATCGTTCACTGATGGCCACCGCCACTCCGTTTCCGACCACTGCGTATCGACTGCGTACCGAACCCGGGAATCAGTTGTGTTCGCGCAGTTCAGGTTTACACGTCGAAGTAGAGCTCGAACTCGTACGGGTGGGGCCGGACGTTGACCTCGGCGATCTCGGAGTCGCGCTTGAGGCGGATCCAGGTGTCGATCAGGTCGTCGGTGAAAACCCCGCCCTGCGTGAGGTAGTCGTGGTCGGCCTCGAGCCGGTCGATGACCTGTTCGAGGCTGCCGGGGGTCTGGGTGACCTCGGCGCTCTCCTCGGGGGTGAGATCGTAGAGGTCCTTGTCGACCGGCAGGGCGGGCTCGATCTTGTTGGTGATGCCGTCGATCCCGGCCATCATCATGGCGGCGAAGGACAGGTACGGGTTGCCGGAGGAGTCGGGGCAGCGGAATTCGAGGCGCTTGGCGCCGGCACTGGTGCCGGTCACCGGAATGCGCACGGCGGCGGAGCGATTGCGCTGGCTGTAGACCAGATTCACCGGCGCCTCGAATCCGGGCACCAGGCGCTTGTAGGAGTTCACCGTCGGGTTGGTGAAGGCCAGCAGGGACGGCGCGTGGTGCAGC
This sequence comes from Nocardia sp. NPDC059228, assembly GCF_042754245.1. Taxonomy (NCBI): domain Bacteria; kingdom Bacillati; phylum Actinomycetota; class Actinomycetes; order Mycobacteriales; family Nocardiaceae; genus Nocardia; species Nocardia sp. NPDC059228. The sequence goes on along the minus strand of NZ_JBHZAL010000004.1, from coordinate 244,256 downwards.
AGGCCGCCGATGTAGTGGCGGGCCAGATCCGACAGGCCCGCGTAGCCGGCCTCGTCGTAGAACAGCGGCGAGCCGTCCTTCCACAGGGATTGGTGCACGTGCATGCCGGATCCGTTGTCGCCGAACAGCGGTTTGGGCATGAAGGTGACGGTCTTGCCGGACTCCCAGGCGGTGTTCTTGACGATGTACTTGTAGAGCATCAGGTCGTCGGCGGCGGCGAGCAGGGTGTTGAACCGGTAGTTGATCTCCGCCTGCCCGGCGGTGCCGACCTCGTGGTGCCCCTTCTCCAATTCGAATCCGGCGTGCTGCAGATGGGTGCACATGCGGTCGCGCAGGTCCACGTCCGCGTCATACGGAGCGACCGGGAAATAGCCGCCCTTGGGCCGGACCTTGTAGCCGCGGTTGGGGGTGCCGTCCGGATTCGTGCGCCGGCCGGTGTTCCAGTCGGCCGACGACGAATCCACCTCGTAGAAGGCCCCGTTCATGGAAGTGTCGTAACGCACCGAATCGAAGATGTAGAACTCGGCCTCGGGCCCGAAGTAGGCGGTGTCGGCGATACCGGTGGAGCGCAGGTATTCCTCGGCCTTGCGGGCCACATTGCGGGGATCGCGGCTGTAGGCGGCACGGGTGTGCGGGTCGTGGACGAAGCAGCTGATATTGAGGGTCTTGGCGGCGCGGAACGAATCCGGTTGCGCGGTGCGCAGATCCGGTAGGAGCAGCATGTCGGACTCGTGGATGGCCTGGAAGCCGCGCACCGACGAACCGTCGAAGGCGATGCCGTTCTCGACCAGATCCGCGCCGAACATGCTCGCCGGGATCGAGAAATGCTGCTGGATGCCCGGGACGTCGCAGAATCGGATGTCGACGTATTCGACTTCCTCGACGTCGATGTAGCTCTGAACTCCGTTGATGGTAGGGGTGATCACCGCTCGCTCCTCGTGGCCGCGCACGCCTACCCGATCGGACGGCCCGGTCGGGGTCCGGCGGTCCTGCTCGTGCTAACACGATACGTCGCAGGCATCCGGGGATGGACGCGAATGAGACTGCGTTACAAGAGCACTACCGCCTCCCCGAGACTTCAGCGCACCGCGGAGAGCCGTCGAACAGCCTGTCACTGTGCACAAATCCGCCCCCGCAGATCTTCGCCATTGCCACTGGTCCGCCCGGACCGTTGTGCGGTCTGCTGGAACAGCCCGGGGCCGTGGCCACCCCGGCGATGGGTCGATCCAGAGGTAGGTCGTGAGTTCAGCACCGCGTGCGGGGACGGCCCCGCGCACCATGGTCGAGGCGTTCCAGGCCACTGTGGCCCGGTACCCGGACGCGATCGCGCTGCGCACGCTCGGCGGCGCGGTCGTCCTCACCTGGCGCGAATACGGTGATCGGGTCCGCGCCATCGCCGCCGGGCTGGCGGCGCGCGGTATCGGCCGCGGCGACACGGTGGCGCTGATGCTGACCAACCGGCCCGAATTACACCTGTGCGACACCGCGATCCTGCACACCGGCGCGACACCGTTCTCGGTGTACAACACCAATCCGGTGGATCTGCTGGTCTACCAGTTCGCGAACGCGGGCAACCGCGCGGTCGTCTGTGATGCGCAGTTCGCGCCGCAGGTCCTCGAGGCGGTGGCGAAGGCGGCCGCGCAGGGCATCGCGGTCGAGCACGTGATCTGTGTCGACGACGCGAGCGCGGGGTGCGTGTCGCTGGCGGAGGTCGAGGCCACCGGGGACGGCGGGTTCGACGTCGAATCCGCCTGGCGGGCGGTCGATCCGGAGAATCTGCTGACCATCGTCTACACCTCCGGCACCACCGGCCAACCCAAGGGGGTGGAGCTCACCCACACCAATTTCCTCGAGAACGCCCGCGTGGTGGACGAATTCGGCGCCGGCTCCCCCGCCGACAAGGTGGTCTCCTATCTACCCGACGCGCACGCCGCCAATCGCTGGTTCGCGCACTACCTGTCCATGCTGACCGGTGGCGAGATCACCACCTGCCCGAATCTGCGGCAGGTGACGGACACGCTCACCGGGGTGCGTCCGACGGTGTTCCTGGGCGTGCCCCGGGCGTGGGTGAAAGTCAAAGCGGCGCTGGAGGAACGGGTCGCAAGAAGGAACTCATCATCAACGCGGCGGCAAGAACATGTCGCCGACCAATATCGAGAACACGGTCACCGAGAACACCCCGCTCGCGGGCACGGTGGTGGCCATCGGCGAGGGCCGCGCCTACAACACCGCGCTCATCTGCCTGGACCCCGAGCTGGCCGCCGCCTTCGCCGAACGCCATCAGCTGACCGATCGGCGCCTGCCGGCCCTGGCCGCGCACCCGCAGGTGCTGAAATCCCTGCAAGAGGGCATCGACGCGGCGAACAGCAAGCTCTCGCGAGTCGAGCAGATCAAGAAGTTCGCGGTGCTGCCCGAGGTGTGGGCCCTGGCAGTGATCACCTCACGGCTACCGGGAAACTCAGACGCAAACCGATAGCTACCACATACGCCGCTACTATCGACTCGCTGTACGGGTAGTAGGAGAGTGATGCAGGCGCGATTGCGGGACCGAACGCTCGAGGAGCTGTACCGGCGTGCGGTCGTGGCGCGCACGGAGGTACCGGCCGCGATGCCGCGCTACCGCACCCTGCCCGAACCCCTGGTGGCCGGCGGTTTCGAACGCGGCATCAGCCTGAATGTGGACCTGTTCTTCGAGTTCATGCGCTCCGGCCGCGCGCCCTCGCCGGAGGACACCCAGGAGGTCGTGCAGATCGCGCTGAGCCGGGTCCGCGACGGCGAATCCCTCGAAGACGTGCTGGGCCGCTACAGCATGGGCGCGGAGTACCTGTGGTCTCGCCTGAAGGACACCGCCTCCGAGCCGGAGCGGGAACTGCTCGAGGACGCCGCGGTGTCGCTGCTGCGGTACATCACCCTGCTCACCACCCGCATCGCCGTCGCGTGCGTGCAGCGCGCGCACGATCCGCGCTGGGAGTTGCTGGAACGCCGCCGCGCCATCGCGGACGCGCTGCTCGCCGGCCGCGACCCCATCGAGTGGGCGGACGAACCGGCCATCACGGTGCCGGACGCGTTCCTGGTCGCGGCGTTCCGGCTGGGCACGACCCGCAGCGCCGACACCGGCGAGCTGCGGCATCGCATCGAGTCCATTCCGGGTGTGTTCCTGCGGCTGGACAGCGGTGGCTGGACCGCGCTGCTGCCGCTGCAACCCGGCGACGACGGCACCGCCACTCTGACCGCGCTGACCAGCCGGCTGCCCGGTCCCGCGCGGCCCACACCCCAGCCCGAGGCGCCGCTGTCCCGGATGGGCCCGCCCGCACCGTTCTGGGTGGGCGTCGCCACCGCCGCGTCGCACGCGGAGGTCCCCGCGGTCTTCGCCGAGGCGCGCCTGCTGGCCGAGCTCGGCCGCTGCCTGGACCGGCCCCAGCCGGTCTGCCGCCGCCCGGACCTCATGTTCGAATACACCGTTGCCGCAGGTGGTTCCGCCCGCGCGGGGCTGGCCGCCGTGCTCGCGCCGCTGGATTCCCAGCCGCTGCTGGCGGAGACCCTGGAGGTCTTCGTGGACACCGGCTTCAATCAGCTGGCCACCGCCCGGCTGCTCACCATCCACCGCAATACCGTCACCTACCGGCTGGCCCGGGTACACGAACTGACGGGCCTGGATCCGCACCGCCCGACCGACGCCATGACGCTGTCGGCCGCCCGCATCGCCCGGCGGCTCGAAATCGCCTGCTTCGCACCGTAATCCGCTCCCGAACCGGCCCCCGACGCATCCGCGTTGCGGGCCTTCATGATTCACCGGCCCCCACTGCTTGGACTTGTGCACAATGGCCTGCGCCACAGTCTTGGCGATTGCCGGTAGCGGCGCGCGGGCGCTGTGCGGTCTGCTGAACTCCGACGATGAGGTCGTGCGGGGCGCCGGAGATCCGGCGAACCCGGCCGCGGCCTCCCGACCATCCGCAGAGGTAGATCGTTGAGTAGCTCCTTCCGGCCGCGCCGCTGCCGTCTGGCCCCGTGGGCCGTGGCCGGTTTCTCGGTGCTGGCCATGACCGTCACGTCCACCACCCCCGCCGGGGCCGCGCCGGTGTTCGGGCCGGTGCCCGACGCGCCCGTGAACTTCGGACTCCCGACCGGCTATCAGCCGACTCCCGAGCGGTATGGGGTGGGTTATCAACTGGGACAGGTCGTTCCGCTCTCCGATGGCACCCAGCTGCAGGCCGAGGTGCGCTACCCGACCGATCCGGCGACCGGGCAGCGGGCGGCGGGCGAGTTCCCGGTCGTCGTCAACTTCACCACCTACGGCGCGGTGACCAGCGCGCTCACCGCCGCCATCACCGGCGTCATCGACGACCTGCACATCCAGCTCCCCGACCAGCTGAAGGACGCCCGCCGCATCATCAATCAGGCCACCTCCATGCAGGACATGCTGGTGCGGCACGGCTATATCGAGGTGACCGCGGACGTGCGCGGCACCGGCGGTTCGACGGGCGCGTGGAGTCCGGCCTCCGAGCAGGACGGCAAGGACGGCGCGGAACTGGTGGACTGGGCCGCGCGGCTGCCCGGCTCCAATGGCAAGGTCGGCATGTACGGCTATTCGTTCCCGGGCCTGTCGGCCATGCGGACCGCCGAAACCGTGGGCCCCGGTTCGCCATTGCGGGCGATCGTGCCGTTCGCGGTGCCCAACAACATCTTCGACGAGGTGCTCGACCACGACGGCATGATGAGCCCGCTGTTGCTCACGGTCATCTCGCTGATGGTCCCCTACCTCAGCCTGATCGGGCCGTTCCTGACCGCCGCGGTCTCACCCCAGATGTTCCTCGAGTCCCTCGGCGATCACCTGCTGGTGCTGGTCGGCCCGGACACCAGCACCGTGAAGCTGCTGTTCGACGCCTACACCGGCGGCTCCACCGCTTACGACAACTCCTGGTGGCAGGACCGGCGTTTCGAGACCGGCCTGCACAACCTGGTCGACAACGGCATCGCCATGTACCAGGTGGACGGCTGGTGGGATCTGTATCAGGAAGGCGCGGTGCGCAATTACGCGCAGCTGCAGAACCTGGCGGCCGGCCGCGACCAGTTCGCGCCCATGGCTCCCGGCCAGCGGGCCGACGGGCGCTACCAATTGCTCATGGGCCCTTGGTATCACGTCGGCCTGGGGCTGGGCCCGGGCTCGCGCATGGACACCGGTCGGATCACCCTGGCCTGGTTCGACCGGTGGCTCTACGACATTCACAATGGCGTCGACGAGACCGGCACCCCGCTGCACGTCATCGACGCCGGCAACAATGCCGCCGACACCGCGCGCTATCCGTTCGAGCAGGCGGCCGTCCGGCAGCGCTATTTCGACGGTGACCGTCTCGTCGCGGACCAGCCAACGGCTGCCGACGCCTCCGATCGCCTGAATTACACCGGCATCGACAACATCTGCAATCGCGAGTCGCTGGGCCAGTACACGGCGGGCCTGCTCGATTTCGTGTTCCGGATCTTCACCGTCTCCAATCCGTGCACCGAATGGGTGCAGAATCCGACGGCGGGCCTGCGCTACACCATGGACGCGGTGACCGAGCCGACCGTGCTGGCCGGGCCGTCGAGCGTCACCCTGTACGCCTCCTCCACCGGCGCCGACGCGGCCTTCCAGGTGTGGCTCGACGATGTCGCGCCGGACGGGACGACCGTGAACATTACGGGCGGTTCACAATTGGCCAGCCAGCGCACCCTCGACGACGGCAAGACCTGGACGACCGCCGACGGCACCGTCTACGCGCCCGAGCACACCGTGCTGAAGGAGAACGAGCAGCTGCTCACGCCGGGCGACGTGGTGAAGATGGAGATCAAGATCCGGCCCGCCTTCCACCGGCTCGAGCCCGGCCACGCGCTGCGGCTGCGGATCAGCAGCGGCACGTTCCCCTCGACGATCCCCAATCCGGCGGATCTGGGCCGGCTGCTGGGCACCTCGCAGCAGATCCAGAAGAACGCGGTGTATCCGTCGGCGCTGGTGGTTCCACTCGGACCGGCGGACTCGTTCACGCACTGAGCCGGACAGCCGACCGCGCCGCTACCGGAATTGGCGGCCGCGGTGGGGCGCTTGCAGCTCGGCGAGGGGCCCGCGCCCACGGTCGTCCCGCTGCGCGCCGCTACAGGTGCATCCAGTTCGGCCACACCTGTGACCACGGCTGCTTCGGGCCCGAGCACTTCCAGATGGTGACGTCCTGGGTATTGCCCTTGAAGCCCAGCCTGGTGTCCACCTTGCCGACGGGTTCGACGTGCCCGAACTGGCTGCGCAGCGCCGCCTCGGAATTGCCGACGGCCAGCACCGCGGTGGCATCGTCGGGCGCGCCGAAGTAGCCGAAGCCGCGACTGGGGCTGTACAGCGGCGGTAGCCGGTCGCGGCCGAGCTCGTCGAGCGCGCTCGCCTGCCAGTAGGTGTCGGTGAGGATGACCGCGTGTGCGCGCTCGGCCGGGGTGAGCGCCCGGTAGGCGCGGGTCACCTCGTCGGTGAGTTCGTGCCACCCGAAGGAGCCGTACACGCCGATACTGATGGCGGCCTCGGCGTCGTCACGGGGCGGATGCACCTGATCGGCGGGCCGCCACGGGGTCGAGTACAGCGTGAAAACCGTTGCGCCCAGCGCCAATACGGCCACACACACGGTGATCGCGCGGCGCCACACCGAGCCGATCCGCTCGGCCGTGCCGACCACGCCGACCGCGCCCGCCGCGATCAGTACCGCGTACATGCCCGCCGCGTAGTAGATCCGCCCGCCGGTGATCAGGAACGCCGCGTACAACAGCAGCAGGGTGACACCCAGAAACCGGTAGGGCCGCAGCACGTCCCAGCGCAGCAGCACCCACAGTCCCCACAACAGCAGCAGGGCGCCCAGATATCCCGCCAGGCTCACCGACATCGGCACGAACAGCAGCCGCCCGCCCAGGATCCCCTGCTCGGATCCGATCACCCCGCCCATCTTCAGCTGCGGCCAGGAGTGCCGGGCCTGCCAGATCAGCTCGGGCACCGTGGCGGCCACCACGATCGCCCCGCCCACCCACAGCAGCGGCCGCCGCGCCAGCTCGCGCGGCCCGCACAGCAGGCTGCTCGCCGCGACCGCGATCCAGAAGAACGGGATCAGCCACTTCACCTGCATATCCAGCGCGGTGACCAGGGCGGCGGCCAGCAGCAGCCGGTCGTCGCGGGTCCGCACCCACCGCACCACCAGCCAGGTGATGATCACCCACAGCGCGGTGTCGAGGGCATTGGTGGTGAGCATGGTCCCCTGCAACAGCAGGAACGGCGAGCTGGCGTACCCGATCGCGGCGAGCAGCTGCGCCCACCGGCCGCCATCGAATTCCCGCGCGAGCATGGCGCAGAGCACGATCGCGGTCACCGTCAACGCGACCGACGGCAGCCGCAGCACGAAGAACGATCCGGGCGCGAGGCTGTCCATCAGCCACGCCAGCAGTGGCAGCACCGGCCCCTGATCGGCGTACCCGAACCCCGGCCGCCGGCCCGCGGCCAGGAAGTACAGCTCGTCCCCGAAATATCCGTACCGGCTCGCCGACAACAGCAGCACCACTGCCGCCGGCACCGCGACAGCCGCGACGGTCCACCACGCCATGGGCGGGCGTTCCTCGGCCTTGGCGTGCCGTCCGGCACCGAGCGGCCGAGCTGGGCGATTCATCACATCGGTCAACGCGCACTCCTCGCCGGCGGGTCCATGATGCGAACACTCCGGAATCTACAGCTTATTTCCAGCAAATTCCGGACACGGCGACACGAGATCTATACTCGATGCCGGTGTGACTGCCGCACAACGCGTTTCAGCGAAGGAGGACGGCATGACCGACCGAACCCCCGAGACCAATCCGTACGGGACCCCGACCACCACCGGGCCGGAGCCGATCCGGTCCTATCAGAACCTGCTCAATACCTTCATTCGCGGCCTGCTGCGGGTGCCGGTGCTGTCCGCCCGGGTCGGCCAGCGGCTGTGCGTGCTGCACGTGGTCGGCCGCAAATCGGGCAGGCACTACGACGTGCCCGTCGCCTACACCCGCCACGACGGCGACATCCTGGTCGGCACCGCCAAGCGTCCGTGGGTCAGCAATATCCGCAAGGGAGTGCCCATCGAGGTGTCCTTCGGCGGGCACAGGCACACCGCCGACGCCGAGGTGGTCACCGATGCCGAATCGGTGGTGCGGCTGTCGGAGGCCATCGCCCGCGACAACAAGCAGTGGGCCAAGTTCAACGGCATGGGCGTCGACGCGGCGGGCAACCCCAACCTCGCCGATGCCTACCAGAGCTGGCAGCAGGGTTGTGTGATCGTCCGGCTCACGGTGCGCTGATCTCCAGGCCGACTACGCGCCGAGCCCCGACTCACCGGGCGCTGAGCCGCCCGCCGGGCGTCAGTCGGCGCGCCGGGCCTGGACGTAGTCCTCGGCGTTCAGGCCCACCAGCACCTGACGCACCAGCGGCGGCGCCCACGAGGCGGAGGCGTCGTGGCCGACCACCGGATCGGTGAGGGTCACCGTGTGCCCGCGGGTCTCGAACTCGAAGGTCCCCGCCGCCCGAATGTTCTTCAGCCAGTCCACGTCCCGCCCGTAGGTCAGGGCGATGCGGTAGCCGCCGTCGCGCTCGAAGACCATGACCGGGGACCGGTAGACACGCCCGGACCGACGACCGCGGTGGATCACGACCCCGAAGAACGGCGCCACCCGGGCCCCGACCCCCAGTACCGGGTTGCTGACCCGCCGATTGATCCTCGCGAGTACCTGCGGCAGCGGCATGATCTCGTCCTCCCTGACGAAAACGGTTGCGCCCCTGAGGCTACGCCGGGAGCCGGGAGCCCGCGCGGCATCGCTACTGTGCACAGCAGGGCGCCGGGTCCCGCGGCGCGGCAGGAAGGAGAGCCCGGTCCATGCCGGAGATGATCGCGGTGTACGACGCCGCCGGTCGTGAGATCGGCGCGCAGGAGCGCGCGGTGGTGTATGCGGAGGGCCTGTGGCACGCCAGTGCGGGCGTGCTGGTCCGCTCGGGCGACGGGTCGAAGGTATACGTGCACAAGCGGACCGATACCAAGGCCGTTTTCGCCGGTATGCACGATTGCCTGGCGGGCGGGGTGCTGGATCCGGGCGAGGAACCGGCCGCGGCGGCGGTCCGGGAGCTGGGCGAGGAACTGGGCATCGAACTGGGCCCGCACGACGATCGGCCGCTGCCACTGGCGAGCGCGTCCTGGGACGGCGAGTGGGCGGGGCGGCCGATGCGCTGCCACCTGTTCGCCTACGAGCTGCGCTACGACGGGCCGATCCGGCATCAGCCGGAGGAGATCGCGGACGGCTGGTGGTGGTCCGACGAGGAGCTGCGGTCGCACCTGGAGAACCCGGCGTGGCCGTTCGTGCCCGACACCCGGGTGCTCATCCCGGACCTGCTGCGCTGAGCCGACCAACGCCGACGGCCCACCGAATCCCGCGCGATTCGATGGGCCGTCGTGCTACTGCGGTTTCAGGCGGTCGGCGTGGTGCCGCCGGCACTGCCGCTGAACAGACCCTGGATGGTCTTGATCAGAACCGAAGCCAGGAAATCCGAAGCGGATCCGGACACGGGGTACTCCTCATCTTTCAAATGACATGTCGGGCATGTGAATCATGCACGGTTCACATTCGAGGGGAAGCCATTTCCCGGGGAAACACTTCCCCGACCCGACGAGAGCTACACTGTAGAACGCGTTCCACCAGGGTTTATATCGGTTTGATAAAATTGTGACTTATATCACACAATGGCCGGAACGCGCTACTTCCCGCCCTCGGCGAGGGTGACCGGCTGTGCGGCGTAGGAACTCCCGGTGACATCGACGCCCTGCGACTTCAACTGGTCCAGAGCCTTCGTGACGTACTCGACGCTGTACGCGGCGGCGTCGGGGTCCTTGGTGAGGACGGTCTTGCCCTCCTGGTTGCGGGTGGTCTTCGCGATCGAGACGGTGCGGTCCCACGCCGCCTGGTCGATCATCCCGATTCCGCTCGGAGACGGCCAGATCAGCTTGTTCACCTCGGTGATCTGCCACTGCTGATGACTGGCGCCCAGGGTCGACCCGGCGGCCACGGTCAGATCGCGGCATTTGTCCACGTTGTCGCGGCAGAAGGCCCAGCCCTTCAGCGAGGCGGCGATGAACTTCACCGTCTGATCGGCGTACTTGGCGTCCTTCAGCTTGTCGGTGTTGGCCCAGATGGCGTCCTGGAGCATGGCCACACCCTGATCGTTCCAGTCGATGGTGGCGAAATCGTCTGCCGTGTACAGCTTTCCGGTAGCGGGGTTCTTCACCTCGAGCAGCTGCGCGTACTCGTTGTAGGACATGGCCTGGGCGGCGTCGATGTCGTGGGCGAGGAAGGCGTTCATGTCGAACTGCTGCTGGACCAGGGTGACGTCCCTGGCGGGGTCCAGGCCCGCCTTGGTCATGCCGGCGAAGAGTTCGAATTCGTTGCCGTAGCCCCAGTTTCCGACCTTCTTGCCCTTCAGGTCGGCGGGACCGTTGATGCCCGCGCTCTTGAACGACACCTGCTTGGTGCCCGAACGCTGGAAGATCTGGGCGACATCGGTGATGCCCGCACCGGCCTCCCGGGAGGCCAGGGCCTTGGGCACCCAGGCGATCGCGTAGTCGGCCTGTCCCTGGGCCAGGACGGTCTGGGGCACGATATCGGTTCCGCCGTCGAGGATCTGGACGTCGAGGCCCTGCTCCTTGTAGTAGCCCTGGGCCTGCGCGGCCAGATAGCCCGCGAACTGGCCCTGCTTGAACCATTGCAGTTGCAGCTTGACCTTGGTGAGCCCATCGGCGGTGGTCGGGGAATTGTCGGTGGTGCCGCATCCGGACAGTGCGGCCACCGCCAGGGTGGCGGCGGCCAGCACGGCCCGGATGCGGAATCTGCGGGTGGCACTTCTCATTTCGATCTCCCAGGGATGGTGCGGGGTCTGCGGGTGAGCTGTTCGAGCAGCAGCACGGCGGCCAGGAACACCAGGCCGAGGATCATGGCGGCCACCACGTAGGCCCAGGCGCGCGGATAGGCGGTATTGGCCGCCGCGGAGGTGATGCGGCTGCCCAGACCGTGCTGCAGACCGCCGAAGTATTCGGCGATGATCGCCGCGATCACCGCACCGGGCGCCGCGATGCGCAGACCGGTGAACAGGTGCGGCAGCGCGGCGGGCAGGCGCACGGTGCGGGTGATCTGCCAGCCGGTGGCGGCGTAGGCGGTCATGAGGTCTTCGTGCACCCGCGGGACCTGACGCAATCCCCGTGTGGTGCTGACGAAGACGGGAAAGAACACGACGATGGTGGCCACCAGCCGGCGCGGCAGGTCGGTGGTGGTGGAGTACATGGAGTTCAGCAGCGGAGCCAGCGCCACGATGGGCACCGCCGCCGCGCCGGCCGCCAGCGCGCCGAGCACCCCGTCGACCACCCGGAAGCGCACGGCCACCGTGGCGGCGGCCATGCCGAGCGCCGCACCGGCGAGCAGGCCGGCCAGCGCGTTCTTCCCGGTGGCCAGGGCGGCCTCCAGGATGGCGTGGTGATTGTCGGCGAACGCCTGTCCGATGGCGCTGGGCGCGGGCAGCAGGAACGACGGGACGCCCGCCGCGACGGTGAGCACCTGCCACAGCACCAGCAGGGCGACGCCGAAAAGCACTGGCGGCAACCAGGATCGGAGCACGCGGGTCATCGCATGTCCCGTCCGGCGGCGCTTTTCGGCGTGCCTGCGCCGCCGTGCCCCTCATGCAGGGCGGCGCGGACCGCGGCCACAGCGGTGAAGAATTCCTCGCTGGACCGGACCTCGTCGTCGCTGTGGCGGTCCCGGCCGCCGGTGGCCAGCACCTCGGTGATGCGCCCGGGACGCGGGGTCATGACCACCACGCGGTCGGAGAGGAAGACCGCCTCCGGGATCGAGTGCGTGACGAAAACCACTGCGGCGCCGGTCTCTTCGGCGATGCGCAGCAGTTCGCCCTGCATGCGCTCGCGGGTCATCTCGTCGAGCGCGCCGAACGGCTCGTCCATCAGCAGCAGCGGTGGTTTGCGTGCCAGCGCGCGGGCGATGGCGACGCGCTGCTGCATGCCGCCGGACAGTTCGGCCGGGAAGCGCCGCGCGAATTCGGTCAGGCCGGTGATCTCGAGCAGTTCGGCACTGCGGGCGCGCCTTTCGGCCTTGCGCACCCCGTGCAGCTGCAACGGCAGTTCGATGTTCTCCTGCACGGTCCGCCAATCCAGCAGTCCGGCCTGCTGGAAGGCGATGCCGTACTCCTGATCGAGCCGGGCCTGCCTGGCCGTCTTCCCGTGCACCACAACGGTTCCCGAGCTCGGCTGTTCCAGGTCGGCCACGATGCGCAGCAGCGTCGACTTGCCGCACCCGGACGGGCCGATCAGGGAGACGAACTCACCCGCCGCGACGCGCAGGCTCACGTCCTCGAGCGCGGTCACCGCGCCGGCGGCGAATATCTTGCCGACGCCACGCAACTCGACGGCGGGTATGGCCGCGGCCACCGCCGGTTCCGATGCGGCCGCGGATGTCTCGACGGTCACGGGGTACCTCCGAACGAACGAACGGGTAGAGCGATGGTCACCGGGCTGCTCCCGCGGTGTGGCCGGGCCGGGCATAGCGGCGCAGCAGCACCTCGGCGAGCGAGACCAATCCGGTGAGCACCACGCCCAGCAGGGCCGCCGCGATCACCGCGGCGTACAACCGCGCCGCATTGCCGGTCGACTGCTGGGAGAAGACGATGATCTGACGGCCGATCCCGCCCGCGGTGCCGGTCGAGATCTCGGCCACCACACAGCCGATCACCGCGGCGGCGGCGCCCAGCCGCAGGGCGGGCAGGATGTGCGGCACCGCCGCGGGCAGCCGCAGATGTATCAGGGTGGCCCACCATCCCGCCGCGCAGCTGTGCAGCAGCTCCACCGAAGCCCGTGCCGGAGACTGCAATCCGCGCAGCGTGCCGATGGCGACCGGGAAGAACACCAGGTACGACGCGATCACCACGATGCTCATCCACGGCTGCCACGGCCGGCCCGCGATGACGATCTTGCCGCCCCACCCCGCCACCAGCGGGGCCAGCGCGATCAGCGGCACGGTCTGCGAAACGATCACATACGGCAGCAGCCCGCGCTCGACCCACGAGAACCGCTGCATGAGCACCGCCAGCGCGACGCCGACCACCGTGCCCAGCACCAGCGCCAGCAGCGCGAGTTCGAGCGTGAAGCCCGCCGTGCGCAGCAGGGTCGCACCGACGGTGGTCTTCCCGTCCCGCTCCCCCAGCACGGTCAGCACCGCCCAGGAATGCGGCAGCGCGCCGTCGGAGGTGCGGGGCAGGACGCGCTGGTTCCCGATGCTCACGCCATTGGCCGGAACCAGCGCCTTCACCAGCTCCCAGATCGCGATGAGCAGAGCGAAGGCCATGATCGGGTACAGCAGCCGCCATCCGCGCCCGCGGCCCGCGAGGGCGGTACGGGTGAACGAGAATTCCTGTGGCTCGGTACTGGCCGGGGATGATAGGTCGGTCGTCGTCACTCTCACGATCCGGTCACCGTCGCCTCGATCGGATGTGCCAGGCGCGGCAGGACGGATTCGCCGTAGGCCTCGAGGGTGGAGGTCTTGGCGTCGTGTTGCAGGTAGACCGCGAACTGGTCGACGCCCAGGGCCTCGAGCTCGCGCAGCCGGGTCAGGTGCTCGTCCGGGGTGCCGAGAATGCAGAAGCGGTCCACGATGTCGTCGGGAACGAACTCGGCGTGCACGTTTCCCGCCCGGCCGTGCACGTTGTAGTCGTAACCGCGCCGCCCGGCGATGTAGTCGGTCAGCGCCTTGGGCACCTCGGAGTCGGAACCGTAGCGGGCGACGATGTCCGCGACGTGGTTGCCGACCATGCCGCCGAACCAACGGCATTGCTCCCGTGCGTGTTTCAGCGATCCGACGGTGCCGTCGGTGACGTAGGCGGGTGCCGCCACGCAGATGGTCACCGCCCCCGGGTCCCGGCCCGCGCGTTCGGCGGCGGCCCGGACGCGGGCGATGGTCCAGGCGGTGATGTCCGGGTCGGCGAGCTGGAGAATGAACCCGTCGGCCACCTCACCGGTGAGATCCAGGGCGCGCGGACCGTATCCGGCGACCCACACCGGCAGGCGGGAGTCCCGCGCCCACGGGAAGCGAACGGTGGTGTCGCCGATGTGCACGCTGCGGCCGTTGCCCAATTCCCTGATGACCTCGATGGATTCGCGCAGGGTCGCCAGGGTGGCGGGCCGCCCGCCCAGGGTGCGGACGGCCGAATCGCCGCGGCCGATACCGCAGATGGTGCGGTTGCCGAACATGTCGTTGAGGGTGGCGAAGGTGGAGGCGGTGACGGTCCAGTCACGAGTGGACGGGTTGGTCACCATCGGGCCCACCATGATCTTGCGGGTCGCGGCGAGAATCTGGCTGTAGATGACGTAGGGCTCCTGCCACAGCAGGTGCGAATCGAAGGTCCACACGTGCGAGAACCCGTGTGTCTCCGCGATTCTCGCCAGTTCCACCACCCGTGACGCGGGCGGCGTGCACTGCAGCACCACACCGATGTCCATGCGGCACTCTCCCCTCGTAGCTCGGGTTCGTCAGATGAGGTTCTGGGACAGGCCGCGTTTGACGTACCGGCCGTGGCCGGCGCTGCCCAGGTACTGCCCCGCGTCGACGATCACCCGGCCGCGCGAGAGCACGGTGTCCACGTGCCCGTCGATCTCGAAGCCCTCGTAGGCCGAATGGTCCATGTTCATGTGGTGGGTCTTGCCCAGGCCGATGCTGGTGTGCCCGTGGGGGTCGTAGATCACCACGTCCGCATCCGCGCCGGGGCTGATGACGCCCTTGCGCGGGTAGAGCCCGAACATGCGGGCCGGGGCGGTGCAGCACACCTCCACCCATTTCTCCAGGGAGATGCGGCCGTCCTTGACGCCCTGGAACATCAGGTCCATGCGGTGCTCGACGCCGCCGATCCCGTTGGGAATCTTGCTGAAATCGCCGAGGCCGAGCTCCTTCTGATCCTTCATGCAGAAGGGGCAGTGATCGGTGGCCACGGTGCTGACGTCGCCGGTGCGGATGTAGCGCCACAGCTCGTCCTGATGGCCTTCGGCGCGGGCGCGCAGCGGTGTCGAGCACACCCATTTCGCGCCCTCGAAACCCGGTGCGCCCAGGTTCTCCTCGAGCGAGAGGTACAGGTACTGCGGACACGTCTCGCCGAAGACGTTCTGGCCCTTGCCCCGTGCCTCCGCGATCTGTTCCAGGGCCTGTTTGGCGGAGACGTGGACGACGTAGAGCGGGGCGCCCGTCACCTGCGCCAGCATGATCGCGCGGTGGGTGGCCTCCTCCTCCATCTGCCACGGGCGCGTGACGCCGTGGTGGTACGGCGCGGTCTCGCCCCGCGAAAGCGCCTGTTCCACCAGCACATCGATGGCGATCCCGTTCTCGGCGTGCATCATGAGCAGGGCGCCGAGCTCACCCGCGGTCTGCATGGCGCGCAGGATCTGGCCGTCGTCGGAGTAGAAGACGCCCGGGTAGGCCATGAACAGCTTGAAACTGGTGACACCCTCGGACACCAATTCGCTCATGCCCTCGAGGGATTCGGCGTCCACCGAGCCGACGATCTGATGGAATCCGTAGTCGACGGCGCAGTTTCCGGCCGCCTTCTCGTGCCACAGCGCCAGGCTGTCCTGGACCCGCTCGCCCGGCTTCTGCACCGCGAAGTCGACGATGGTGGTGGTACCGCCCCACGCGGCGGCGCGGGTGCCGGTCTCGAAGGTGTCCGACGCCTCGGTGCCGCCGAAGGGCAGCTGCATGTGGGTGTGGCCGTCGACGCCGCCGGGGATCACGTACTTGCCGGTGGCGTCGATGACGGTGTCGGCGGTGGCGGCCAGGTCGGCGCCGAGCGCGGTGGATCCCGGCTGCACCACCGCGGCGATGGTCTCGCCGTCGATGAGGACGTCGAGGGGCTGGGATCCGGTGGCGGACACCACGATTCCGCCGTGGATGAACGTCGTGCTCACGGCTCCACCAGCTTTCCGTAGGCATCCGGACGCCGGTCCCGATAGAAGGCCCAGCGGTCGCGCACCACAGTGATCAGTTCCATGTCCAGGTCGCGGACCACCAGCTCGGGGGCGGTGTCGGAGGCGACCTCGCCCACGAACTGCCCCTCGGGGTCGACGAAGTAGCTGGTGCCGTAGAAGTCGTCGTCGCCGTACTCCTCGATGCCCACCCGGTTGATGGCCCCGATGAAGTACTCGTTGGCCACCGCCGAGGCGGGTTGCTCCAGCTTCCACAGGTAGCTCGACAGTCCGCGCGAGGTAGCCGAGGGATTGAACACGATCTCCGCTCCGGCCAGGCCCAGCGCCCGCCAGCCCTCGGGGAAGTGCCGGTCGTAGCAGATATAGACCCCGATTCTGCCGACGGCGGTGTCGAAGACCGGCCAACCCAGATTGCCGGGGCGGAAGTAGAACTTCTCCCAGAACCCGTTGACCTGCGGAATGTGGTGTTTGCGGTACTTGCCGAGGTAGCTCCCGTCGGCGTCCACCACCGCCGCCGTGTTGTACAGCAGTCCCGGCTGCTCCTGCTCGTAGACGGGCAGCACCATCACCAGGCCGAGCTCGCGGGCCAGCGCCGCGAACCGCTCCACGGTGGGACCCGGCACCGATTCGGCGTAGTCGTAGAACTTGGTGTCCTGGACCTGGCAGAAGTACGGCCCGTAGAACAACTCCTGGAAGCAGATCACCTTCGCCCCCGCCGCAGCAGCCTGCCGCGCGTAGTCCTCGTGCGCTTTGATCATTGACTCTTTGTCGCCGGTCCAGCTCGTCTGCACCAGCGCCGCTCGAACAATCGCCATAGTTTGTGATACTGCACCGGAAACGAATTCGCTTGTGTTACAAGATGAAGGAAACGATTTCGTGACCGTAAAACCTCCGGCCCACCCGTCGGAGCCACCCCCGTCCCCCTCGCACACTGAGTCTGTGACCGCCGAATCCGCCGCCGACCTGGCCGCCGCCGCACACGACCGCACCGCGGCCGGGATCGCGGCCGGAATCGGCCAGCGGATCCGGTCCGGCGCGCTGGCACCCGGCACCCGGCTGCCCACCGTGCGCGAGGTGGCCCGGGAGCTGAAGGTCTCCCCCGTGACGGTCAATCAGGCGTGGCGGGCGCTGGCGGCCGCCGGGGCGATCGTGGCGCGCGGCCGGGCGGGCACCTTCGTCCAGGACGCGCCGCACGCCCCCCGCGCGCCCGCCGCCGGACGCTATCAACGCCTCCACCCCCACTCCGACAGCGTCTTCCGCATCGACCTCTCACGCGGCACCCCCGATCCGGCGCTGCTGCCCGACCTCACCGCCGCATTACGCGGTCTCGGCGACGACGGCCGCATCGACGACCTGTCGGCCACCTACCTCGGCGAGGCCGTGCTCCCCGAGCTCGAAGCCGCCATTCGCGCGGACTGGCCGGCCCGCGCCGAACGGTTCACCATCCTCGACGGCGCGCTCGACGCCGTCGACCGCCTGCTGGCCGCCCACGTCCGGCTGGGTGACGCGGTGGCGGTCGAAAACCCGTGCTTCCCGCCGTTTCTGGACCTGCTGGCCCGGCTCGGGGCGCGAGCGGTTCCCATCGATCTCGACGAATCCGGTATGCGCCCGGATCGGCTGGCCGCCGCCCTGGCTGCCCGCTCCCCGGTCCTCGTGCTGCTCCAGCCGCGCGCTCAGAACCCCACCGGCGCCTCGCTGTCGGCGCGGCGGGTGCGCGAACTGGCCGACGTGCTGGCCGATGCCGCGGTCGTCGCGGGCGGCACGCCGGTCATCGTCGAGGACGACCACAGTTCGGGCATCACCCACGCGCCCCTGCGCTCCCTCGCGGCCCGCCTGCCGACCCGCACCGTGCACATTCGCTCCTACTCCAAATCCCACGGCGCGGACCTGCGCCTGGCCGCCGTCGGCGGCCCCGCCGACCTGCTCGACCCGCTCCTCGAACGGCGCATGCTGGGACCGGGCTGGACCAGCCGGCTGCTCCAGCGGGTGCTGCTGCACATGCTCACCGACGACGCCGCCCGCACCACCGTCACCACGGCCCGCGGCATCTATCGCGCTCGCGCCGACGCCCTGCGAAAATCCTTGTCGCACCACGACATCCGTCTCCCCCGCGGCGACGGGATCAACCTCTGGTTCCCCGTCACGGACGAGAACGCCGCCATGATCTCCCTGGCCGCCGCCGGCATCAAAGCGGCCCCGGGCGGCCCGTTCGAGGTGACCGACCACCCCCACACCGACCACCTGCGCCTCACCGTCGCCGCCCTCGCCGACTCCGTAATCCCCGAGGTGGCACGGCATCTCGCGACCGCCGCGGTGGCCGTGCCGACCTACCGTCGGGTCCGGCGGGCCTGACACCGCATCCACCCAGCGGGCAATCGCGGGTCACGCCTGCCCCGGACCAGTAGAAACGATCTTGACCCTATCGAGGAGACCCCATGGACCAGCTGGAAACCCGACTCGCCCTGCGCGAACTGACCGAGCGCTACGCCTCCCACGCCGACCGCCGCCGCGATGCGGCGATCGCCGAACTCTTCACCGCGGACGGCACATTGGTCATCGAGTGGGGTGGCGAGCAGCCCACGACGACGGTGCGCGGCCGCACCCAGATCGAAGCGGCCATGCGGCCCCTCGACCGCTACCGCATCACCCGGCACGTGATCGCCAACCAGCTGCTGGACTTCTCCGGTGACGAGGTGCGGGGCGAAACCTATTGCACCGCTTCCCATGTCTACGATGATGCCGACGGCTCCCGGGTCTTCGTCATGTACATCCGCTACGACGACACCTTCGCCCGCGACGGCGGCGCGTGGCGGTTCCGGCAGCGCCGGCTCATCGTCGACTGGACCGAGGATCGGCGGCTGCGCAGCACCCGGTGATCACCGTCTCCGGCGGGTGATTGCCCCCACCGCGACCATGCCGTCCGTTACAGTCACCCGGCACGAACCGATGCTCTCATCGATGCGCACAGTCAATCGACGTTCCATGGAGGGGTACATGAACACGATCACCCGTAGCGTCACCGGCCTGGCCGCCGCGGCCGCCCTCACCGGTGCCGCCCTCGTCCTCGGCGCCGGCCCCGCGGCCGCCGACGACTGGCCGGTCCAGCAGGACCGCAGCCCCATCTACGTTTTCGAGACCCACGACTTCCTCACCCCCGGCGACCCCGACTTCTGGAACCCGCTGGTCAACCGTGCCCGCCTCACCTCGCCGTTCGGCACCTCGACCCGCATCGTGTGCTCGGGCTTCCACGGCGTCACCACCAACTGCGTCCAGGCCGACGCCGACGGCAACCCGCACGCCCTGAAGCGGCTGCCGTTCAACTTCCCGAACGTGAGCGGCTCCGGCGCCCCGGGCGGCGGTGTCTCGCATTGGGTCTACCCCGGCTTCATCCCCGGGATCAGCTGACTCGCACCGCCTCCACGCGTGCGAAGGGGCTCGCATCCGAAAGGATGCGAGCCCCTTGGCTTTTCCGGCTTACAGGTACTGGCCGGTGTTCGACTCGGTGTCGATGGCGCGGCTGGCGCTGGCGTTCTTCCCCGTCACCAAGGTGCGGATGTAGACGATGCGCTCGCCCTTCTTACCCGAGATGCGGGCCCAGTCATCGGGATTCGTGGTGTTGGGCAGGTCCTCGTTCTCGGAGAACTCGTCCACGATCGAATCGTAGAGATGCTGGATACGCAGACCCGGATTGCCGGTTTCCAGGACGGACTTGATGGCGTACTTCTTGGCCCGGTCCACGATGTTCTGGATCATGGCGCCGGAGTTGAAGTCCTTGAAGTACAGCACCTCCTTGTCACCGTTGGCATAGGTGACCTCCAGGAAGCGGTTGTCCTCGGACTCGGCGTACATGCGGTCCACCACGCGTTCGATGGTGGCCTGCACGCACTTGCCGCGATCACCGTCGAACTCCTGCAGATCCTCGCTGTGCAGCGGCAGCGTCTCCGTCAGGTACTTGGAGAAGATGTCCTGCGCGGCTTCGGCATCCGGGCGCTCGATCTTGATCTTCACGTCCAGGCGGCCGGGCCGCAGGATCGCGGGATCGATCATGTCCTCACGGTTGGAGGCGCCGATCACGATCACGTTCTCCAGGCCCTCGACACCGTCGATCTCCGAGAGCAGCTGCGGCACAACGGTGGTTTCCACATCGGAGGAGACGCCGGAACCGCGGGTGCGGAAGATCGAATCCATCTCGTCGAAGAACACGATCACCGGGGTGCCCTCGGACGCCTTCTCGCGGGCCCGCTGGAAGATGATCCGGATGTGGCGCTCGGTCTCACCCACGAACTTGTTGAGCAGCTCGGGGCCCTTGATGTTCAGGAAGAACGACTTGGCTTCCTTGGCATCCTCACCGCGCGCCTCGGCGATCTTCTTGGCGAGCGAGTTGGCAACGGCCTTGGCGATCAACGTCTTACCGCAACCGGGCGGACCGTAGAGCAGCACGCCCTTGGGCGGGCGCAGCGCGTACTCGCGGAACAGATCCTTGTGCAGGAACGGCAATTCGACCGCGTCGCGGATCTGCTCGATCTGGCGCGAGAGACCGCCGATGTCCTCGTAGCCGACATCCGGCACCTCTTCGAGCACCAGGTCCTCGACCTCGGCCTTGGGGATGCGCTCGAAGGCGAATCCGGCCTTGGTGTCGACCAGCAGCGAATCACCCGGCCGCAGTTTGCGAATCGGACGATCCGGATCCTCGAGGTCGTCCACGTCGACCAGGGCGGTCAGCGGCCCGGACAACCAGACCACCCGCTCCTCGTCGGCATGCCCGACGACCAGCGCGCGGCGCCCGTCGTCGAGAACCTCTCGCAGCGTGCCGATCTCACCGATGGTGTCGAAACCGCCCGCCTCGACCACGGTCAGCGCCTCGTTGAGACGCACGGTCTGCCCGTAGTGGAGGGTGGTGGTGTCGATATTCGGCGAACACGTCAGCCGCATCTTGCGCCCGGAAGTGAACACATCGACCGTCTGATCGTCGTACACGCCGATGAGGACGCCGTAGCCCGAGGGTGGCTGGCCGAGGCGGTCCACTTCCTCACGGAGAGCGACCAGTTGCTGGCGCGCTTCCTTCAAGGTGTCCATCAGTTTGGTATTGCGAATCGTCAGCGAATCGACGCGCGCTTCCAATTCCCGTGTGCGATCCGGCGTGTCGGCGAGTTGCCTCCGGAGTGCAGCGGCCTCGGCACGTACTGCCTCGAGTTCCCTCCAGGCGGCCGAATCCGAATGTTCGATGGGGCTCATGATGCTGCTCCTCCCAGTCCCGGTCTATCAACGCTACCGGGCTCTAACCGTTCCCGCTTTCCGACATGGTTTCGTCGTGATCACATCTAGGCTGCGGCCTGCAGGCCGGACGAGCATGTTAGCCTGCCCTAACCTGTTTCCGGTGAGTTAATCGCCGGACCGAGCCGAAAGGCGCCGTTGATGCTCCTTCCCACCAGTCGTACTCCTGGTATGCGCAACGTCACGCGGACGCTTCGTGTTTCCGTGGCTACCGTCGCGGCCTTCGCGGCCGTTACGGCAACTGTGACCGGCTGCGGCTCCGACGACAAGGGTTCTTCGTCCTCGACCACCACCGTATCGGCCACCGCCGCCGCGCCCGCGCCGACCGCGGACGCCCTGCAGGGCGTGCTCACGGCCTTCGCCGACCCGGCGAAGCCGGCTGCCGACAAGGCCAAACTAGTCGTCGACGGCGACAAACGTCTCGGAAATATCGACACCATGAACCAGGGACTGGCCCATTACCAGGTCGGGTTCACCGTCGGTGAGATCAAGCAGGACGGGACCAAGGCCGACGCGAAGGTGTCGGTGACCTCCCCGCACGGCACCATGCCCGACGTCCCGATGACCTTCCAGTACAGCGACGGCGCGTGGAAGCTCTCCGACGCCGGCGCCTGCACGATCCTCGGCATGGCCCGCGCGGCCTGCCAGTAACCACCTCCTCGAGTCCTGAAAGGCCCGTTCGTTCATGCTCGCTCGTTCCGTTCGCCTGTCCCTGGCCGTCGCCGCGGCCGCCGTCGCCCTCACCTCCGGTGCGGGCCTCGCCGGCGCCGACACCCCCGCGCCCTCCGCCGACGAGTTGCAGTCGACGCTGACCCGCTTCACCGACCCGGCCGTGCCCGCCGCCGACAAGGCGAACCTGATGGTCAACGGCGGTGCGCGCACCTCGAACCTCGAGACGATGAACCGGGGCCTGGCCAACTACGGCAGCATCGGCTGGACGGTCTCGGGTGTGCAGGCCAACGGCGACACCGCCAATGTCTCGGTCGCCATCGTCTCCCCGCACGGCACCATGCCCGGCGTGCCCATGAGCTGGCAGCACACCGACGCGGGCTGGCAGTTGTCGGAGAACACCGGCTGCACCATCCTGGCCATGGGCAAGGCGCCCTGCTGACGCCGCGAAACCGCCTCGCGATCGGCTGAACACGACGACGCGCCCCCGCCGTTCCGTGGCGGGGGCGCGTTCGTTTCGAGGCCGGATCCGGCGTCGAGAAATATCTTCCCGGCGCGCTAGCCCTTGGACGGGCGGCGCTGCGGCTTGGGGGCGGTGACGCCGTCGGCGAGGCGGCGGGCCTTGACCAGAAAGGCGGTGTGGCCCTGCATGCGGTGTTCGGGGCGCACCGCGAGGCCGACCACGTGCCAGGGGCGCACCATGGATTCCCAGGCGGTGGGCTCGGTCCAGCAGCCCTGGCGGCGCAGCGCCTCGACCACCTCGGAGAGCTGGGTGGTGGTGGCCACGTAGGCGAGGAAGACGCCGCCGGGGATCAGTGCCTTGGAGACGGCCTCGAGCGCGTCCCACGGCTTGAGCATGTCGAGGACGACGCGGTCGACCTGTTCGCCGGCGTAGTCCGCCACGTCGCCGAGGGTGAGTTCCCAGTTGGCGGGGCGTTCGCCGAAGAAGCGCTCGACATTCTTGACCGCGTGCTCGGCGTGGTCGTCGCGGATCTCCCAGGAGATGACCTTGCCCTCGGGGCCGACCGCGCGCAGCAGCGAGCAGGTCAGCGCGCCCGAGCCGGCGCCGGCCTCCAGGACCTTCGCGCCGGGGAACATGTCGCCCTCGTGGACGATCTGGGCGGAGTCCTTGGGGTAGATGACCGCCGCGCCGCGCGGCATGGACAGCACGTAGTCGGTCAGCAGCGGGCGCAGGGCCAGGTAGGGGGTGCCCTTGGCGGAGTTCACCACGCAGCCCTCGTCGGCGCCGATGAGGTCGTCGTGGTTGATGTGGCCGGCGTGGGTGTGGAATTCCTTGCCCGCCTCCAGGATCACCGTGAACTTGCGCCCCTTGGCGTCGGTCAGCTGTACCCGGTCACCGATCTGGAATGGGCCGGTCCGTCTGGCCGTCATGAATCTCCGTTCTGCGTGGTTGTGGTGAAGTCGTGCGTCGCCGCGAATGTGCTGCGCCGGATTCGTCCGCACCTTGTCGGTGCCTGCGTTTAGCCTGCCAGGTATGTCGGTTGACGTGATCAGTACCCCGGAGACAGCGCGGTTCGCTCCGCGTGGCCCCGCCCTATCCCCCTCGCGCGCAATCGATTTCAAGCAGTGCCCGTTGAAATACCGGCTGCGGGTCATCGACCGGATTCCGGAACCGCCCTCGCGAGCGGCGGTGCGCGGCACGGTGGTGCACGCCGTGCTGGAGGCACTGTTCGGGCTGCCCGCCACCGAGCGGGATGCCGAGGCCGCGGCCGCTCTCGTCGAACCCGCGTGGACGGGGGTGCGCGAGTCGCAGCCCGAGGTGGAGTCGCTGATCCCGGCCGAGGAGCTGCCCGGGTTCCTGGCCGAGGTGCGCAAGCTGGTGGGCGTGTACTTCCGGCTGGAGGATCCATCGGGCTTCGATCCGGAGTCGTGCGAGACCTTCATCGAGGCCGACCTCCCCGACGGCACGCCATTGCGCGGCATCGTGGACCGCATCGACCGCTCGGCCGACGGGGAACTGCACGTCATCGACTACAAGACCGGCCGCGCCCCGGGCCTCACCTACGAGACCCGGGCCCTGTTCCAGCTGAAGTTCTATGCCCTGGTCCTGCTGCGCACCCAGGGCCGGGCGCCGGCGGAACTGCGGCTGATGTACCTCGCCGACGGCGTCACCCTCACCTACGCGCCGGACCCGGAGGAACTGCTGCGCTTCGAGCGGATCCTGTCGGCGCTGTGGGCCGCCATCGTGACCGCCGCCGAGACCGGGGAGTTCCCGCCCAGCCCGAGTTGGCTCTGCGAGTACTGCGATTTCAAGCGACTATGCCCCGAATTCGGCGGCACCCCACCGCCTTTCCCGTCCGGCGAGGACGAGCCGGAATCCGGCCCGTCCTGACCCGGCCGGAATCAGAAGGCGCGGCAGGACCGGATGTCGGTGGCCAGGATCGCCTTGGCGCCCAGGTCCGCGAGCTGGTCCATGAGCTCGTTGCCGTTCTTGCGCGGCACCAGCGCGCGCACCGCGACCCACTCGGGATCGGTGAGCGGCGACACGGTCGGCGACTCCAGCCCGGGGGTGATCTTGACCGCCTCCTCGAGCAGCGCCTTGGGGCAGTCGTAGTCCAGCATCAGGTACTGCTGGGCGAAGACCACGCCCTGGATGCGGGCGACGAGCTGGTTGCGGGCCTTGTCGTGCTGGTCGGCGCCTTCGGCCTCGATGAGCACGCCCTCCGAGGAGCACAGCGACTCGCCGAAGGCGACCAGGTTGTGCTGGCGCAGGGTGCGGCCGGAGCCGACCACGTCGGCGATGGCGTCGGCGACGCCGAGCTGGATGGAGATCTCGACCGCGCCGTCGAGGCGGATGACCTCGGCCTCGATGCCGTGCTTCGCCAGGTCCGTCAGCACCAGGTTCGGGTAGGAGGTGGCGATGCGCTTGTCGTAGAGGTCCTCGACCTTCCATTCGCGCCCGGCCGGGGCGGCGTAGCGGAAGGTGGAGCGGCCGAAGCCGAGGGCGAGCCGTTCCTGCACGGGCGCACCGGAATCCAGGGCCAGGTCGCGGCCGGTGATGCCCAGGTCGAGCTCGCCGGAACCGACGTAGATGGCGATGTCCTTGGGCCGCAGGAAGTAGAACTCGACCTGGTTGACCGGGTCCAGCACGCTCAGCTCACGGGAGTCGGTGCGCTTGCGGTAGCCCGCCTCGGACAGGATGGCGAGGGCGGATTCGGAGAGTGCGCCCTTGTTGGGGACTGCGACGCGAAGCATGGGAGGTCCTTTCGGAACGGGGAGGGAAGACGTGTCGACAGGGGGCTGAGCGAACGGTGCGCCGCACGTTCGTGCGGCGCACCGGCGCATCACAGATGTCGGTACACGTCCTCGAGCCGCAGCCCGCGGCCCACCATCAGCACCTGCACCCAGTAGAGCAGCTGCGAGATCTCCTCGGAGAGTTCCTCATCGCTCTGGTACTCGGCCGCGATCCAGACCTCGCCGGCTTCCTCGAGCACCTTCTTGCCCTGCGCATGCACGCCGGCGTCCAGGGCGGCGACGGTGCCCGACCCCTCGGGGCGGTTGGCGGCACGATCCTGCAGCTCGGCGAACAGGGCTTCGAAAGATTTCACGGGGAGTGATTCTTTCAGACGGGCGCACACTCCCCGCAATCGGTTATACGGTGAGCAGTTCGGCGAGTTCGGCGACCGCCCCGCGCAGCTGCTCGGCGAAGTCGTGCATCTGCTGGGCGACGTGCTTGGGCGTGGCCAGGTAGAGGTTCCAGCGGTCGGGCAGCAGCACGTAGGCGATGCCGATGCACTTGGGGCTGGTGGAGCCGAACCCGAAGTACTGGATGTTCACCGACGGCGCGGAGCTGGTGCTCAGGTAGTCGTCGCGGGTGATGGTCCAGCCGGGGCTGTCGTAGAAGGCCATCGGGGCCGTGGCGCCGAGCTGTTCGCCGCGGCGGCGCTGGATCCACTGCAGTTCCCACAGGTGCTGTTCGGGGGCCTCGCCGCGCTGGCATTCCTGGGCGCGGCGCACGTGTGCCTCGGCAGCGGTGCGCAGGGCCACCAGTTTGCGGTCCCGGTCCACGGCCGGATCCTCCATGGCGGCAACGAAATCGAGCATTTTCTGGGTGATCACGCGCATGGCCTCGGTGCGGCCGTTGCGGAACTGGCGGGTGGCGATGGATTCGTAGGTGGCGCCGTTGAGCCCCTTGCTGCGGCGGTGCGCGAGCTGATAGCTCAGCTGCGCGAAGGCGTCCGGGGAGATGCCCAGCCGCTTGGCGCGGTTGGTGCCGAAGTCGAACGACACCGTGGTGGTGGCGTTGTCGGCGGCGTACTGCGCGAAAGACGCGGCGGCGGAGGCGATCTCGGTCTTGGATTCCGGGCCGAGGACGAACTCGACGGGTTCGATGGCGGGCAGGCCCTGCGCCTGCGCGCCCGACTGTTCGGCGTGGTCGCTCACCGGCGCCTCGAGCAGGGTGTCGACGAAGGACAGGATGGTGGTGCCGTCCAGGCCGCAGTGCTCGACATTGATGCCCGCTTCGCCGTCGGCGAAGACGATGAACGACACCGACTTGTCGAACCAGCGGTTGCCGCTGTCGCCGTGCAGCAGCTGGTCGCAGGCGTGCAGGGTGTCGCGCGGCGCGAAGTCCTCGAGGCAGACGCAGAACAGCGCAGTCTCGATGGTGTCGAAGGCGGCGGCATTGGCGGGCCGCAGGGCGGCGTAGACCGGCGCCCAGTCGGCGCGGGCGAGCGTGGTGAGGTGCCCGGGCGAGGTGTTGGTGGCGGCGCGGCGCGCACCGGCCTTCATGACGGCGCGCAGGCCGTCGGCGAGGTCCTCGGGGGTGTAGGGGACGCCGCCGGGGCCGATGACCTCCATGCGGAACATGGTGCCGCGGTAGAAGACCACGATGTGGCGGGCGTCCGAGGGTCCGGGCCAGGCATCGCTGTAGGGCGCCCGCACGGTGTCCTGCGGCGCGTCCGGTATGCGCGTCTCGGAGAACAGGAACTTGTTCTGCGCCATATTGAGTCGCGTGCCGCGCTGGGTGGCGGGCGGGATCTCCTCCTTGTCCAGGCGCAGCTTGTAGCCGACGGTCGCGGCGATGAGGGCGGCGGCGCGCTCGCTCTGGTCGGCGCTGGTCGAGGAGGCGAGGGCGGTGTCGTCGCGGAACAGGAAGAAGAAGTTCGCATTCAACGCGATCCGGTCGCGGCGGCCCAGGTAGCGGGAGGGCCAGAACTCGTCGAGCCAGCTGCCCACGCCCGGGGTCTCGTCGAACCGCTGCAGATCGGCGTGCAGGATGCGGGCGGGACTGTCGGGGCGCAGCAGATCCTCGACGGCGGCCGCGGTGGCGGCGTACTCGTCGGAGGTCAGCAGGGGCGCGCACCAGTGCAGAAAGCGGGTGCAGCTCTCCTCCAGGGTGGGCAGCGGGACGCGGGGCAGCTGCTCGTCGAAGGCGAAGGTGCTGTCGCTCAAGGGGTGTCCTCGTGGGTCGTCGGATAGGGGCAACCTGGCATTTGCACACGCGTGACCGTCCCCCTGGCGGTCACAGCACCCATTCTTGTCATCGAAACCGTCCGAGCGCCAGGCTTTCGCCCGAAACCACACGGTCGGCCGGGATGTGGATTTACTGCGCCACAATAGTTTTCATGCGGGTTGCGGAGTCACCCGGGATCGCCGAGCCCCTTCAGCACCCGCGGCACCTCGTCGGTCCGCAGGTAGCAGCCGGACTGCTCGAATCCGCCGATGGTGTGGGTCTGGTAGTCGCCGTAGCCGATACGCAGGAAGTCGTCGCCGCTGAGGCCGTGCACGGTCCAGTCGAACGCCACGCGGGCGCGGGCGACGACGGTGCGCAGCGCCATCAGGTGGTAGCTGCGTGCCACGAATTGGGCTGGGACACCACGCAATCCGATGCCGAGCGGGCGGGCCAGCGCGTCGCGGCCGCCGAGGTCGACCACCATGCCGAGATCCGGATGCCGGTAGGGTTCGGATCGTCCGCCACGCAAGGTCGCCAGCAGGTTCTTGCCCAGGTGCCGGCCCTGGCGGATGGCGTGCTGGGCGGTGGGCGCGCACACCTTGTCGACGCCGTCGGTCAAATCAGGGACGGCGGCGGCGTCACCCATGGCCCACACGCCCTCCAGCCCGGGAACAGAGAGGTCGGCGTGCGCGATGATGCGTCCCTTGTCGGTTTCCGCGCCGAGGTGCCCTGCCAGCGGGCTCGGGGTGACGCCGGCGGTCCACAGCACGGTGCGGGAGGGGATGAATCGCCCATTGGTGAGTTTCACCCCGTTGGCCGTCACCTCCGCCGCCGACGCTCCGGAGATGAGTTCGATTCCGCGTTCGGCCAGAATCCTTTTCGCCTCCGCGCCGAGCCGCTCGCCCAGCTCCGGCATGATGCGGTCGCCGTGGGTGACCAGGTGCCACCGCACCATGCCGCGTTCGGTTTCGGGAAAGAAGCGCTTGGCGGCGGCGTGGCAGACCTTGTTCAGGACCGCGGCGGTCTCGGTCCCGGCGTAGCCCGCGCCTATGGTGACGAAGTTGAGCCGCTCCCGGTCCGCGTCCAGCCCGCCGCGCAGCGCGGCGACGTCCAGTTGCCGCAGCACATGGTCGCGCAGGTACATGGCCTCCGGCAGGGTCTTCATACCGAAGCCGTGCTCCTTGAGCCCGGGCACGTCCAGCACCCGGGTGATGGAGCCCGGGGCCAGGACGAGATGGTCGTACTCGAGGGCGGTTTCGCGGCCGGTGGATCGGCGCACCACCACCCGCCGGGCGTCGTGGTCCACCCCGACCGCCATGCCCGGCACCACCTCGGTGCGGCGCAGGATCCGGCGCAGGGACACCGAGACCGACCGAGGGTTGAGGGTGCCGGAGGCGACCTGCGGTAGCAGCGGGAGGTACAGCAGTCCGGCGTCCGGCGAGACGAGCTGGATGAACGCCTCGTCGGGCCGCACTCGGCGTTCCAGATATCGGGCGCACTCGACGCCCGCGAAACCACCGCCGACAATTACGATCTTCGCTGGTGCCACCGATTCACCGTAACAATCGCGGGGAGTTTTCAGGTGAATCCGGGATGTGAATTCGATGTGCGACGCGATTCATTGTTCGGTCGCGACGCTGACTTTCGGCCGCGACAGATACAGCTGGGCGTAGAGCCACCCGTCGGATTCGGCGCCGGCGGGATCGATTCCGCTGTCCGCCAGGGTGTTCAGTACCCGCGCCTGCTCGTCCGCGGAGGCGAAGCGCCGCTGGCGGAACACGCCGGGTGCGCGTTCGGTGTGATAGCCGAGGGTCTCCAGGTGAGCGGCGATGGGGTCGAAGGAGAACATGCGCAGCACGAAATGTGCCATCCAGGGCAGTTTTCCGCCGTGGGCGCGGGCCACCCGCAGCAGGGTGCGTTCGGAGACGTAGCCGACGCAGCCGGTGGAGATGACCAGGTCCGCGGCGGCGAGGGTGCGGCGCTGGGCCTCGGTGGGGTCGCCCGACTCCAGGTCGGCGTGCACGACGTCCTGGAGGAAGCCGGCGGCGCCGGCGTAGTCGAGAGCGGGGCGGGAGGCGTCCATGCCGATGAAGCGGACGCCGGGGAGCTGATCGCGGGTGTGCAGCAGCTGCCGGTCGCGATCGATGAGCGCGGCGGTGTCGTCGCTGTCGCGGCCGCGGTACCGTCCGGCCAGGTCGGTCATGGTGGTGTCCAGGCGCAGCAGGGCCGCGTTCACGCCGTAGGAGCAGCCGATGTCGAGGACCGCGGGGGTGGCGATGCCGGTGGCCGACCGATATTCCGCGAGTAGCCGCTGGAAATGCGGTTTGGCCAATTCCGGTATCTGGTAATCCAATTCGGCCATGCGCGCGTAATACTCGCGTGGATCGGGGCGGTCGTAGATGTGGTCGAACGAGGCTTTTCCGGTGGAGCTGTGTAACGAAACCGGCACGAGCTGTTCCCTCTCAGTCGAGCAGTCGATCGCCGCGGACCTCACCGACGGCCAGATGATCCGGCAGTACCCGCCCGAACAGCTGCCGGGTCCGCTCGGCGGTGCCGATCAGTCCCGGGGTGTCGCTGTAGGCGAAGATCGCCGAATGCCGTTGCACCGTCCCGCCTACGGGCGCGACCCGGTGCAACGAGAATCTCCCCTGGAACAGCTGCAGATCCCCCGGCCGCAACTCCAGCCGCCGGACGAACCGCTCCCCCTGCCCCGTCAGCACGTCCCGCACATCCGCGAGGTGCTCCGCCTCCCGCGACCGGATGTTCGGGCAGTACTCGAACACCCCACCGCGTTCCGGCTCCTGCGTGAGCATGCTGACGGTGAACTCGTTGGTATCGAAATGCCACGGATGCGACATTCCCGGCGCGACCACATTGAGGCACAACCCCGCCAGCGGGTCGGTGTACTCGTGGAGCTCGGCCAGCCCGAAGCAGTCCGCCACGAACCGCTGGAACCGGCGGTCGGTGTACAGCCGGTGGATCAGCGCGTCCGCGGGAATGAGATCCCTTGCCACGAACGCGTTCCCGCGGTGCAGCACGATCCGCCCCGGATGGTCCGGCGGTAGATCGGCATCGAGGGGAATGTTGTAGGCGTTGACGTCCTCCACGGTGTAATACGCGTGCGGAGCCAACGCCACCCCCTCGCCACGCAAGGTATTCAGCAGCTCGGGCCTGATGAACCCGCGCAGCACGCAGCATCCATCCGCGGCCAGCTCGGCCCGCGCCTCGCCCACCGCCGCCAGCCACGCCGCACTCCCGGGCGAGTCCAGCGGATACTTCCCGACATCCACTCCCGGCACCGGGCCCCCGCCCGCCGCCGCATCGGCTTCCCACGAGTTTGCCCGACCCCCGACCGCAACCATGCGGTCCATTCTTGCCGCCCGAACGCCCGACACGCCCGAGTTCCACTCCGATTGTGAATTCTCACCATTCCTGCGCCCCAGCAGGTTTCATGCAGTACCGGTCGTCCGCTTCGTGGCGGCCGCCATCGACTCCGGCTACCCCACGCCATCCGGATCAGCCGATATCCACCGCCCGGGAGAGTCCATCCCGCGCCAGGGCGACGCGGATATCGGGCGGTTGATTCCGGTTGCGCTACAACCGGATTCATGACGGTTGACAACGCTGCTCAACGGGGTACACCGGTAGTTGAGAGGACCGGCGTGATGGGCAGTCAGGGATCGTGGGAGACCATCAACCGGGCGCTGAATCGGGTGTCCGGGCCGGGGAGGCGCGGCACCGAGTGGACTACCTACCTGTGTCCGGTGCACGAGGCGGATGGGCGGCGGCATCGGCCGTCGCTGGGGGTCGTGTACAGCCTGCAGCGCCAGCGGACGGTCGTCCGGTGTTTCGCCGGGTGTTCGGATGAGGAGGTGCTGGAGCGGCTCGGGCTGCGGGTGCGGGACCTGTTCGACGCCCCGGCGGAGCGGCGGGGGTCACCGACGCGGGGGACGGTGGAGACGGGGCTGGCGGATCGGGCCATTTTGGCTGCGGGGCTGGCACTTTCGGTGCACAAGCGTGACTTCGGTCCGCCGATCGGGCGGTCGCGGCGGGTGGCGGCGTATATCTACCGGTGGCCGGATGGCAGTCCGGCGGGGTGTGTGTTCCGGGTTCGGACGCTGCATCGACAGGGGTACGTGAAGAGCTTCTATCAGCAGCGCCGGACCGAAACCGGTTGGGAGTACGGCGGATTCGAGCGGCTTCCGTTCCATTTGCCCGAGGTGATCGACGCCGTGGAGGACGGCCGTGACATCGTCGTCTGCGAGGGTGAGGCGGACGTGCTCACTGCCACGCGTGCCGGGTTGACCGCCACCTGCAATGCGGGCGGGGCGAACGGGTGGCATCGGGAGCATGCCGAATGGCTGCGGGGTGCGCATCGGGTGTGGGTGGTCGCCGATCGGGATGCGCCGGGGTATCGGCATGCGGCGAAAGTTGCCGAGTCACTGATCGATTGCGTGGATGAGCTGCGGGTGGTGCAGGCGCGGGACGGGAAGGATCTCACCGATCACTGCAATGCGGGGCATCAGGTGTCGGAACTGGATCCGGTGCCCGTGCTGGACGAGCACTATCGCGGGCGGTCAGCACTATCGCGGGCGGTCAGCACGGTCGCGGGCGGTCAGCACGGTCGCGGGCGGTCAGCACGGTCGCGGGCGGTCGCTCGGCCGGCTGTGCCGACGGCACGCTGGTAGCGGTCGATCAGGGTGCGCAGGGCCGCGACCAGATCGGGGGAATCGACGATGTCGAAGTCGGCGTCCAGCAGACCCAGGTAGAGGGCGAGCATTTCGGGGTGGTCGGAGCCGGGTTCGAAGGCGCAGCGGTTGTCGCCGAGTTCCTCGATGTCGATGGGGATCGGGATGCGCGCGCGGACGTGAGCGGCGGGGGCGTGCACGATCACGCGGGCACGGAAACGCCACGTCGCCGAGCCGATTCCGCGTTCGACATAGGACGCGATCTCGGCGTCGGGCGGCAGGGGACGCGGAATGAAGCGCGGTCCGGCCGGTGGGCGCGGGTCCATGCGGTCGGCGCGGAAGGTCCGCCAGTCGCCGCGGTCGAGATCCCACGCCAGCAGGTACCAGCGCTGGCGGTGGTTGACGAGACGGTACGGCTCGACCACACGCCGGGAGGATGCGCCCGAGTGGGTCCGATAGTCGAACCGCAGGCGTTCGTGGTCGCGGCACGCGGCGGCGATGGCGATCAGCGTGTCGGCGCCGACCCGGGGCCCGCGCATCGGAACCGGCAGCGCGTTCTGGAAGGCACTGACCCGGTGCCGCAGCCGTGACGGCAGGATCTGCTGCAGTTTCGTCAGCGCGCGCAGCGACGTCTCCTCGATGCCGAGGACCGAACCGCTTGCGGCGGTGCGTAATCCGACGGCCACCGCGACAGCTTCGTCATCGTCGAGCAGCAGCGGCGGCAGCGCGCCACCGGTCCCGAGCCGGTATCCCCCGTCCACGCCGGGCCGCGCCGCCACCGGATAGCCGAGCTCACGCAGCCGATCCATGTCCTTGCGGATCGTGCGCGGGGTGACCTCGAGCCGTGCGGCGAGTTCGGCCCCGGTCCAGTCGCGCCGGGATTGCAGCAGCGACAGCAGCCGCAGCAGGCGGGCGGAGGTTTCCAGCATTTCTCGATGGTATCCGCGCATTGCGGAACGAACTGTTCCGCAATGGTCCATACCGTGGTGTCGAGCGAAAGAC
Organism: Nocardia sp. NPDC059228; assembly: GCF_042754245.1. Taxonomy (NCBI): domain Bacteria; kingdom Bacillati; phylum Actinomycetota; class Actinomycetes; order Mycobacteriales; family Nocardiaceae; genus Nocardia; species Nocardia sp. NPDC059228. The sequence continues at coordinate 211,170 of NZ_JBHZAL010000004.1, read as the reverse complement.
GAAGAGCCTCCGGCGAGGCTCTCCCCAGTGAACGGAACAGCCTGATGAGCACCGAGATTCGTCCCTTCACCCTCGACGTCCCCCAGTCCGACCTGGACTATCTGCACGACCGCCTGGACCGCGCCCGCTGGGCCGCCCAGCTGCCCGGCACCGGCTGGGAGCGCGGCATCACCGAAACCGCCCTGCGCGAGCTGGCCGACTATTGGCGCACCGAATTCGATTGGCGCGCACAGGAAGCCGCGCTCAATACCTTCCCCCAGTTCACCACCGAGATCGACGGCCAGCACATCCACTTCCTGCATGTCCGTTCCGAGCGCCCCGATGCCCGGCCGCTGCTGATCACCCACGGATTCCCCAGCTCGATCGCCGAGTTCATGGGCCTCATCGGCCTGCTCACCGACCCGGCCGAGGGCCCGGCCTTCCATGTGATCGCCCCGTCCCTGCCCGGCTACACCCTGTCCACGCCGCTGAGCGCCGTCGGCTGGACCATGGCCCGCGCCGCCCGCGCGTGGATCGAACTCATGGCCCGCCTGGGGTACGACCGCTACGGCGTGCACGGCGGCGATGTCGGCAGCGGCGTCTCGGGCCTGGTCGCAGCCCTGGACCCTGAGCACGTCACCGGCATCCATGTGGTCACCGACCCGCTCACCGCCGCCAATGTCGCGACGTTCCTGCCCGGTCTGGCCGACGGCCTGGATCCCAACGACCCGATCGACAAGGTCATCCTGGATCGGATGGACACCTTCCGCCGCGAGGGTTCCGGCTACCTGGCCATCCAGAATTCCCGCCCCCAGACCATCGGCTACGGCCTGGTCGACTCCCCCCTGCTCCAATTGGCCTGGATCGCCGAGAGATTCGAGGCGTGGACCGACTTCCCCATCGACCGCGACCAACTCCTCACCACCGTCAGCCTCTACTGGTTCACCGGCTCCGGCGCGTCGGCCGCCCACACCCTCTACGAGCAGTCCCACTCCACCGAATGGGGCGCTCCCCCGTCGGTCCCGCAGGGCTTCGCCATCTTCGGCGCTGACGAGACCGTCCGCCGCGTCGTCCCCGCCCCCGCCGACGCCCACTGGACCGAATTCGAACGCGGCCTGCACTTCCCGGCGATGGAGGCCCCCGCCCACCTCGCCCGCGACCTCCAGGTCTTCTTCGGCCCCCTGCGCTGATCCCGGAAAGCATGAACCGGCCCGGCGATACCGGCGGGCCGGTTCTCGTCACTCGGACGCCATCCGCCGATCCAGCTCCGCCACAAGCCGTTTCGCGGCCACCACCCGATAGGCGTCCTCGACGATCTCCCCGATCTCGTCCCACTCCACGGCCGTATCCAGATACACGCCGAGCCATCCGCGATGCCCCACATACGGCGGCCGGAAGAACCGCTCCGGCTCAGCGGCCACCAACTCCTCCTGCACCCCCGCCGGTGCCGCACACCAGAATCCGACCCGCTCGTCGTGATGATGATCCGCGAACATCACGAACATCTTCTTCCCGCCCGCGAACCAGCACGGCTCCCCGTGACTGACCCGCTCGGTCACCTCGGGCAGCCCGGTGCACACACCCCGCAGCAACGCCAGCACGCTCTCCATACCCGCAGGCTAGGCGACGAACGACCCGCGGCCTTGGACGAATGGGAACCCCGGCGGGGTCATGGTGTTCGGAGTCAGCCGATTCCGGCGGGGACGAGATCGCCGAGGTCGGTCATGGTCAGCCCGACCAGGCTCTCGCGGAAGGTTCGGCCCGGGGCGTCCGGGACCGCGACCTCGCACGGCACCACCAGGAGCGCGCAGCCGGCGGCCTGGGCGGCGATCGAGCCGGTGGGCGAATCCTCGATGGCGACCGCGTTTTCCGGTGCGACGCCGAGGAGTTCGGCGGCTCGGAGGTAGACGTCCGGGGCGGGCTTGCCGTGGGGTACCTCATCGGCGCAGACGGTGGCGCCGAAGAACTCGCGGCCGATGGTGTTCAGGCCGTACTCCGTCAGCGAGCGCTTGGTGTTGGTGACCAGGGCCATCGGGATGCCCGCGGCCTGCAGCATTTCCAGCGCTTCACGCGCGCCGGGACGCCAGGGCACCGGGCCGTGGAACAGTTCGGTGACCCGCCGCTCCATCCAGTCCGAGGCCGTGGCGACGGCCTCGGGGGTGTGCTCGATACCCAAGCCGTCGAACAGAATCCGGAAAGCGTTCGGGCCGGACGCGCCGATCAGCGCGTGCCGGACCGTGTCGGTCAGCTCCCGCCCGTACTCGCCGGCCAGTTCGCGCAATGCCATGTCCCAGAGCTTTTCCGAGTCCAGCAGCGTTCCGTCCATGTCCCACAACACCGCGTCCAACCGCGCCACCGACTCGAACTCCTTCCACACCACCTGAACCAAAAACCGGCTCCGCCGCGGGGCGGAGCCGGTTCAGCCTATCGGGGACCGGTCACAGACCCGAGGCCGCGATCATCAGGTGCCCGGTCGAGGAGTCGACCTGGATCCACCGGTTCTCGGTGGACACCTGCCCGTTCTTGGACACATAGGTCAGCGCCACCACCGCCCGGTTGTCGCCGTTGGGCGTGACCGCGCCCACGCTCACCGACGAGATGCCGCCCCAGAACTGCGCATACGCGTTGTAGCCGCCCGTGGAGGACTGGTAGCCGGGCGACAGCATCGACCACGCGCCACCAACATTGCCCGGGAGCATGGCGTAGTAGCCCTGGATGAACGAGGTCACCGAGGCGGCGGGCGGCGGGCCGAACGCTGTGGTCGACGACGGCGGCACGGTGGTCGTGCTCGGCCGGGCCGAGGAGGTGGGTGCCACCGACGAAGTCGGCGCGGGCGTGGTGGTCGGCGCGTGGGTGGCCGCACCCGCCTCGCCGGTGCGCGTGGGCTGCTGGGTGCCGCCGTCGGCCTGGCCCATATTGTCCGGGGAGGTCGCCGGAATCGGCGAGGCCCCCGCTGTGACCGAGCTGCCGTTGTTCGCCAGCGGCTGGTTGCCGCCACCGCTGTTGTGGCTGACCGACATGGCGATCACGACGGCCGCGACGAGCGCGGCCACCACACCGGCCGCCACCAGCACCAGCCGCCGCGGATTCCGGTCCGCGCCACCGGTTTTCGCTCCCCCGGTCGCGCCCGGCGGCGGCGTGCCCGGCACCGTCCCGCGCGGCGGCGACACGTCCCGGGCCATGTCGACGTGCACGGTGGCGTCGGTGGCATTGCTGGGCGCGCCGCTGCGCGAGGTCGACATCACCGTTGTGGCGGCCGAACCGTCCACGGCGGCAGCGGCACTCCTCGCGGGCAGCACCTTGGTCTGCTGGATCGGCACGGCCGGGGCCCGCCCCTCCGCCACCGCCTGCAGCCGTTCCGCCGCCTGCACCATCGTCGGCCGGTCCGCGCCCTCGGCCGCGAGCAGGTCCATCAGCACCGGCGCGAGCGCGGCGGCATGGGTCGGCGGCGGCACCTGGGCGCGCGCCACCGAGTGCAGCACCGCCAGGGGGTTGTCGCCCTCACCGAAGGGCGGCTTCCCCTCGACCGCCGCGTAAAGCGTTGAGCCCAGGGCGAACACGTCGGAGGTGGGCTCCGGGTTCTCGCCCCGCGCCACCTCCGGCGACAGGTAGGCGGGCGTGCCCGCCAGGAACCCCGTGGAGGTGACGGTCACGTCCCCGGTGGCTCGCGAGATGCCGAAGTCGGTGATCTTCACCGTTCCGTCGTCGGCCACCAGGATATTGGCGGGCTTGACATCCCGGTGCACGATCCCGGCCTTGTGGGCCGCGGCCAGCGCCTCGGCCACCTTGGCCCCGATCCGCGCCACCTCGACCGGCTCGAGTCGCCCCTTCTCCCGCATGAGCGCCGCCAGGCTGACGGCGTCCACGTATTCCATGACGAGCCAGGGCTGTCCGTCCTCCTCCGCCACGTCGAACACGGTGACGGCGTTGGGATGATGCAGTCGCGCCGCGATGCGCCCCTCACGCATCGCCCGCATCCTGGCCTCGACGGCCTGCGACCGGGTCAGCCCCGGTGTCAGCAGCAATTGCTTGACCGCGACCGTGCGCCGCAGCCGAACATCGGTCGCGCGCCACACGACCCCCATAGCACCGGTGCCGATCGGATCCGTTAGCCGGTACCGCCCCGCAATCAGCCGGTCTGCGCTCATGTGGTTGTGCCCCTCCTGCTGGCTTTCGCGGCCGAGCACCCCTGCAACTCTGCGCGAAAGCCCGGAAATCTGGTGAAAATACTAAGCGTTGAAGTACTTGGCTTCCGGATGCAGCAGCACGAACGCATCCGTGGACTGCTCCGGATGCAGTTGCAACTCCTCGGACAAGATCACTCCGATCCGGCCGGCGTCCAGTAGTTCCACGAGTTTTGCCCGATCCTCGAGATCCGGGCAGGCACCATAGCCGAACGAGTACCGTGCGCCACGGTATCCGAGTTTGAAGTAGTCCAACACATCGGCGGGATCCTCGTCGGCGACCGAATGTCCTTCCAGTGTGAGCTCTTCCCGAATCCGGCGGTGCCAAAACTCGGCGAGTGCCTCGGTGAGTTGCACACCGATGCCGTGCACCTCGAGATAGTCGCGGTAATTGTCGCCCGCGAACAGCACATTGGCGAAGTCGGCAATGGGCTTACCCATGGTGACCAGCTGGAACGGCAGCACATCCACCTGCCCGGTCTGCTTCGCGTACTCGCGTGAGCGAATGAAATCCGCGATGCAGAGGAACCGGTCGCGTTGCTGACGCGGGAATGTGAACCGGAAGCGTTCCGGCGCATCGGGATTCGGCTCGGTGAGAACAATCACATCGTCGCCCTCGGACACGGCCGGGAAATAGCCGTACACCACCGCGGCGTGCTGCAGCACACCCTCGGCGGTCAGCCGGTCCAGCCAATACCGCAGGCGCGGACGGCCTTCGGTCTCCACCAGCTCCTCGTACGAAGGTCCCTCGCCGCCGCGCTGGCCGCGCAGGCCCCACTGACCCAGGAACAGCGCCCGCTCGTCGAGCAGGCTCGAGTACTCGTTGACCGACAGGCCCTTCACGATGCGCGAACCCCAGAACGGCGGCGTCGGCACCGGCAGCTCCGCGGCCACATCCGAGCGCTCGGGCACCTCGACCGGCACCTCGGCGGCCTTGCGCTGCTCGGCGATCCGCTTGGACCGCTCGTGCCGGGCCTTGCGCTCGGCGGCCTTCGCGCGGGCGGCGATGGCCTCGGCAGAATCCGGGTCGGCCGCGCCGCCACGCTTGAGGGTCATGATCTCGTCCATCAGCCGCAGGCCCTCGAAGGCGTCGCGCGCGTAGTGCACCTCGCCGTCGTAGACCGCGGTGAGGTCGTTCTCCACGTACGCGCGGGTCAGTGCCGCGCCGCCCAGGAGCACCGGGAACTGCTCCGCGACACCGCGGCCGTTGAGCTCCTCGAGGTTCTCCTTCATGACCACGGTGGACTTCACCAGCAGCCCGGACATGCCGATGACATCGGCCTTCTTGTCCACGGCGGCATCCAGGATCGTCGAAATCGGTTGCTTGATACCGAGATTCACGACCTCGTAGCCATTGTTGGACAGAATGATGTCCACCAGGTTCTTGCCGATGTCGTGCACGTCGCCCTTGACGGTGGCCAGCACGATGCGACCCTTGCCGGAATCGTCGGTGGCCTCCATGTGCGGTTCCAGGTAGGCGACCGCGGCCTTCATGGTCTCGGCCGACTGCAGCACGAACGGCAGCTGCATCTGCCCCGAACCGAACAGCTCGCCAACGGTTTTCATGCCCGCCAGCAGCGTCTCGTTGATGATCTGCAGCGGCGGCACCTCGGCCATGGCGGCATCCAGATCGGCGTCCATACCGGCCTTCTCGCCGTCCACGATGCGCCGCTCGAGCCGCTCGAACAGCGGCAGCGCCGCCAGTTCCTCGGCCCGCGACGCCTTCGACGAGGCCGCCGACACGCCCTCGAACAGCGCCATCAGCTTCTGCAGCGGGTCGTAGTCCTCGGTGCGCCGGTCGTAGACCAGATCCAGCGCCGTCTGCCGCTGCTCCTCCGGAATCCGCGACATGGGCAGGATCTTCGAGGCGTGCACGATGGCCGAATCCAGGCCCGCCTCGACGCATTCGTTCATGAACACCGAGTTGAGCACCTGCCGCGCGGCCGCGTTCAGGCCGAAGGAGATGTTCGAAAGACCCAGCGTGGTCTGCACATTCGGGTGCCGCTTCTTGAGTTCGCGGATGGCCTCGATGGTTTCGATGCCGTCGCGCCGGGACTCCTCCTGGCCGGTGCCCAGGGTGAAGGTCAGCGTGTCGATGATGATGTCGGACTCGTCGAGCCCCCAGTTGCCGGTGATGTCGGCGATGAGTCGCTCGGCGATCTCCACCTTCTTCTCGGCGGTGCGCGCCTGACCCTCCTCGTCGATGGTCAGCGCCACCACGGCCGCACCGTGTTCGGCGACCAGCGCCATGGTCTGCTGGAACCGCGAATCCGGCCCCGCGCCGTCCTCGTAGTTCACCGAGTTGATGGCGCAGCGCCCGCCCAGGTGCTCCAAACCGGCCTTCAGCACCGGGGCTTCGGTGGAGTCCAGCATGATCGGCAGGGTGGACGCGGTCGCCAGCCGGGAGGCCAGCTCGGTCATGTCGGCGGTGCCGTCGCGGCCCACGTAGTCCACGCACAGGTCCAGCATGTGGGCGCCGTCGCGGGTCTGATCCTTGGCGATGTCCAGGCACTTCTGCCAGTCGCCGGCCAGCATGGCGTCCCGGAAAGCCTTGGAGCCGTTGGCATTCGTGCGCTCACCGATCATCAGGACCGAGGCGTCCTGTTCGAACGGCACCGAGCTGTAGATCGACGACACGCTCGGCTCGTGCACCGGATCCCGCTTGGCCTGCTGGACCTCGCGCACCGCCTCGGCCACCTGCCGGATGTGCTCGGGCGTGGTGCCGCAGCAGCCGCCGACCAGCGACAAACCGAACTCGGAGACGAACTGGCTCAGCGCGACCGCCAGCTCCTCCGGCGTGAGCGGGTACTCCGCGCCGTTCGCACCGAGGATCGGCAGACCGGCGTTCGGCATGACCGACACCGGCAGCTGCGCGTGCTTGGACAGATGCCGCAGATGCTCGCTCATCTCGTCCGGACCGGTGGCGCAGTTCAGCCCGATCATGTCGATGCCGAGCTTCTCGAGCGCGGTCAGCGCCGCGCCGATCTCGGAGCCGACCAGCATGGTGCCGGTGGTCTCCATGGTCACGTGCGTGATGATCGGGATCCGGCGCCCGGCCTGGTCCATGGCCCGGTGACTGCCGGTGACCGCGGCCTTGACCTGCAGCAGGTCCTGGCAGGTCTCGATGAGGATGGCGTCGGCGCCGCCGTCGAGCATGCCGAGCGCGGCCTCGCTGTAGGCGTCGCGCAGGGCGGCGTAGGGCGCGTGACCCAGGGTGGGCAGCTTGGTGCCCGGGCCCATGGAACCCAGCACGTACCGGGGAGTCCCGTCGGCGGACGGTCCCATCTCGTCGGCCACCTCGCGGGCGAGGCGGGTGCCGCGCTCGGACAGGTCGCGAATCCGGTCGGCGATGTCGTAGTCGGCCAGGTTGGGCAGGTTGCACCCGAAGGTATTGGTCTCGACGGCGTCGGCGCCGGCCTCGAAGTAGGCCCGGTGGATGTGGCGCAGCACGTCGGGGCGGGTGTCGTTGAGGATTTCGTTGCATCCCTCGAGGCCGCGGAAGTCGTCGAGAGTGAGATCCGCGGCCTGCAGCATCGTGCCCATCGCACCGTCCCCGATCACGACACGCCGTCTGAGCGTGTCCAAGAGGGTGGTGTCGAATTCGGCGCGGCTGCGTACAGACATGTACTCAAGAGTAGTGGGAGACGCCGACAATCCCTGCGTCGGTGTGCGGTGCTACCCCGACTCCTACATTGCGCGTCGCATGCACACTGCGTCTACGCACACCGTAGGCTGACCGGGTGAACGCCAGTGAATCCCCGGTGCCACCCGAATCGGACCTGCCTACGCTGCGGGATCCGGTGCTCGTGGCCGCCTTCGAAGGCTGGAACGATGCCGCCGATGCCGCCAGTGGCGCGGTCGAGCATCTGGAACTGATCTGGGACGCGCAGCCGCTGGCCGAGCTCGACTCCGAGGACTATTACGACTATCAGGTGAACCGGCCGACGGTCCGGCAGGTGGACGGGGTGACCCGCGAGATCCAGTGGCCCTCGGCCATGCTGTCGGTCTGCTCGCCCCCGGGCAGCGATCGGGACGTCGTGCTCCTGCGGGGCGTCGAACCGAATATGCGCTGGCGCAGCTTCTGCAACGACATCCTCGAATTCGTCGAGCAGCTCGGGGTGTCCACGGTGGTGATCCTGGGCGCGCTGCTGGCCGATACCCCGCACACCCGGCCGGTTCCGGTCACCGGGACCGCTTACAACAAGGAAGCCGCGGAGCGCTTCAACCTGGAGCAGACCCGTTACGAGGGACCGACCGGTATTACCGGAGTGCTGCAGGACGCGTGCGTGCGCGCGGGCGTCCCGGCCATCTCCTTCTGGGCGGCGGTGCCGCACTACGTCTCCCAGCCGCCCAACCCCAAGGCCATCATCGCCCTGCTACACCGGGTCGAGGACGTCCTCGATGTCGAGGTGCCGCTCGGCGGTCTGCCCGAGCAGGCCGAGGAGTGGGAGGGCGCGGTCAACGAGATGACCGCCGGCGACGAGGAGATCGCCGAGTACGTGCGCTCGCTCGAGGAGCGCGGCGATGCCGAGGTCGACATCAACGACGCCATGGCCAAGATCGACGGTGACGCCATCGCGGCCGAGTTCGAGAAGTACCTGCGCCGCCGCGGACGGGGCGGCTTCGGTCTCTGACACCGGGCCCCCGGCACCGAATCCATTGCCGCACCTGCGTTCACGCGCAGGTGCGGCGTTCGTTTCGACGGCTAGTGCTCGACGGCCCAGATCTTGACGGAGGCCTCGTGGGCCAGCTTCGCGATCAGAAGGTCGCGCGGAATGGTCTGCCCCGCAAGGTGATCGAGCGACGGCACCACCACGTGGTGGGCATCGGCACGCTTGAGTTCGGCCGTCAGCTCCGCGAAGGCGGTGCCGTCGCCGGGGGTCGATTCATGGAACGTGGCGGCGAAGCAGAGGCCGGCGGACTGAGCGAGCACGCACATGGCGTTCTCCAGCTCTTCGCTGCGGCCGTCGGCCAGATCGTCACGCACGTACCCATAGATCAACGCTTCCACCCGAACCTCCGTTGGATTGGGGATCGCTGTCATGAATGTGCCCTGTTGAACAGTTTGGCGTAATCACGAATGCAATTGCAGATGTCAACCCACTGACATCGAGATGCCCTATCCGGGTCCATCCTTCGTTAACTGGTGAGATACTACAGAGCGTGTCCGCCGGTGACGATCGACCTGTCTGGGCCGTCCGAATGCGTGCCGAACGTGATACTCGGGGGTGGTCTCAAGCGGATGCGGTCCGTGCCATGCGGGGCAAATCGAGCCACAATTTGCCAACGGACAGCACACTTCTGCGCAACTGGCGGCGCTGGGAGTCCGGGGAATCGCGGCCGGACGATTTCTACGCTCCGATCATCGCGGCGGCTTTCGATACGGTGACGGCCGCCTTCTTTCCCAAGGCGCGCCCCAATCGGGACGACGAGATGCTCTCGGCCACGGGGATGGACACGCTGGAATTCATTGGGCGGCTACGTATGTCCGATGTGTCCGCCTCTACGCTCGATGCCGTTCGCATCACCGCTGATCGGCTGTGTTCGGAGTATCCGTGCGCCGATCCGCACGAGTTGCACGCCGAGGGCACGGCGTGGCTGCGGCGCATCACTTCGCTACTGGACGGTCGCTTGACTCTCGCGCAGCATCGGGAAGTCCTGGTGCTGGCCGGATGGGTTGCGCTGCTGGTCGGTTGCGTCGATTACGATCTCGGCTGGCGCACCGCCGCCGAGGCGACCCGCCGGGCCGCGCTCTCCCTCGGCCAGGAGGCCGAGCACGCCGAAATCATCGGCTGGGGAGCCGAAATGGCCGCCTGGTTCGCACTCACGCAGGCCAACTACCGGGGCGCCATCGAGACCGCCGAGGCCGCGTACGGCACCACCGACCACTTGGGTGTCGGCGTCCAGCTGGCCGCACAGCGCGCCAAGGCGTGGGCGCGGCTCGGTGACCGCCGCGAGGTGGAAAAGGCACTCGCCCAGGGCCGTTCGATCCTGGACACCATCGAGCATCCGTCCGATCTGGACAATCACTTCGTGGTCGATCCGCAGAAGTTCGACTTCTACGCCATGGACTGCTGCCGGGTAGCCGGGGAGGACCGGCTGGCGGAAAACTATGCCCGGCAGGTGATCTTGACCTCCACCCGCCCCGACGGCAGCATCCGCAAACCCATGCGGGTCGCCGAGGCGCACCTGACGCTGGCCGTGGTCGCCATCCGCGATCGCAATCTGGAGCTCGCCCTGGACGAGGGGGTGCGGGCCTTCGCCGGCAAACGCCGCTCGCTGCCCTCGCTCATGTGGATCGCGGGTGAGACGGCGCGGGAGATGATCGAGCGCTTCCCCGGCGATCCGCGCACCCGGACCTATCTGGATCAGCTGCGCGCACTGGCCGCGGGCTGAGACCTCCGTCGCAGCGCGCCGAGACATCCCTCGCGGCACGCTGAGACACCCCTCGGCGCCCGCCCACCGGTTACGCTCACGCGCATGGACTTCAGTCTGTGGACCTGCGCTGCCCGCGGGCACGAGACCTACGCCCCCACCGAGCCCGAGCTCGCGGCACGCCTCCACGTCGCCACCCCGGCGGGTGAATCCTGGCGCTGCCTGCGCTGCGGGGATTTCGTGCCGGGCGAGCCGCGTCGCAGCGGTCCGGCCGACGACGCGCCCGAGGTGCCGCGCGGGCATCTACTGCGCGACCGGATCATCATGCGCCTGCTGGCGGCCGAGCGCATCGGCCGGGCCCTGGTGCTGATCCTGCTGGGCGCGGGCGTGCTGAAGCTGCGCGGTTCGCGCCAGCACTGGAAGGCCAACTGGGACAAGGATCTTCCGCTCATCCGCCAGCTGGCCGACCAGATCGGTTTCAACCCTGACCATTCCAAGATCATCAAGGGCATCGACAAAGCGTTCACCTTCTCCCCCACCGTGCTCACCTGGGTCGCGGTGGCGCTGTTCGCCTATGCCGCGATCCAGCTCACCGAGGCGGTGGGCCTCTGGCTGGTCAAGCGCTGGGGCGAGTACTTCGCGGTCATCGCGACCAGCATCTTCCTGCCGCTGGAGATCTACGAACTCACCGAGAAGATCACCTTTCTGCGGGCGGCGGCGCTGATCGTCAACCTGGCGGCGGTGATCTGGCTGCTGTGGAGCAAATCGCTGTTCGGGCTCAACGGCGGTGCCGCCAAGTACTACGCCGAACACCACTCCGAGAGCTTGATGACGGTCGAACGCGCCGCCGTGGCAGCCGAATCCGAGCGGCCGACCGAACGCATCGACACCCAGCGCGCACACTGACCCGGTCGGGCCCGCGTCACTCGGGCACACCGAGACCGTGGGCCAGGGTGGGCCATGAGCCGACTCATGGCCACAACGGGAACGCTGTAACCCCCACATCTATTCATGTGTGTCGCGGCGTGACGCCCCCGGTAACTCCCGTCACGCCGCGGCATTCCACCGCGCGGAGTACTACGGGGTGACGATGTTGAAGTTCGGGTCGGGCTTGTCCATGACGTCCTTCAACTGCTTCAGCTTGGCCGGGTCGCCGCTGACCTTGATCGCGCCGGCCTGGATCTCCTTCACGATGTCCTTGCTTCCGGTCATGGTGGCGATCAGCTCCAGCCGGGACAGGGTGAAGGTGGCGTCCGGGGCCGGACCCTTGAAGTCGGCGGGGATCACGTAGTGGATGAGCACGCCGTTGCGTAGCTCGGTGCGGTAGGTCCGGTTCTGGTCGGTAATGATCCAGTCGTTGACCAGGTGCAGGTCCCACGCCTTGGGGCCGTTGATCAGGAACGCCGCGGAGTCGAAGACCTGGTCCACGCTCAGGGCGCTGATCATGCCGGCGGAGTTGGCCTTGGTCGGGGTGCCGAAAGCGCCGTTGCGCAGCTCGTAGGCGCCGGAGAGGAAGAAGTTGCGCCAGGTGGCGTTCTCCGAGCCGTAGCCGAGCTGCTCGAAAGCGCTGGCCTGCAGCATCTTCGCCTTCTCATTGTCCGGGTCGGCGAAGATCAGGTAGTTGAGAACCTGGACGCACCAACGGTAATCGCCGTCGGAGTAGGCCTCGCGGGCCACCTTCAACGCCCCGCTCGCACCGCCCATGGCGTCCACATGTCGCTTGCCGGACTCGACCGGCGGGTGCTCCCACAGGTGCGCGGGGTTGCCGTCGAACCAGCCCATGTAGCGCTGGTAGATGGCCTTCACATCGTGGCTGACCGACCCGTAGTAGCCGCGGTTGTACCACTTGCTCTCGATGGCCGGCGGCATCTGGATCATCTCGGCGATCTCGATGCCGGTGTAGCCCTGGTTCAGCATGCGCAGGGTCTGGTCGTGCAGGTAGGCGTAGGTATCCCGTTGCAGCGACAGCCATTCGGTGACCTTGTCCGCTTCCCACATGGGCCAGTGGTGCGAGGCGAAGGCGACGTCGTACTTGTCGGAGAACATGGTGATGGTCTCGGTCAGGTACTGCGACCACACGTGCGCGTCGCGAACCAGCGCACCGCGCAGGGTGACCAGATTGTGCAGGGTGTGGGTGGCGTTCTCCGCCATGCACATCGCCCGGAAGTCGGGGAAGTAGAAGTTCATCTCCGACGGCGCCTCGGTGCCCGGGGTGATCTGGAAGACGACCTTGATCCCGTCGATGGTCTCCTCCTGGCCGGTGTGGGTGACGTCCCTGTTCGGCGGGATCAGGCTCACGGTGCCGACCGAGGTGGTCATGCCCAGGCCCGCGCCGACCTGGCCCTTCGCACCACGCGGCAGCGCCGCGCCGTACATGTAGGCCGAGCGGCGGGCCATGGCGGTGCCGGCGAAGACGTTCTCCTCGACCGCGTGGTCCACGAAGCCCTGCGGCGCGATCACCGGAATCCGGCCCGAGGCAGCGTCTTCCGGGCTGATGACACCCAGGGCGCCGCCGAAGTGGTCGACGTGGGAGTGGGTGTAGATCATGCCGGTCACCGGCCTCCGACCGCGGTGCGCGAAGTACAGGTCCATGCCCGCCTTCGCGGTCTCGGTCGAGATCAGCGGGTCGATGACGATGATGCCGGTTCTGCCCTCGATGATCGTCATGTTCGACAGGTCGAGACCGCGGATCTGGTAGATGCCCGGAACCACTTCGTAGAGGCCCTGTTTCACCACCAGCTGCGACTGCCGCCACAGCGAGGGGTGCACAGAGTTGGGGCAGGCGCCCTGGATGAATCCGTAGGAATCGTTGTCCCACACCACCTTTCCAGTGGCATCCCGCACCACGTCCGGCTCGAGCCCGGCGATGAAGCCCCTGTCGGTGTCGGTGAAGTCCTGCTCGTCGGCGAAGGGCAATGCGGATTGCGCCCGATGCTGCTGGTCGACGATGTGGCCGCTCGGGTCGACCGGATCCTTGCCGGCCCGCTCGGCGGCGGAACCGTTGTCGCCGTTGCTGTCACATCCGGCGACCGCGGCTCCGACACCGGCGGCCACCAGTGCGGCCGCGCCCACCCCGAACACCCCCCGCCGCGACACCGTGAAGCCGCCCGGCCCGCGGTCGTCGCCGTTGTTCGTGAGGTCCGCGTCGGTCATCAGCGCTCTCCTGTCTGCATGCGGTCGATATGCCGGACAGCAGGAGTAGCCGATCATTCGCTGTCGTTCTGCCGTCGCTGCCACAGTACATCACTATTGCAGTGATGCTGCAATACGATGGCTGTGTGACACCACCCCTGACCCCGCGAACTCTCCACCGGACCTGCGTGCACGCGCTCCGGCCAGATGTGATCGGATTCTCGTCATGAGCGAGGGCAAAGGCGACGGCCCACGGCGGCGGCGCAACCCGGAACAGACCCGCAGGGCGATCATCGAGGGCCTGCTGTCCGCGGTCCACGACGGTGAGTTCGACCCCACCACCCGTAGCATCGCCGAGCGCGCCGGGGTGTCGGAACGCAGTATCTTCGTGCACTTCCCGACCCGGACAGCGCTGATCACCGCGGCGGTGGATCAGCAGTCCGAGCAGGTCGAGTCGCTACTGACCGAGATCGACCCGGAACTGCCACTGGCCCAGCGCATCGAGGCGGTGGTGCGCCAGAGCGAGGCCATCTTCACGCTGCAGCGCGAGCCCCGGGTGCTCGGGCTCATCGAATCCCTACGCACCCCGGCGGTGGACACCCGGATGCGGTTGACCGACAAGCGGATTCGGGACGCGCTCACCCGCGCCTTCGCACCGGAACTGGACTACGCCGAGGGCGAGCAGCTGCTCGATCTCGTCGACGCCACCGTGGGCTGGCCGTACCGCCACCATCTGATGGACCGGCGCGGCCTGTCCAAACGCGCCGCCTCCGAGGCGGTCGGCCGCGCGCTCACCGCCATGCTCACCCTCGAACGCTGAACCGGCCGAGCACCGTTGGCGACCGCCGCACCGCACACGGACCCCCGCCGCACCCGTCGCGGGTGACTCGGGGGTCCGGAATTCAGCAAACCCTCACGCGTTGCCGCTACGTTGCTGATGACGCCGCGACTACGGAGTCACGATGTCGAAGTCCGGGTCGGGCTGGTCGAAGAGGCCCACCAGTTTGGCGAAGGACTGGACATCACCGTCGATCCTGAGCCGTCCGGCCTGCACGGCCGCCTGCAGGTCCTCGCCCGCGAGCAGCACGCCGATCAGGGTGGGCCGGGTCAGGGTGAAGGTGACGTCGGGGGCCGGCAGCTTGTCACCGTCGCGCCGATCCCAGTGCAACAGCACGCCGTTGCGCAGCTGCAGCCGGACGGTGCGGTTCTCGTCGGTGAAAACCCAGTCGCTGGTGGCCTTTTCGTGCCAGGCCTTGGGACCGTCGAGCCGCAGCGCCATGCCGTCGAAGACCTGGTCCACGGTGAGCGCCGCCATCATCGACGGCGAGCCGGCCTTGGTGGGCGTACCGAAGGTGCCGTTGCGGAGCTCGTAGGCGCCCGAGAGGAAGAAATTGCGCCACGGACCGTTCTCCGCGCCGAAGGCGAGCTGTTCGAAGGCGTCGGCCTGCAGCGCCTTGGCGGCCCGGTTGGATGGGTCGGCGAAGATCACGTAGTTGACCGCCTGCACGACCCACCGGTAGTCGCCCTCGTCGAAGGACTTGCGCGCCTTGCGCAGCACCTCGTCCGCGCCGCCCATGAACTCCACGTGCCGCTTGGCCCCCTCGACCGGCGGGTGCTCCCACAGGTGGGCCGGATTGCCGTCGAACCAGCCCATGTACCGGTGGTAGATGGCCTTCACATTGTGGCTGACCGACCCGTAGTAACCGTGCGCGGCCCACGAATCGACCAGCGCCGGAGGCATTTCCATCATCTCGGCGATCTCGCTGCCCACGTAGCCCTGGTTGAGCCGGCGCAGGGTCTGATCGTGCAGGTAGGCGTACAGGTCGCGCTGCAACTCCAGGTACTCGACCAGCCGCTCGGTGCCCCAGGTGGGCCAGTGGTGCGAGGCGAACACGACGTCGCTCTCGCGGCCGTACAGGTTGATCGACTCGGTGAGGTACGTGGACCACACGTGCGGGTCACGCACCAGCGCACCGCGCAGCGTCAGCAGGTTGTGCAGCGTGTGGGTCGCGTTCTCCGCCATGCAGAGTGCGCGGAAGCCCGGGAAGTGGAAGTTCATCTCCGACGGCGCCTCGGTGCCGGGAGTGATCTGGAAGACGATGCGCACGCCGTCGATCGTCTGCTCCTGCCCCGTGTAGGTGATGTCGAGGGTCGGAGCGATCAGCGTGACGACGCCCGTCGAGGTGGTCTGCCCCAGCCCCGCACCGACCTGGCCCTTCGGACCGCGCGGCAGCGCCGCGCCGTACATGTAGGCCGCGCGCCGGGCCATGGCGGTGCCCGCGTAGACGTTCTCGGCGACAGCGTGTTCGAGGAATCCGGCCGGAGCCACCACCGGCACCCGCCCGGACTCGGCATCCGCCACGGTCATCACACCCATCGCACCGCCGAAATGATCGACGTGCGAATGGGTGTAGATCATGCCCGTCACCGGCTTCCGGCCGCGATGCGCGAAATACAGGTCCATGCCCGCCTTCGCGGTCTCGGCCGAGATCAACGGGTCGATGACGATGACACCGGTGTCGCCCTCGATGATCGTCATATTCGACAGATCCAGGCCGCGGATCTGGTAGATGCCCGGAACCACCTCGTACAGGCCCTGTTTCACCACCAGGCCCGACTGCCGCCACAGCGACGGGTGCACCGAGTCGGGGCAGGAGCCCTGCAGGAAGCTGTAGGAGTCGTCGTCCCAGACCACAGTCCCCTTGTCGTCCTCGACGATTCCGGGTTCCAGCTTGGCGATGAAGCCTCGATCGGCGTCCTGCTGGTCGGCGGTGTTGTCGAACGGAAGCTCTTTCCGGGCACGCTGGTTCTGCTCGATGATGAACGTGCTCGGTTCGGTGACCGCACTCACTGTCCGCCTCCTGTCACTGCCGGGATCTCCGGCGTCGATGGGATCGAAAAGGCTTGCCGCTTACCGGGATCGGTGAGACCGATGACGAGCGCCACCCCGCACACCACCAGCACCGCGACCGTCGCGAGGGCGATGACCCGCTGCCCGTGCGCCCAGTGCCCGCGATGCAGCGAGTTGTTGCGCAGGACGCTGAGCCCCGCGACGAACATGAGTCCGACCGCCGCGAGGGCGGGCGCGATAGCGGCCGGATGCCAGCCGCTGGTCGCCGCATGATTGACGAACAGCACCCCGGTCCCCATCGCGGCGATCGCGGTGCGCCGCCAGGCCAGCGCGGTGCGCTCGGCGGCATAGGTGGGCGGCGCGGTCACGGCCACACCGTCGCGATCGCCGCGAAGATCGAGACGATCGCGATGCCGCCCGCGAGAATCGGGACGAGCATCGTGTTCCCCAGCGGCTCGCCGCGCACCATCCGGTCCTGGACATCGCGCCAGTGCGTGTACGCGCCGGCGGCCAGCACGACCGCCAGCACGATGCAGCTGAGCGAGAGCAGCCGCCGCACCCCGGCGTGATGGAACGGCTGCACCAGCGTGTGCACCGCGACACCGGCGGCCAGCAGACCGAGCGCGGTGCGGATCCAGGCGAGAAAGGTTCGTTCGTTCGCCAGGGTGAACCGGTAGTCGAGCTCCGGGTGTTCCGTGTCGCCGCTGTCCTGGGGTTGGTTCTCCACTGTCACCACCTGTCCGGTGTCGCGATCGCGGTCCGACTACAGCAAATGATCAGTAAGGGCGATCATTCCACGAATCGGCGACAGGGTTCGATACTCGACACACGACGGGCACGGCAAGTGACGCATGCCCCGCAGTCCGACCGGCGGGGCCGACCCGCAACTGCGGGCATTCGCCCGCAATTCACGGCGCAGCGAGGAGATTCAGATGCCGCGCGTGGCCGGTTACCTCTTCGGTTTCATGCAGCAGGCTGCGCCCAAGGGGCTGGAACTCACTTCAGGAGCCGTTGCTCGTTCACGACGGCGACTGCCGCGGCGCGATTGTCGACGCCCAGCTTGTCGTAGATTCGTCCCAGGTGCGTCTTCACGGTCGCCTCACTGACATGCAGCGCCCGGGCGATTTCCCGATTCCCCAGCCCCTGCGACAGCTGGCCGAGAATATCCAGTTCCCGGGCCGTCAACGCGGGCTGCGGGTTTCGCATGCGGTTGAGCACCCGGTCCGCGATGGGCGGGGACAATGCCGTACGTCCTTGCGCGGCCGCGTGAATCGCCGCGAACAGCTCCTCGGGGCGTTCGGCCTTGAGCAGGTAGCCCGTCGCGCCGGCGGCGATGGCGCGGGTGATGTCGGCGTCGGTGTCGTAGGTGGTGAGCACCAGCACGTGCGGGGTCGCACCAGCGCCCGCGGTGATGCGGCGGGTGGCCTCGATGCCGTCCATGTCGCCGCCGAGCTGGAGATCCATGAGCACGACGTCCGGCTGCAGACGCTCGGCGAGGGCGACCACCTCCGGGCCGCTGCCCGCTTCGCCGACGACGTCGATGCCGGGTGTGCTGCCCAGCAGGGCGCGCAGGCCGGCGCGGACGACCACGTGGTCGTCGCAGATCACCAGGCGGACAGGGGTTTCGGCTTCGGTCACGACCGCTCCAGGGGGACTTCGGCGGAGACGACGGTGCCGTCTCCGGGCGCCGATTCGACGGTGAGGGTGCCGCCCAGCTGGCGCAGGCGGGCACGCATGGCGGGCAGGCCGTGGCCGCGGTCGGCGGTGGTGGCGGTCGCGGCGGGGTCGAAACCCCGTCCGTCGTCGGCGATGTCGAGGACGAGCCGGTCACCGAGGTCGGTCAGGGTGATGGTGACCGCGGTCGCGGCGGCGTGCTCGCGCGCATTCGCCAACGCCCCCTGCGCGATTCGCAGGACCGCCGCCGCCACGCCCGCGGGCAGTCCCACCGGCGCGCCCTCCACGTGGATGCGCACGCTGAGCGAGTCGCCGCGCTCCCGTTCGGCCATCGCCTCCAGCGCCGCGACCAGCGATCCGCCCGCGGCCAGATCCGTGGGCGCGAGGTCGTGCACGAAGCGCCGCGCCTCGGCGAGGTTGTGTTCCGCGACGGCCGCCGCGCTGCGCACGTGCTCGCGGGCCTGGTCCGGTTCGCTGTCCCAGATCCGGTCGGCCGCCTGCAGCAGCATGCGCTGGCTCGAAAGTCCTTGGGCCAGGGTGTCGTGGATCTCCATGGCGAGACGCTGCCGCTCGGCGAGGGTGCCTTCGCGGCGTTCGGTGGCCGCGAGTTCCCGGCGGGTGGCGCGCAGGTCGTCGATGAGTGCGGCCTGCCGTTCGGTCTGGCGGATCAGGCCGACGAACAGCGCGGTGCTGAGGGCGGCGACGGCGGGCGGGGCCAGCAGCAGGTTGGGATCGGCCCAGCCCGCGAGCTTCGACTGAGCGAGGACCACGAGCGCGGTCAGCCCGGCGACCAGCGCGAGGGCGACACGCAGCGGGAGGATCCGCAGGCCGGTGTAGAGCAGCGGCACCGCGCACCAGGCGAAACTCGGTGCGAGGACGACCAATACCGCCCACGCGGTCACCAGTAGCGCGAACAGCAGCACACGACGGGAGGCACGCAGTTCGCTCAGCACATAGAGCACGGCCAGTCCGAGCGAGAGTCCGATCACCCACGGCATGCGGGCACTGTCGGGGTGGCGGAGCACGAACCGCAGCATCGACGCGGCCAGCAGGACGTAGAAGGCGCTGTGCACGATGGTGCCCAGTAACCGGGTGTCGTCACGGGGCTGCACGCCCACCCGGTCCGGAGACGGCATGCGGGCACCTCCTCGGCGGCAGTGACGTGGGTAAACACTCAGTGACATGGACAAACACCCTCATTCTGCCGTGCCCCACCGCTCCCGGGGTCATCCGATCGGTTGACACGGGGATCAGCCGGACCGCGCGCGAATTCGCAGCCGCTGCGCCGATGTGCCCGGCCGGTCTGGGCAGCAAGCTGGAATGCGAACAGAGCGAACAGCTTTCACCCGAGAATCCGTGGAGGACATCATGACCACCCCGCAGCAGTCCAGCTCCAACCGCAAGCGCCTCGTCATCGGCGGCGCGGCCGCGGCGGTCGTGGCCGCCGGGGTGATCGGCGTGGTGTCGGTCAACGCGCAGGACCCCGATCCGGGCAGCAAGGCCCCGGTGGCGGCAGATGTCGCCAATGGCAACCTGCAGCAGAGCACCCATCTGACCATTGCGGCCGCCACCAAGGCCGCGCAGGCCGCGCTGGATGCCGCGGTGAAGGAGAACCAGCACGTGACGGTTGCCGTGGTGGATCGCGACGGCAATACCGTCGTCACGTTGCGCGGCGACGGCGCCGGGCCGCAGTCCTACTCGTCCGCGCAGCAGAAGGCTTTCACCGCGGT
The DNA here is from genome assembly GCF_042754245.1 of Nocardia sp. NPDC059228. NCBI lineage: Bacteria > Bacillati > Actinomycetota > Actinomycetes > Mycobacteriales > Nocardiaceae > Nocardia > Nocardia sp. NPDC059228. The sequence continues at coordinate 191,245 of NZ_JBHZAL010000004.1, read as the reverse complement.
CTCCTGGAACGCGCCGACCTCGCAGCTGGCCAAGCGCCTCGACAGTGCGCCGCATCTGGCCGACATCCAGGGCACCCTGTTCCTCGCGGGCGGCGCCCCGGTGGCCGCCAAGGGCGGCGCGCCGATCGCGGGCATCGGGGTCGCGGGTGCGCCGAGCGGTGATCAGGACGAGAAGCTCGCGCAGGCGGGCGTGGCCGCGCTCGGTAACTGACCGGCGATCGCGGACCCGGAATCGGTCATCGGGGAGCCGATCGGGCGCGCCGACACTCGGCACGATTCCGAACCGGTCGGGAGGGAGTACTAACCTTCTCCCGGTGACCGAGTCCGCTGACGGATTGCTGCCCGACCCGAGGGGGGTCGGGTCCGAGGAGATTCCAAGCGCGGAGAGGCGGAGCGACGCCGACCGGCTGCGTCTGTTCTCCTTCGCCACCGCCGAGAAACGGGCCGATTACCTGTGGGTGTTGCGGGCCTTCGACACCGCCCGCGCCGCCTACGTGGTGCTGTTGCACGCCTCCGATGTCGCCGACTCGCTCGATCGTTGCCCGGGCGCGCCCGCGCTGACCGCCACCGAGGTGGGTCCGCTGCTGGAGCAGCTGCACCAGTGGGGTGTGCTGGAGCGCAGTTACGACGGGACCCGGGCGGCGACGCTGGCCGAGTATCGGAACCGGCATTTCGTCTATCAGTTCTCGCAGGCGGGTTATCAGGCATATCGGGCGGTTTCGGATGTGCTGGCGGCGCGGCTGGACGAGGCCGCGCTCTCGCGGCTGGTGCTGCCGGAGCTGCTGGCGGATCTGCACACCCTCGCCGAGGCCAACAAGAGCGCGGACGCGCCGCGCGTCTACCGGGTGCTGAACCGGCTGGACCGGGCGCTGTCGGATCTGGCCGAGCGGGCGGCGCACTTCTATCTCACGCTCGGCGATCTGGTGCGGACCACCGAGGCCACCCCCGAAGCCTTCCTCGCGCACAAGGACGCACTGCTGGCGCACATGCGCGAATTCTCCATGGACCTGGCGCGTTTCGCGCCGCGGCTGGCCACCGCCATCCGTGAGGTGGAGCACACCGGGGTCGAGGATCTCGTCGAACGCGCGGCCCGCTGTGACGAGCGGGTGCTGCTGAATACCGCTGAGCGCCAAGCGGATTGGCGGGCGCGCTGGCAGGGGCTGCGAGGCTGGTTCATCAGTGACGACGAGGGCGGGCTCACCGAATGCGAGCGGCTGCGCGAAGCGACCATGAGCGCCATCGCGGCCGTGCTCTCGCTGCTGCGCCGAGTCACCGAGACCCGCAAGGGCGGAGTCAGCCGGGAATCGGCGCTGCGACACCTCGCCGGATGGTTCACCGCCGCCCCGACCGCCGAGGCCGCGCACGCACTGTATGACGCCGTCTTCGGATTGGGCCGTCCCCGCCATCTGGCCATGCTGCACCCGGACGCCGATGTGATTCCGGCCATCCGATCCTGGTGGGACGCACCACCTTTGGAGATCGCCCGCACCCTCGCCGAGACCGGGCGGCCGCCGACGCCGGGTGCGCCCGCCCGGCTGCAGCGCAATGACGCGGGGATTCGCCGCCTGCGCCAGGTACAGCTCGATGCCCAGCGCACCCGCGCGGAGGCCGCACGCTCGCTGGCCGCCGCCGACCTCTACGAGCGGGAGCTCGACGAGGGCGAGACCGAGGTGCTGCTCAAACTGCTCGACGCCGCCTCCACCGCGTGGGTGCCGGTGAGCGGGCGGGTACCGGGCACCTCCGGCTCCGACAACGGCGTGACACTCACCGTGTCCGAGCACGAGGGGTCCACACTCGTCCGTACGTCCAAGGGCGTGTTGCACCTCAACAACCGGCGACTCGAGGTCCGCGAGACCACTGCCCTGCGTGGTCGCAAATTCCCTGCCGCGCAGTCGAATCGGCCGGATCCGTCGGTCACGCCCGCGGGCGGCGCTGTCGGCGGCGGGGAGGTGGGCTGATGCACGCGCGAAGTATCGATTCGCTCGCGCTGGACAGTTATCAGCGTGCGGCGCGGGTGATTCTGGCCAATCACCTGGTCACCCGCACGTATCCGGATCGCATTGCGCTGCCGCTGCTACGGCGGTGGGCGACGGAGCTGCGGGAGGATCTGGCCGAGCTGTTCGGGTATCGGCTGGAGGTCACCGAGACCACGGCGCGGCTGTTCCCGGTGCTGGATCGGCTCGACGCCGGACGGCCCGCGCGGACCACCGGTGACCGGCTGTTCGATCGCCGCCGCTACGCCTACCTCGCCCTGGCCCTGGCCGCGCTGGGTCGCGCCGGGGATCAGATCACGTTGTCGGAGTTGGCCGATCAGGTGGCCGCCTACACCGAACGGGTGGAGGGCCTGGAACTCGCGCCGGATCGGGCCGCGGATCGGGATGCGTTCGTCGACGCGGTCGGCTGGCTGGCGGCGCGCGGCGCGGTCACCCTCGCCGACGGCGACGCCGGGGGCTGGGCGAGCGACCCGGAGGCCGGTGAGGCGCTCTACGACATCGACCGATCGGTGGTCTTCGCGCTGTTCCGGCCGCCGCGGGCGCTGCAGCATCTCCAGAGCGTCACCGGACTGCTCGGCGAGGAGGCGGGCGGATCCGATACCCGTTCCCCCGCACTGGCGTTGGCGGCGCGCGAGGTCCGGCGGGCCCTGGTCGAGCAGCCCGTGGTCTACGCCGACGAGCTCGACGAGCCGCAGCGCTCGCTGCTGGGGCAGGAGAAGCTGGTCGCCGAGGTCGAGTACCTCACCGGGCTGCGGGCCGAGCGGCGCGCGGAAGGCGTTGCGCTGATCGACAGTTCGGGGCGGCTGTCGGATGTGCGGTTCCCGGGCACGGGCACGCTCGCGCAGGTGGCGCTGCTGCTGGCGGGTGAGATCGCGGATCTGGTGCTGGACATCGACAATCCGGTCCTACGCCGGCCGCGGCCGGACCGCCCGCTGCTGGATCTGGTGGAGCAGCTCGACACCGCCATTCCGTCGAGTACCGTGTTCGCTCCGCTCGCGGATCCGACGGATGTCTTCGGGCCGCACGAGGATTCGGACGTGGAAGCGGCCGAGCCCGAGATCCCCGACTTCCCGTTCCTCGAGTCGTCGTGGATCCGCGACACCGTGCAGATGCTGACCGACCGGTACGGCAACACCTTCGCCGCCCAGTGGCAGGCCGATGTGCCGGGCCTGACCGCCGAGGCGGTCTCACTGCTGGAGCGGCTGCGGCTGGTGGAGCCGGTCGACGGCGGCCTGCTCATCCTGCCCGCGCTGGCCCGGTACCGGGGCGCGATCGTCACCGTCCGCACCCGCGCGGAGACCGAATTGTTCATCTCCCCCACACAACTCGGCGCGAACGCCGTGCCCGCGGACAGCAGGACAGCGCCCGCGGACAGCTCGACAGAGAAGGGATCCGGGAACTGATGGCCGACCACATTCACGGTGGAGTGCGCTTCGTCCCCACCCGGGCGGGCATCATCAACCTGTGGGACTACCGCGACCAGGAGTTCTGCTTCGCCGACGGGCGGCTGGTGCTGCGCGGGCCCAACGGCTCGGGCAAGACCAAGGCCCTCGAGGTGCTGTTCCCGTTCGTGCTGGACGGGCGGATCGAGCCGCGGCGGCTCAATCCGTTCGCGGGTGAAGAACGCACCATGAAGTCGAACCTGCTGTACCGCAAGCAGGAATCGGCCTACTCGTACGTGTGGATGGAGTTCGCGCGCGGCAGCTGGACCGGGCCGGAGACGGTCACCATCGGCATCGGCATGCGCGCCACCCGCTCCAACGACAAGGTGACCCGCTGGTATTTCGTCGCCGACGGCCGGGTGGGCGTGGACTTCTCGCTGCTGGGCCCCGACGACCGGCCGCTGACCCGTAAGCAGCTGGCCGAGCAGATCGGCTCCGACGCCATCGTGGACCGGCCGGTCGAGTACCGGGCGGCCATCGACGCCCGCATGTTCGGGCTCGGGCAGCAGCGCTACGACCAGCTCATCAATCTGATCCTGACGCTGCGCCGCCCGCAGCTGGCCAAGAACCTGGACCCGCGCGGCCTCTCGCAGGCGCTCACCGATGGTCTGCGCCCGCTGGACGAGCAGCTGATCCTGGACGCCGCCCGCTCCTTCAGCGATATGGAGGAGGTCGGGCGCACCCTCGAGGGCCTGGTCCAGGCCGACACCGCGACCCGCGATTTCGTCAACGTCTACCGCAAATACCTTGCCGTGCAGGCGAAGACGGACATCGACCAGGTGCGGGTGCGCCTGGACGCGGTCACCCACTCCAGCACCGCCCTGCACGCGGCCGCCGCCCTGCGCAAGCGCCGCGACACCGAGCGCGCGGCCGCCGAGACCCGCGCCGAGGACGCCGACCGCGCCTACGAGCAGGCCCTCGCCGACCGGGAAACCCTCCAGCGTTCCAGCGCTTACGAGGGCAAGCAGCAGCTCGACGATCTCGCCGGCGCCGTCCGCCGGCTGGAAACCTCCGCCGCCGTACACAGCGACAAGGCCCTCAAATCCCGTCAGACCGTGGACCAGCGGCTCGAGGAATCCGAACGCGCCCAGGCCGCCGTCACCAACGCCGCCTCGGCACTGTCCCGCGGCGAGGACGAACTCCGTACCGCCGCGGAGGAAGCCGGCATCTGCTGGTCGGCCCTGCCCGAATCGGCCCGCGCCGAGCACCTCACCACCACCGTCCGCTCCCACGCCGAGGAGCGCGATGCCGACGTCCGTGCCGTCCGCCGCGCCCTCACCCTGGTCGACCAGGCCGTCACCGAACGCACCCGGGCCGAACGCGCCGCACAGCGCGCGGTGGAGCTGCGCGAATCCGCCGCCGCCGAACTGGCCGAGGCCGAAGCCGGAGTGGCCCTGGCCCGGTCGAACACCGCTGTGTCCCTGCGCGATTGGTGGGACACCCACCGCGACGTATATGCGCCGATTCGCAACGGCCTGTTCGAGGCGCTCGACGGCGCCTTCGGGCACGTCGGCACCGAGCACCCCCCGCGACCGGCCGGCGGCACGAAGGCCGCGATGGGGGCCGGGTCTCGCACCGGCGGTGACTCGGCGGCCCAGGACGGAACCGGAAAGGCGGGCGGAAAGCGTTCGGCGACAGGACCGGATGGCGGCGGACCCGTCGACACGGCTGCGACCGGCCGGGGACCGGTCGACGTGTTCGACGACGGCTCCGTTCCGGCCACACCGGCCGAAGTGCTCGCCGAACGCACCGAACCGCTGACCGAGGAGATCCGGGCGCGGCGGCAGGAGGCGCGGGCGCGGGCGGCCCGGGCGACCGCACGGGCGGGCGAACTGCGCGCCGAGCGGGAGCGGGTCGCGGCCGAACGCGACGACGCGCCACCGGCCTTCGCCGCGCGTACCGATGCTCGACCCGATCGGGCCGGCGCGCCGCTGTGGCGATTGGTGCGTTTCGCCGACGGCGTCGGTGCGCACGAGGCAGCTGGGATCGAGGCGGCGCTACAGGCCGCCAACCTGCTCGACGCCTGGGTATGCGCGGATGCCGAACTGCCGGACCATACTTCGGACCAGTTCCTGACGCCGCTGCCGCCGCAGTTGCGCCCCACCGGCCGCACGCTCGCCGATGTGCTTGTCGCCGAGGATGATTCGGGCACGCTGACCGTGCCGCGCCAGATCGTTTCCGGCATTCTGGCGTCCATCGCGCTGCACGAGGTCGCCGGGTCGATCACGGCCGCCGGCGCGGATGGCAAGGGGCGCACTGCCACCGGGGCCGAGGCACACCCTGTCGGCGCGGAGGGGCAGCTCACCATCGCCACCGACGGCCGGTTCCGGCAGGGGGTGCAGGTCGGCCGGCACGTCAAATCCGACGCCGAGTTCATCGGCACCACCGCCCGCGCGCGCCGGCGCGAGTTGCGGCTGGCTGAGCTGGCCGCTGCCATCGAAACGGCTGTGGGCGAGGCCGATACCGCCGAAGCCGACGAACAGGCCGCCACCGCGGAGCTGGGGCGGATTTCGGCGGCGGCCAAGGCGCTGCCGCGGACCACCGCGGTCACCGCCGCGCTGCGGAGCGTCGCCGAGGCGGCGGGCATGCTGCGCTCGCGCTCGGAAGCGGCTGGCCAGGCCGAACGGGATCTGGATCAGGCCGTGGCGGAATACACCAACGCGGACAAGAAGGTCCGGGCCATCGCGGCCGATCATCGCGCACCGCGCGATCCTGCCGAGTTGGATGCGCTGGCGGCCGCTGTCCGCCATTTCGAGAACGCCGGGACGGCGCTGCTGCGCTTGCGCGGCGATCATCAGCGCGAGCACGAGCGGGCCCGGGAGGCGGGGGACCGGCTCGAGGAATCCAAGGACCTGGCCGAGGCATTCGCGGAAGAGGCCGAGGCCGCGCGGGCCGGGTACGAGGAGCAGCTGCGCAAACTGGAGACGCTGCGCGAGGCGCTCGGCGCCGGCGCCGCGGATATCGATCGCGAGCTGGACGCGGCCCGGGAGAAGATCGAGGCGGCGCGGGCGGAGCAGAAGGCGGCCCGCAAGGCCGCGGCCGAGGCCATCGAGGCGGTGGGCACGGCCGAGGGCGCGCACCGCGCCGCCCACGACACATTGGGCACCGCGCTCACCGAATTGCTCGCCGACGTCCGTCATCTGGCCCCGTACGCGCGCCCGGATCTGCTGAGCCTGCTGGGCGCCCCCGCCGACAGCCGCTGGCCCAGCAGTGATGCCGCGTGGTCGACGCCGGAGCAGCTGCTGTACCGGATCGAGAACGGCGATCCGGAGCAGGAGCCCACGGTGCTGCCCGCCGAGGTGTCCGCCCTGTTCGAGAATCTCGCCGCCGCAACCGCTTCGGTGCGCGCGGGCGAGGCGGCCCGCAAGTCGACCCGCAGCGCGGTCACCACCGCCCTGCAGGAGTTCGACGCCGCGCTGACCGCGGCCCGCCAGGACTATCGCCTGCACTGGGATGCCGCCGACGGCCTCACCGTGGTGCAGGTGCACGACGACCACGGCCTGTCCGCGCTGGCCGATTTCGCCGAGCGCATCGGCGCGGCCCGCCGCGATCAGGAGCTGCTGCTCACCGACGCCGAGCGCCGCATCCTGGAGGACGCGTTGCTGACCGGGCTGGCCCAGCAGATCCACGAACGCACCTGCGACGCCCGCGATCTCATCTCCCGCATGGGCGCGGAGATGAGGCAGCGCCGGATGTCCTCCGGCAACACCATCGGCGTGCACTGGGTGCTGGCCGACAATCTCGCCGAGCCGGCCCGCGCGGTCTGCAAGCTCCTGGACCGCGACTCCGCCGAGCTCACCCCCGAGGACCTGTCCACCATCCGCGCCTATTTCGCCGCGGAGATCCGCACCGCGCGTGCCGCCCACCCGGAGCGCTCGTTCCCCGAGATCCTCGCGGCCACCCTCGATTACCGCACCTGGCGCGTCTTCTCGTTCACCATCGTCACCGCCGACGGCGCCGAGGACCGCCTCACCGTCGCCCGGCACAGCGCCCTCTCCGGCGGCGAACAGTCGGTGTCCCTGCACCTTCCGCTCTTCGCCGCCGCCCACGTCATGCTCGATTCGGCCGACCCCCAGGCCCCTCGCCTGCTGGCTCTGGACGAGGCCTTCGCCGGTGTCGACGACAACGGCCGCAGCGAACTCCTCGGCCTGTCCGTCCAATTCGATCTCGACCTCTTCATGACCGGCTACGACCTCTGGATCACCTACCCCCACGTCCCGGCCTGCGCCCACTACGATCTGGCCCACTCCGCCGCCGAGAACACCGTCAGCGCAACCCTGCTGGTCTGGGACTCCGACGATCTCCTGGCCGAACACGACGGCACCGACCTCACCACCGCCCTCGGCTCCCCCAACCGCCGCCGCCTCCCCCACGGCCTGGAGGGCGCGATCCCGCTGGACGAGGAACTCGAGACGATCAGCTGACCCCCGCGCCGAATCTCCCACCGTCCGCCCGTCTTTCGATCCTTCGCCCACGCAGCTTCACCCGTGCGGGTCGCGGTTCCTGCGCGATGCGACCGGGTCCTATATGGTGGTGCCGAACTTCGGTCGGCAACCCCTCTGGACAGCCGATCGGACGACGTCTTCGTACTGCCCTGACTCCCACTCAATTCCGCGTGTCGCAGCGCGGCGCGCCGTAAGGATTGGACCATCGGCAAATCAACAGTTTCGCGGTTGGGCGTGTATCGACTAGAAATGTTCTCCGTGCCTACCGGAATCACCTGTCAGCCATCGGGACTCCCTGAACGGGGGACCAATTGACGATCGAACATCCGCGCGAGGACGAGGTCACCCAGCTGGCGCAACGGGTCGAGAAGGCCCGGGGACGGCTGGCATACCAATACGATCCCGCTCTCACCGATGCGCTGTCGGAGACCGAGCTCGTCGCCGAGCGCGAGCTGGCCGAGCGCATCCGCGAGCAGGAGCGGGCGCAGCGCTGGAAACAGGCCGAGGCCGCGGCATCAGCGGCCGATCGGGCCCGACAGACCACCATAGAGATTGAGAAGGCCGACATTCGCGACTTGCTGCTGGCGCGCAAGGCGATCGCTGCTCAGCGGCGGGAATCGAGCCCGCACGCCAAACTGGCGTCCCTGTACAAGCATCGGGCGTGGAGTCAGCGCGCGCTCGCCGGTGTGGTCGCGGCCGGCATGCTCTGGTCCGCGGTCAACGTGCAGCACAACATCGCCCCGGGCGGGGCGAGCGATCCGCTCTACTGGTTCAGCTACCTGCTCGAAGGCATGATCAGCGTCTGCCTCGTGATCATCATGATCGGCACCAACAAGGTCGCCGAGTGGGGTGTGATCGACAGCCGCCGGCAGGTCGTGGTGGCCGAGTTCGCGCTGCTGGGCCTGACCGTCATGCTCAACACCTACCCGTACCTGAAGAACGGCAGCTGGTATGAAGTGGCCGTGCACGCCATCGCACCGGTGATGATCGGTGTGGCGCTGCTGATCCACAATGCCGCGGCCGGTCGGTACGGTCTGGCCATCGTGCGTGCCACGGACCAGATCCGGGATCTGCCGGACCCGGGCGAACAAATCCGCCGCTCCATGCCCACCGTCGTCTCCTGGCCCGGCCGCCCTTCCCCCTCGGCGGTGCCGACTCCCACCCCGGCCCTTCCCGCGGCTCCCGCTGAGCCCGAGAAGACCGTCGATGCCGAAGCCCAGGTGGTCGAGCCGCGACCTGCCCGGGCCGAAAGCCAGTCGGACACCGCGAAACCCGCCGACAAGGAGCGCCGCTCCGCCACCGGCAAGAGCCGCAAGACCGAAGAAGAGGACGACCGTTCCCCGCTCGCCGATCTCACCGATCCGGTCCCGCCGCTGAATGTCTATGACACCGGCCAGTTCCGGATCGCCGAGACCCTCGAGCAGGAACTCGCCGAACTGCAGGCCGCCCGCCGCCGCGCCCGCGCCGCGTCGCGCTCCCGCAACGGCAGCTCCCTCGACGACTGACACCCTTCGCGCCGAATCGGCCGCCGCTGCACCAGCTTCGGCCGATCCGCCCGCCAGCACCCCGGTGACCCGCAGCCAGCGGCACCGGGGTGGCGTCGTCTTCCGGGCCTGATCCACCGCTGCAGCATTCCGCTGGAGCACACCGCGGCCGCCGTGACGCGACGCGCGGTGATCGTGCCGTCGCTGGTATCGGCGTCCGGGCTGGTGAATACGACCCGGACGCTCAGTGGCGCAATCGGTCTCGCGGTTGGTCGCCGCGGCCGCGAGCTGCCGGTCGGATCGCCGGGTCTGGTACCGAACCGACTCAGTGAGCGCCCGGGCGGGCGGTATCGGCGGGCACCACTACGGCAGAGCGCGGCTGGGCCGGGGTGCCTGCGTGCTGGAGGTAGCCGAGCCAGCCGGTGCCGACGAACACGGCCAGCAGGACCGCGGTGGGCAGTTCGAAAATCAGCCAGCTGGTAGCGAATACGGCATCTCGGGCAGGTTGGGCGGGGCGCCGGGTGACGCGAACGGGTGGGCGCTGGTGCTGGAGTGTGCCGTGAATCGTACGGTACTGCCCGCCCTGCCTGCCCACCATGCCTCCGTTGCTAGAGAAGTGCCGAACCCGGGATGCCGAAACCGCGGCGCGCGCACAGCGGTGAACGAAGGGACATCGCGATTATCCGATCGGGCCTGGGTAGGTGATCCAGGTGGGGCGGCGCGCACTCGCATCAGGCAGTATGCCGAACAGCACGGGAATTGTGGGCGTATTGACCGGACCTACCGGTGCGTCAACCGGTGTGTTGCTGGTCAACTCGCCCTGGGCTCCGCGCACAGGCCGGAGAAATCACGCCGGACGACGTGATTGCGATCGACAAAACTGCCCAGTGCGTGATCGGGGTGCATGCCCAGGTACTGGCTGCGGGTGCGCGTGCTCCAGCGCCGCGCCGCCTCGGACCGGGTCTTGCAGAAGTTCACCATGTAGCCGCCCTCGTAGATCCGCACCAGGGTGTACCCGCCCGGATACTCCTTGACCGCCCCCACCTCGAGGAATTCCACACCGATCCCGGAATCGGGGCGGCTCAGCCGATTCCGGTGCGTGTGGCCGCTGTGGTGCAGGAACACCCCGGGCGCGGTGGCGTAGAGGGCGTGCAGCGCGGCCGCGTTGAACCTATCCAGCACGAAGCCGGGCCCGCCCGGATTGCTCACCGCCGCATGCCTGGTCACCGGGTGGTGACCGAAGATCAGTGTCGGCCGGTCGGGTTCGCCGCGCAGCAGTTCGCGCAGGTGGGCCAGCTGTGCCGGGTCGAGGGTGCCGCCGGCGCCGCGCGCCCGGGTGGTGTCGAGCCCGATGAGCCGCAGGCCGCCCACGAAGTATTCGACGAGCCGGTCCCGGGCGTGGAACACCTGACCCCAGTGGTCGGTCTCCTCCGGTGGCCGGACATCGTGATTTCCCCTGCACACGAAGTAATCCCGGCCCAGATTGCCCCACTGGTCCAGACTGTGCCGGACTCCGCGCGACTGCTCGGCCGTTCCCGAATCGGTCAGATCGCCCGCGACCACCAGATGGTCCGCCTCACGATCCGGCAGGCGCAGATCCTCCAGCATGGCCTGCAGCATGAACTCCGGATACTCGTCGGTACTGTGCCGCAGCCCTTCGAAGAGTCCCGCGAACAGCCCACTGGCCGGTTCGCCGTAATGCAGGTCGTTGGCCAGGGCGAGGGTCCGCAGCAGCCGCCCCGGCGGCGGCGTCAAGGTGGTGAAAATGCCAGTGGATTCAGGTGTTCCGGACCGTCGCGTCACCAGTGTCCGGGCGGGCACGGCGCGCTGCCCGTCGGAGTACGCCTCGAATCGATAGGCGCGCCCCGGTTCCAGATCCCGGACCTCGGCATAGTGGTACGCCGTTCGCATGCCCTCGAAGACCAGGACACGGGGCACACCGCGCCCGTCGGCGGGAGCGATGCGCAGCTCGGTGTCGGCGGGCGCGGGCCGCAGTCGCCCCGCCCGGTTCCGCGTCCGGGTCGTCCAGGTGATGACGGCCGAATGATCGGTCACCGTCACGACTTCCAGATCCGAGGCCACCACGGCCTCGCGCTGCGCCCGCCGGGCCTGGGCGGCGAACACCGGGCGCGGCGTGCGCACGGCGACAGCCGCCGCCCCGCTCGCCGCGTTGGCCAGCCACATGGTCCGAAGTCGCGGTTCCAGCATCACATCTCCGTCCGCCGTGATCCCTCAGCCGCGACGGTACGGTCACCAGTTGAACCGCCAGGTGCCCGGACATGACCGATCAGCTTCCGGTTCCGGACAATTCAGGTCATATCCGGGCGGCCGGGCCTCAGAACGGCTTGGTCGGCAGGTACTTGCCGTCCAGGGTGATGACCGCGCGCTCGCCGCCTTCCGGATCGGCGACCTTCTTGACGTCGAGCTTGAAGTTGATGGCGGAGATGATGCCGTCCCCGAACTGCTCGTGCACCAGGGCCTTCAGCGTGGTGCCGTAGACCTGCAGCATCTCGTAGAAGCGGTAGATGGTCGGATCGGTCGGCACGCCGCCGGGAATCGAGCCGCGCAGCGGGATGGTCTGCAGCAGCCGGGCGGCGTCGTCGTCGAGCTCGAGCAGTTCGGCCACCGCGAGCGCGGACTTCTCCGGCAGCGGGTGCTGCCCGAGCACCGCTGCGGTGACGAAGGCGACCGACAGGCCGGCCGCGTCGGCGATCTGCTGCCAGGTCAGGTCCTTGGCGATCTTGGCGGCGACGGCGGCATCGGCCAGCGCCTCGCGGGCGGTCGGATCGAACTGTGCGTGCACCATGGCGGTGCCTCCTTTCGGGAAACCGTTTCGCGGACGCGAAACCGGAGGTCGGATTTCGGGGAGAACGGGGAATCAGGCGGCGAGAGTGCTGAACTCGCCCCCGGCACCGAGCGCCTCGACGCGGCCGGTGCCGATGTCGTACACCCAGCCGTGCAGGGTGAGGGTCCGCCGGGACAGCGCCCGGGCCACCGCGGGATGGGTGGCGAGGTTGGCCAGCTGTGCCACCACATTGTGGCGAACCAGCGCGGATACCGCTGCGGCACCGGTGAGGTCGGGGTCGACCAGCGCCCGGGCGGCGTCGGCGTGGCCCAGCCAGCCTGCGACCGCGGGCAGGGTCGACAGGTCCTGCCCCTCGGACAGCGCCGTCATGGCGCCGCAGGCCGAGTGCCCGCACACCACGATGTCGGTGACGCCGAGGACACCCACCGCGTACTCGATGCTCGCCACCACACCGTCCGCCGCGCCCGGGGTGTGCGGCGGCACCAGATTGCCGGCGGTGCGGATGACGAAGAGTTCCCCGGCCTCGGCGGAGGTGATCAGTTCCGGCACCACGCGGGCATCGGAGCACCCGACGAACAGCGCGCCCGGCCGGTGATCACCGGCGAGACGGGCGAACAGCCCGGCCTTGGCGGGGAAGACATCGCGCTGGAACCGCCCGAGACCGGCTGCGAGATTCGGCATGGGAACTCCTCTCCGAGGCTCGACGACCCATGTGGGCCGACCTGCTCCACTGTGCCTGAGCTGTAGCTATAGTGTCCAAGACTTGATATCGATCATGCCGATCACTGCAATCTATAGCTGGAGCGTGACGTCCGAACCGCATCGTCGCTGCCACCCCCGCGAATTCCGGAGCGGAACACCCGAGCCCAACCCTGAGCAGCCGATTCGCCTGCGACTCCATGGTCTGGGCCGCCGGGACGGCCCGATGGCGTCAGCAGCCTTTCACGGGTCCCTACCCATCCTCGGCCGATCGCCATGGGAGCCGCCATCAATTCGCCGCCGCCTGCGCCCCGCCTCGACCTGCCCTCCGGCCGGGGAACGAGACCGGCGCAGGGCCCGCCTTCACCCGACGGGCCACCCTCAATGCCGCACAGTGTGCTGTCAGGTGGCGCATGGACGATGCACGACAGCGTCGCACTCACCTACGTGATCGCCGACGCGAGCGGGTGCCGGGATCGCGCGCAACGATTCACGGGCACAACGCAATTGGTTGTCGCACAGTCGAAAACTGCTGGGAGGGCATCGGCCCCACCCTCGGTGCCTGCGTCCTATGCCCCGTGGGACGAGGGGGTCAGCGGTCGCTGGCGTCGGGGAGGCGGGACGGGCAGGGGCCGTCGGGGGTGGTGGCGAGTTCATAGTGCCACCATTCGTTGTCGTACATGCGGCACAGGCCCCAGTGGGAGCCGTTGTCCTCCAGCCACTGTGCGCCCTCGCGGGGGCCTACGTCGATGGCTTCGCCGGTGACATGGGTGGATTCGTTCGGGGGGAGCACCCAGCGGCGGGCGGCCTCGGGGCTGCCGTAGGTCCGGAGGCCGTCCTCCCACAGGGCTTCCTGTTCGGCGGGGGTGCGGTAGCCGGAGGTGATCCACAGGGAGACACCGGCATTGTGGGCTTCGGTGGCGGCAGCGTTGTAGGCGGCGGCGAGGCGGGGTGCCAGGCCATCGGTGCCGGCGGCGATGGCCTTGGCTGCGGGCAGGCCGTCGGCGGTGGGTGCCGCGTCCGAAAGCTGGTGGGCGGCAGCGTGTGCCGCGGTGAGTGAGCCGCCCATCAGACCGGCGCCGGCCAGGACGGCCACGGCGGCCGCCCTGCGGGTTCCCGGCGGTCGCCGACGGGCGCTCGATAGGTCAGGGCTCTGCGCGCGCATCCACTTGCCTCCTGGCTCGACGGTCACGGTCACCGGCTGCTCGCGTCGGGCAGGCGGGACGGGCAGGCGAAGCCCGGGAGGGTGGCCAGTTCGAAGTGCCACCATTCGTTGTCGTACATGCGGCACAGGCCCCAGCGGTTGCCGTTCGCCTCCAGCCAGGCCGCGCCCTCACGCGGGCCGACGTCGATGGCCTGGCCGGTGACGTGGGTGGATTCGCTGGGCGGCAGCACCCACCGACGAGCGGCGTCGGGGCTGCCGTAGGTGCGAATTCCGTCCTCCCACAGGGCTTCCTGCTCGGCGGGAGTGCGATAGCCCGAGACGATCGACAACGACACACCCTGACCCTGCGCCTCGGCGAGCGCGAATTTGTAGGCCAGCGCCAGCCACGGGTCCAGACCATCGGTTTCGCTCGCGACCGGGCTGGCGAGCGGGCCGCTGCTCACGGCGGGCGCGGGTGCGGCGTGCGCGAGGGGCAGTGCGCCGCAGAGCATTCCGGCCCCGGCGGCCAGCGCGAGGACCGCGTAGCGGCCGCCGCGACGCCGGGCGGAAGGCACCGGATCGGGGTGGTGCCGAGTTTCGATCCGGTGAGCCCTCCGCATTTCGCATGCCTCCTGGCGTCAGACGCGTTCCTTGGACCGCTCGCGCACGCGCAGGGCGATCGGCTTCGAGGTCTCGGCGAAGAAGTCGTTGCCCTTGTCGTCGACGACGATGAAGGCGGGGAAGTCCTCGACCTCGATCTTCCACACGGCTTCCATGCCGAGTTCAGGGTATTCGAGGACCTCCACGGACTTGATGCAGTCCAGCGCGAGCCGCGCGGCGGGACCGCCGATCGACCCGAGGTAGAAGCCGCCGTGCTCCTTGCACGCCCTGGTGACCTGCGCGGAGCGGTTGCCCTTGGCCAGCATGACGTGCGAGCCGCCCGCCGCCTGGAACTGGTCGACGTAGGAGTCCATGCGACCGGCGGTGGTGGGACCGAAGGAACCCGAGGCGTAGCCGTCGGGGGTCTTGGCGGGACCGGCGTAGTAGACGGCCATGTCGCGCATGTACTGCGGCATCGGCTCGCCCGCGTCGAGGCGCTCCTTGATCTTGGCGTGCGCGATGTCGCGCGCCACCACCAGCGGGCCGGTCAGCGAGAGCCGGGTCTTCACCGGGTACTTCGACAGCTCGTTGCGGATCTCCGACATCGGCCGGTTCAGGTCGATCTCGACGACGTCGCCACCGAGGATGGCGTCGGTCTGCTCCGGAAGGTACTGCGCCGGTTCACGTTCCAGCTGCTCGAGGAACACGCCCTCGGGGGTGATCTTGGCCAGCGCCTGGCGGTCGGCCGAGCAGGACACCGCGATGGCGACCGGGCAGGACGCGCCGTGGCGCGGCAGGCGGATCACGCGCACGTCGTGGCAGAAGTACTTGCCGCCGAACTGCGCACCGATGCCGAAGGACTGGGTCAGCTTGAAGACCTGCTCCTCCAGCTCGAGGTCGCGGAAGCCGTGCGCGGCCATCGAACCCTCGGTCGGCATGTTGTCCAGGTAGTGCGCCGAGGCGTACTTGGCCGTCTTCAGGGCGAATTCGGCCGACGTGCCGCCGATGACGACCGCCAGGTGGTACGGCGGGCAGGCCGCGGTGCCCAGGGAACGGATCTTCTCGTCCAGGAACTCCAGCATGCGATCGGGGTTCAGGATCGCCTTGGTCTCCTGGTACAGGAACGACTTGTTGGCCGAGCCACCGCCCTTGGCCATGTACAGGAACTTGTAGGACGGGTGCGCGGGATCGCCTGCCTGCGAGTACAACTCGACCTGCGCGGGCAGGTTGTTGCCGGTGTTCTTCTCGTCCCACATGGTGATCGGGGCGAGCTGCGAGTAGCGCAGGTTCAGCTTGGTGTACGCGTCGAACACACCGCGCGAAATCCATTCCGCGTCATCGGCTCCGGTGAGCACGCCCTCGGACTTCTTGCCCATCACGATGGCGGTGCCGGTGTCCTGGCACATGGGCAGGATCCCGCCCGCGGAGATATTGACGTTCTTGAGCAGATCCAGCGCCACGAACCGGTCGTTGCCGCTGGACTCCGGATCGTCGATGATCTTGCGCAGCTGCGCCAGGTGCGCCGGCCGCAGGTAGTGGCTGATGTCGTGCATCGCCTCCGCGGTGAGCATGCGCAGCACCTCGGGCTCCACCTGCAGGAAGGTCCGCCCGCCCGCCTCGAACGTGCTCACGCCCTCGGTGGTGAGCAGCCGGTACGGCGTCTCGTCCGTACCGATGGGCAGCAGATCCGAGTACAGGAAATCAGGCGCGGTCACGAATCGGACTCCTCGAGCAGGGCTGGGGGCTGGTCAGCCGACGGTTCAAGCAGAGTGACTGTACCGACCCGTGCGTGCCTGCCGATGACCAGGCCCGGCCATGTTCGGTGTGTTCGACGCTGCGCACGACGCGGCGACGGACACCATGGGTCGTGGTCGAGGACACCGCAATCCGCGACAGGATGCCGCGAACAGGTACATGTTGCACCTTCAACCGAGCAGGTGTTACCTGTGCATGATGCGCTTGTCGGCGGCGGGGAGGATTTAGCATGACAACGGAACCCGGGAGTGGAACTGTGGCCGAACCCCGCTGGCTCGATGATGTCGAGATGCGCGCCTGGCTGGGATTCGTGTTCACCCGCGACCTCATCGCCGCCGCGGTCGGGCGGGACTCCCTCCGCGAATCCAATCTGACCTACGTGGAATACACCGTGCTGGCCCGTCTCGCCGACGCCCCGGACCACCGGCGCAGTTTCGCCGAACTCGCGGCCGTGCTCGAGTGGTCGCAGAGCCGGCTCTCGCATCAGATCACCCGGATGGAGAAGCGCGGCCTGGTCGCCCGCGAATCCATTCCCGATGACGCCCGCCGCACCGCCGCGGTCCTCACCGAAAAGGGCGCGCAGGTGCTCGATTCCGCCGCGCCCTCGCATGTCGAGAGTGTGCGGCGTCACATGGTGGATGTGCTCGATCGTGGCCAGCTCACGGCGCTGGCAGATATCTACGACACACTGCTGGCCCATCACCGCAGACCGGAAACCCGCGACGAGCACACCTGACACCGAATTCCCAGACCACCAGCGTTTGGTTTGGCACCCATCGGGTACTGGGTAAGACTAGGCTCGGCACCGGCTTCCGACGGCGGTCGGCACCGAGCACACGGCCGGTTATCGGTCGTAGAAGTGAGCACCCGACCTGGCCTTAGCGAAAGGGGCAGGAGTTTTCATGTCCGACGTGTCCATCGGTCTCTCGGCGGATTCGCTGCCCGCGGGTTCCGTCGACAACCTGCTTCCGCAGCTCGTCGAGCACCTGCGGCAGAACCGCACCGAACTGCGCGAGGAGTGGGCCCGTCGCATCACCGATGCCCAGCTGCTCACCGCCATGACGCCCGAGGAAATCTTCTCCGAGGCCACCTCCGTCTACGACAACTACGTCGAGGTGCTCGAGACCGGTAGCGTCGAAGCCCTGCAGGCCTACGCGCGCGACCTGTCCGAGCGCATCATCCCCAGAGGAGTCGAGACCGACGAGGTCGTCGGCATCGTGCTCCTGCTGCGAGACGTGCTGGCGCGCAGCCTCTTCGAGAAGTACCAGTCCGACTTCGAGCTGCTGAAGCTGGTGCTCGACGCCTACGAACCGGCCGCGAACCGCATCGCCAACACCGTGGCCGTGTCCTTCGTGCAGGAGCGCGAGCGCGTCATCCGCCAGCAGCAGGAGGCGATTCGCGAGCTGTCCACGCCCGTTCTCCAGGTGCGTGAGCAGCTGCTGATCCTCCCCATCATCGGCGTGCTGGACTCGCAGCGCGCGCGTCAGCTCACCGAGCAGCTGCTGCGCGCCATTCGCGCGAACCGCGCCAAGGTCGTCGTCATCGACATCACCGGTGTGCCCGCGATCGACTCCACGGTCGCCAACCACCTGGTGCAGACGGTCGACGCGTCGGGCCTCATGGGCGCCAATGTCATCATTACCGGCCTGTCGTCGGAGATCGCGCTTACCCTGGTGACCATCGGCCTGGATCTGTCGAAGATGAATGCCGTCGGTGACCTCCAGGGTGGCATCGAGGAAGCGGAGCGGCTGCTCGGCTACGAGGTGTCGCGCGTCACCGATCGCGACGGACGGTAATCAGGGCGGGTCAGATGCCGGTTCCCATTCTGAAGCAGGGCACCTATCTCATTGCGTCGGTGCAGTCAGCGCTCACCGACGCGGATACCGAACGCCTGCAGGACGATCTGATGACCTACGTCAGCAGATACCGAGCCCAGGGCATCATCGTCGATGTCACCGCAATCGACGTAATGGACTCCTTTGCCGCTAGATCGCTGCGTACCATCGCCCACATGACCAAGCTGCGGGGCGCGGAAACGGTCATCGTGGGCCTACAGCCCGAAGTCGCTTTCGCCATGGTGCAATTGGGGCTCACCTTCGAGGACATGCACACGGCGCTGGACCTCGAGGAGGGCCTGTCCTGGCTGAACAAGAAGACGCAGAGCCGAGGCCAACGAGACGGTCGTGAACGTGGCCGCTGACGACGTGGTGATCGCGGTGAACGTGTCGAACGACATCGTGACCGCTCGGCAAGCGGGGCTGGAGTTGGCTGCCAAACTCGGCTTCTCGCTCTCCGATCGCACCATGATCGCGACCGCCATTTCCGAAGTGGCGCGCAATATCACGAGCTACGCGGGCACCGGGGAGATCCGGCTGGCCGTGCAGGATCGGGACGGCCGGCGCTCGATGGTGGTGCAGGCCAAGGACAGTGGGCCCGGCATTCCCGACATTCCGCGCGCGATGGAGGACGGGTTCTCCACCGGACGCGGTCTGGGACTGGGTCTTCCGGGCGCCAAGCGACTGATGGACGGCATGGTCATCAATTCCAGGCCGGGACACGGCACCCTCGTCGAAATGTGGAAGTGGGTGCCCACCGGTGCGTGAGGACGGTTTCATCGGCGCGGTCGAGTGGGCCGTCGCCGGTCGCGCACTGCCCGGGCAACGGGTTTCGGGCGACCGATCGGTCGTGCTCGACGCGGGCGGGGGCTCGGTGCTCTTCGCCGTGCTGGACGGTCTCGGCCACGGCGCGGCGGCTGCCGACGCGTCCGATCGGGCGGCGCAGGTGCTGGCCGAGAACCGCGCCGAGCCACTGGATGTGCTGTTGCTGCTGTGCCATCGCGCCATGTCCGACACCCGCGGCGCGGCGGTCTCGCTGGCGCTGTTCGACTCTCGCGACCGGGTGCACTGGCTGGGCGTCGGCAATGTCGAATCCCGCATCGTCGCAGCGGCTCCCGGCAAACCGGCCATCCGCGCCACGGCCCTGCTCTCGGGCGGCATCGTCGGCTACCTGCTGCCGCCGAACCTGCAGCCGCAGACCGTGGCCGTGCGCCCCGGCGACCTGCTGCTCATGTCCACCGACGGCATCACCAGCCACTTCTCCGACACCGTCGACCTGTCCAAGCCGACCGCGGAGATCACCGCCGAGATCCTGGCCCGCCACGCCAAGGACACCGACGACGCGCTCGTGCTCGCGGCCCGCCATCGCGGGCAATCCCATCCCTCCCAACCCATTCCGAGTGTGAAGCCATGAGCGAGAACCCGGCATGAGCGGTCGAGGCCCGGAGGCGACAACTTGCGTAACCACGCAGGGCCTGCGCTCACGCCCATGGAGCACAGCGTGAGTACGGTACTGGCCGCGTTTCGCGAGGCGTACGCCGCCGCGCTGCGGCTGCACCTGCGCGCCCCCAATCAGAACACCCTGGCCGAGGGCTACGAGCTCGGGCGGCGGGCGCTGGTGGAGGGCGTGAGCATCCTCGACCTCACCGAGCACCACTTCCGGCTGCTCGAACTCGAGGGCCTCGGGCCCGCGCCCGACGGCACCGACCGCACCGAGGCGGCGCTGGAGTTCCTGCTGCAGACCATGGCGGCGCTGGACGTCGCCACCCGCGGCTTCCTGGACGGGACCAGGCGCTACGAGCAACAGCGTTCGCGCGCCGACGATCTCGCGGGCCGCGACGCCTTCCGCACGGCGCTGGTGGAGTCGCTGCAGGACGGGTTCTTCGTCGTCGACGCCCAGGGCACGCTGGTCGAGGTCAACTCGGCGTTCGGCGCGCTCACCGGCTATGGGCCCGACGGGATTCCGTATCCGCTCCCCCACCCCTGGACCGTGCCCGAGGCGCCGCGCTACCCGGATCTGGGCACCGACGCGGCCCGCTTCGTGATGCCCATCCGCCACCGCGACGGGCGGCAGCTGTGGCTCGCGGTATCGACGTCCTCGCTGGTGAAACCCGAGAACGGGGAACGGATCTTCGTCGGCACACTGCGCGATGTGACCGCCGAGCACGACGCCCAGGCCCGCGACCAGGCGGTCTCCCGGCTGGCCACGGCGGTCGGTGCGGCCACCAGCGTGGTCGAGGTGCTCACCGTCGGCCTGGAGGAGCTGCGGCGCGCCATCGGCGCGGAGGCCGCGGTGGTCTCGGTCTGGCCCAACCATCACACCGGCCCGGAACTGTATGTCTCCGAGGACAATCCGTACACCGGCGCGGGCCTGGCCCCGCACGACACCCAGCCCATCCGCCGACGTGGAGAGGCCGAGCCGGCCGAGGGCGGCGAATCCCGGCGCGTCCTGGACGCCCGGGCCCGCGCCCTGCTCGACCGCGCCCGATTGCAGCCCGGCCGCACCATGTTCGCCATCCCCGAGGGGGCGTCGAGTTCGGAGGGCATCGTGGCGCCGCTCGGCGAGAGTGGCGACTCGGCGCTGTGGCTGCGCTTCGCCGCGCCACGGGTGATCACACCCGGCGACTGGGCCCTGTTCTCACTGCTGGTCGGGCATCTGAGCCTGGCCGTGCAGCGGGCGCGCAACTTCGACCAGGCCCGTTCCACCTCGCTCACCCTGCAGCGCGCCATGCTCGGCCCGATCGAACTGCCGCCGCGCTTCTCGGTGCACTACGAGCCCGCCCTCCCCCCGCTGGAGATCGGCGGCGACTGGTACGACGTGGTGCGGCTCGAGGACGGCACCATCGGCGTCGTGGTCGGCGACTGCGTCGGCCGTGGTCTCTCCGCGGCGGTGGTGATGGGCCAATTGCGTACGGCCGCACGGGCTCTGCTGCTGCGCGGTGCGGGCCCGGCCCAGCTGCTGGCCGAACTGGATACGGTGGCCTCCCGCATTCCGGGGGCCATGTGCACGACCGTGTGCGCCGCCATCCTGGACCCGGTGCGCGGGCTGGTGCGCTACTCCAATGCCGGGCACATGCCACCGGTGCTGGCCGAGCCCGCCAAGCGCGGCCGGCTGCTGGAGGGCGGTCGCGCAGTCCCGTTGGCCACCTTCGATATTCCGCGCCGCCCGGAGGCCACGACGGCCATGGCCCCGGGCTCCACCCTGGTCCTGTTCACCGACGGCCTGGTCGAGCAGCGCGGGGTCGACATCGATGATCGCTTCGTCGAACTCGCCGACGAATTGTCGCGCGTGGCCGGGCAATTGCCGCGTGAGGTGGCCGATTCGGTGCTGTCGCGGCTGCGGCCCGCCGCCGGCTACGACGATGACGTGGCCATGGTCGTCTACCGGCAGCCGCCCGGGCCGTTGCGCCTGGACGTGCCCGCCGAAGCACGTGAGCTGTCCGGCATCCGGCGCGCGCTGCGTTCCTGGCTCACCGCCGCCGCGGTCCCGCACGATACGGCGGTCGATCTGGTCGCGGCGGCGAACGAAGCCTGTAGCAACAGCATCGAGCACGCGTATCTGGGCGGCGAGCCCGGCCGGGTGCGGCTCAGCGCGGACTGCGGCGTGGACACCCTCACCATCGAGGTGTCCGATACCGGTGTATGGCGGCCGCTGCCCGCGGATCCCGGTCACCGGGGCCGCGGCATCGCCATGATGCGTGCGCTCACCGATGAGCTCGACATCGACAATTCCGGTCCGGGCACCCGGGTGCGGATGTCGGTGCGACTAATGGCCGTTTCATTTTCGGCGGCCGGGCGCATGTGAATCTGGGCCCGCAGGCACAAATTCGGCGGGCGGTTTCGGAGGACTCCGAAAGAGTGCGGTAGCTGCGGTTTTCGCTATAACGCCCGCTACCGAACCAGTACCGATGTGGTAGACGATGCAGCACGAACGGACGGATCATGGCAGATTTAACAAATGTGACCACTACTTCCGGAGACGGCTATCCCTTCGCCGAAACGATGACCACCTCGGTCACCCCGCACGCTGAGGCCATCGTGCTCACCGTGACCGGCGAAGTCGATCTGGCGACCGCCCCCGCCCTCGAGAGCGCGATCGACGCGGCCCTCGCGGGCAAGCCCGCCGCACTGGTGATCGACCTGTCCGCGGTCAGCTTCCTGGCCTCGGCGGGCATGGCCGTGCTGGTGGGCGTCCACAAGCGTGCCGGGGCCACCCGCCTGGTGGTGGTGGCCGACGGGCCCGCCACCGGCCGCCAGTTGAAGATGACCAGCCTGGACCAGGTGTTCTCGCTGCATTCCACCCTGGACGAAGCGCTCAGCGCGCTGCGCTGAGGGTATTGCCCGCACGCCGCTGCGGGCCGCCCGTGAACGACGAAGCCGAGTCCGGTTGATTCCGGACTCGGCTTCGCGGCGTTCACGGCTCGGTCAGAGGAGCTCGCGCAGCTGCTCGATCAGCTTCACGCGCTCGGCCGCGGTGCCGGCCATCGGGACCACGTTCAGCACGGTGACACCGGCCTCGCGGAAGGCCGCGATCCGCTCCTTCACGAATCCGGCCGAACCGATCAGGTTGATGTCGCGGACCAGATCGTCCGGAACCACCTTGGCGGCCTCTTCCTTGCGGCCCGCCAGGTACAGCTCCTGGATCCGGTCCGCCTCGGCGCCGTAGCCGTACTTGGTGGCCAGCGCGTGGTAGAAGTTCTTGCCCTTGGCGCCCATGCCGCCGATGTAGAGGGCCAGGTGCGGCTTGACCCCGTCGCGCCAGCTGTCGACATTGTCACCGATGGCCAGCGCGGGGCCGGCGAACACCTCGAGGTCGCCCAGCGCCGGATCACGCTTGGCCAGACCGGCTTTCAGCGAGTCGCCCCACACCAGGTCGGCCTTCTCGGGCAGGAAGAAGATGGGCTGCCAGCCCTCGGCGATCTCGGCCGCCAGCTCCACGTTCTTCGGGCCGAGCGCGGCCAGCAGCACCGGAATGTTCTCGCGCACAGGGTGATTGATGAGCTTGAGCGGCTTGCCCAGGCCGGTGCCCTGCCCCTCGGGCAGCGGGATGTTGTAGTACTTGCCGCTGTGCTCGAGGCGTTCGCGCTTCCAGACCTTGCGGCAGATCTCGAGCACCTCGCGGGTGCGGCCGATGGGGGCGTCGTAGTTCACGCCGTGGAAGCCCTCGATGACCTGCGGGCCGGAGGCGCCCAGGCCCAGGATGAAGCGGCCGTCCGAGACGTAGTCCAGGCCCGCCGCGGTCATGGCGGTCAACGTGGGCGTGCGGGTGTAGAGCTGCAGGATGCCCGAGGCCAGCTGCACCCGGTCGGTCTTCGCGGCCAGGTATCCGAGCGCGCTCACCGCGTCGAACGAGTACGCCTCGGGCACGAACACGATGTCGAGGCCCGCCCGTTCGAGGTCGGCGACCTCGGCGGCGGTCTCCTTGAAGCCGTCGGTGTAATTGATCGACAGTCCGATACGCATGTCCGGGACCTTACTCACCGGTCGGCACACCGACAGCGGGCGGGTTGCCGCACATGGCCCCGCGACCGGTACGGTAGGCGGCGAAATCACCTGAATTCGCCGTACTGCCAAGGGAGGCCACCCCTCATGACTCAGGACACCACCACCTTCGGTGATTCGACACTGCGGGGGTACCTGGGTGAACTGGCCGCCAAGGTGCCCGCCCCCGGCGGCGGCGCGGTCGCGGCGCTGCACGCGGCCCAGGGCGCGGCCCTGGTCGCCATGGTCGCGCGGTACACCACCCGGGCCAAGGATGCCGAGAATCGCCCGGTCATCGACCGCATCATTGCCGCCGCGGACGTGGCCCGCGAGCGCTCCCTGGCCCTGGCCGACGCCGACGCCGCCGCCTTCACCGCGGTCGGCGCGGCCTACAAGCTGCCCAAGGAGTCCGAGGCCGAGCAGGCCGCCCGCGGCGAGGCCATCACCGCCGCGCTGCTGCAGGCCGCCCGGGTGCCCGCCGCCGTGGTCGCCGAGGCCGACGAAATCGTCTCCCTGGCAACGGAACTGCTGCCCATCGGCAACCCCAACGTGGTGACCGACATCGGCGCGGCGGCCGACTGCGCCCGGTCCGCGGCGGCCAGCTCGCAGCTGAACATCGCCATCAATGTGACATCGCTGGACGGCACGGCCGCGGCCGAGTTCGCGCCGGTGTTGAAGCAGATCGAGGAGGTCATCGCCCGCGCCGATGCCCTGCACAACGATGTGGTCGCGGCCATCACCCGCTGACCGCGCAAATTAGCCTGCACTGTGCCCCGTTCCGTTATGGAACGGGGCACAGTCATTTTCCGGCCCTCTACCTGGTGATACGAACTTCGCATAACCCCCACGCCGGGACAATGGTTACGAACCGGGTACATTTCCAGATGGGACTGATGACCAAGTCATAGTCTGAGAAACCCTGCCCCACACCCTCTCGAAGGGATGGAAGAATGCGGAAACCGATTCGCTCTCTGTTCGTCGCAAGCTTCGTCGCCGCGGCGGCCGCGTTCGGAACCGGAGCCGCGGGTGCGGCCCTCGAAACACCCAATCTCCCAGCCGTCCAAGCCATTACGCCGGCCTCAGGTCAGGTGGTGGGCGTCGCCGCGCCCGTGACCGTCCGGTTCGCCGACGCGGTCGCCGATCGCGCCGCCGCCGAACGCTCCGTCGACGTCCGCGCGCAGGACTCCCTCGCCGGCCACTTCACCTGGATCGACGACCGGCAGCTGATGTGGCAACCCACGAACTTCCTGCCCTCCCGCTCGCCGATCACGGTCGTCGCCGGACGCGAGCAGGCCAAGTTCCAGACCAATGGCGGCACCACCGCCGATGCGGACATGTCGGCGCACACGTTCACGGTCTGGGTGGACGGCGTCGCCCACACCATGCCCGCGTCGATGGGTAAGCCGGGGCGCGAAACGCCGGTCGGAACCTTCCCGGTGCTGTCCCGCGAGCGCTCGGTCACCTTCGACTCCCGGACCATCGGCATCCCGCTCAACGATCCGGAGGGCTACCTGCTCACCGGCGAGTTCGCCGAGCGCCTGACCTGGGGTGGCGTCTACGTCCACTCCGCACCCTGGTCCGTGGATTCCCAGGGCAACTCGAACGTCAGCCACGGCTGCATCAACCTCGCCCCCGCCGACGCCGAGTGGTACTTCGACAACGTCTCCGTCGGCGACCCCGTCACCACGCACTGGTGACCATTACCGGGTGACCATTACCGGTCATGACAAGATCAGGGAGCTCCCGGCACGGGGAATCGGACGGATTCCCGCGCTGAGAGCTCCCTGATTCGCTCTTGTCAGCGGCCGTTCTCGGCGGCCTGGACCACGTGGCGCATGAGCAGTGCGGTGGTGACGGGCCCGACGCCGCCGGGGACGGGGCTCAGGGCCGCGGCCTTGCCCGTGACCGAGGCCGCGTTCACGTCGCCGGTGATGTTGCCGTTCTCGTCCTCGTTGGTGCCGACATCGATGACGACCGCGCCCTCGCGCACGTGGTCGGCGGTGATGAGGCCCGCGCGGCCGACCGCGGCGACGACGACGTCGGCGGCCGAGGTCACCGCGGGCAGGTCGGTGGTACGGGAGTGGGCGATGGTGACGGTCGCGTTCTCGGCGAGCAGCAGCTGAAGCAGGGGCTTGCCGACCACATTGGAGCGGCCGACGACCGCAACATGCCGACCGGCGAGCGGGATCTCGTGGAACTTGGCCAGTTCCACGACCGCCTCGGAGGTGGCGGGCGGGAAGCCCGGCAGACCGGCGGCGAGCAGGCCCAGTGAAAGCGGGCTGACGCCGTCCACATCCTTCTCGGCGGCGATGGCGGAGCTGACGTCGTCGAGGCCGACACCCTTGGGCAGCGGGGTCTGCAGCATGATGGCGTCAACCGACGCGTCCTGCGACAGCTCGGTGAGCTTGGCGCGGATCTGCTCGGCAGTGGCGTCGACACCGAGATCGACGTTCTCGCAAGCGATTCCATTGCGCTCGGCGGCACGGTTGAGGGACTTCACGTACCAGGCGCTGGCGGGGTCGTCGTTCGGGATCACGAGGGCCAGGCGGGGGGCGGCGCCCTGCTCGGTGAGGGCGGCGGCGCGCTGCTTGGTGTCGGCGTTGATGGCGGCGGCGAGTTCCTTGCCGATGAGCGAAGTCGTATCCACGGGTGCACAGCTTATCCCGAGTCCCGGCCGCTCCCCGCGCACACCGGAGGCCCGGGCGGGCGATGTGTTCCGGCGACGACACGTGACGCGGCGCGTTCTCACCATGACTTCGGGCAAAACGGCGAAATCAGTTCGGCAAATACCCGACAACCAGGGTGGTCAGTCGTATCGTGTCTCCATTCGATAGGAGCCAATAGCCAGCTAATTCCATGGATAGCCAGCAACCAAGCAATGCGTGACACCCCCGAAAGGTCGACAGCAGTGCAGATCGCCAGGCGTTTTTCCATCATGCTCGCGGCGGCGGCCGCCGCCCTCACCATCCTCGGCAGCGGCGCCGCGCACGCGAACCCCGCAGCGCTGTACAACTCCGCGCAGGACAATTTCACCGCTGGCAATGAGGCGGCCGGGCTGGCCGACCTGCGCCAATTGCTCAGTGAGTCACCGGATGACGCGCAGGCGCTGGCGCTACAGGCGATCTGGTCGGATTACACCGGCGACATCATCACCCGCGAGGTGGCGCTGAACCGCCTCGACGGCATCGACGGACGGCTCGCGGATGACACCCGGACGCTGTTCCGGGCCATCGGCGCCGCGGTGGGCACGCTGCCCAATCCGATTCCGGCGATCGCGGGACCGCAGACCGGCATCGCGGTGCTCGGCTACGGCCTGCTCCCCGACGGCTCCATGCGGCCCGAGCTGGTGAACCGGATGCAGGCGGCCTGGCTGCAGGCGATCGCCTCGCCCCTGTCGCCGATCCTGGTGACCGGCGGTAATCCGCAGAACGGGATCACCGAGGCGGCGGCCATGCAGGGCTGGCTGATCGGGCACGGCATTCCCGCCGGCCGCATCGTGGCCGACCACCGTGCCGGGTCGACCGTGCAGAACGCGCTGTTCGGCGCGCAGATGCTGAGGGAAGCGGGTGCGACCAGCGCCATTGTGGTGACCTCCCCCAACCACATTCGCCGCGCGGTGGCCGACTTCATCGTCGCCGGAATGCCGGTCATCGGCGCGACCACCTCCCTCGAGCAGCTCGTCTCGCAGCTGCCGCCGCCCGCACGCAGCAGCCAGCGCGGCATCTACCTCGACACCATCCGCACCTTGCGGCTCCCCGCCGAACGCTGATCCCCCACGCTCGGACCCCCGCTCGAACGGGGCGGCCGTCCGGGCGTGCACAATGACGTGGTGACTCTTTCCGCCACCGAAACGCTGGTCGCACGGCTCCGCGCGGCCGGTTGCGTGTTCGCGGAGGACGAGGCCGCGCTACTGCTGGATGCGGCCACCGACGCCGACCACCTGGAATCGCTTGTCACACAGCGCATCGACGGGTTCCCGCTGGAACATCTGCTGGGGTGGGCGGAGTTCCGCGGCCTCAGGGTGGCCGTCGGGCCGGGCGTTTTCGTCCCACGACAACGCACGAGCTTTCTGGTCGAACAGGCTATTGCCCTGGGCCGCAGCATGATCCGGCCGCCCGTGTCCGCTGGTATCGCACACGACGGCGCGGCCACCAGCGCTGCTGCCGGCACCACCATCGCTGCTGCCCGTACCGGTGCCGGTGCGCATCAGCCCGTCCGGCCACGGACGCTGACCGACCCGGCCGAGACCATCGGCGCTCACGCGGATTCGACACTGGTCGCGCTCGATATGTGTTGCGGCTGTGGTGCTCTGGGATTGGCATTCGCGAAAGAAATGGCGGAGGAGGGTATTCGGGTCGAGCTGACTGCGGCCGATATCGAACCCGCGGCGGTGGCTTGTGCGCGGAGGAATCTCGGCACCGCGGGGGCTCGGGTCGTCGAGGGCGATCTCTTCGACCCTGTGCCCGCGGATCTGCGCGGGCGCGTGGACATTCTGCTGGCGAATACGCCTTATGTGCCGTCGGAGGACATTGCGTGGATGCCGCCCGAAGCGCGCGATCACGAGCCTCGGCGGGCGCTCGACGGCGGCGCGGATGGGTTGGACGTGCTGCGGCGGATTGCCGCCGTGGCAGGCGAATGGCTCTGTGCCGGTGGGCATCTGCTCGTGGAGGAGAGCGAGGAGCAGGCTCCGGTCGCCGCCGGGATCATGCGGGAGTACGGACTGTCGGCTCGGATCGTGGAGTGTGAGGACATGGGGGCGACCGTGGTGATCGGTACGCGCGCATGAGTATTCGCGGTGTGCTGTTCGATGTCGATGACACGCTCATCGACTATTCGGCGACGGTGCGGATCGGATTCCTGCGACATCTCGCGGTGGAACAGCTCCTGGACCGCTTCGAGTCGCCCGAGGCGGCGTTGGCGCTGTGGCGGGCGATCGAGGAGGAAGAGTATCTGCGGTTCCTGGCCGGTGAGCACACCTTCAAGGGACAGCAGCGGGTGCGGACCGAGCGATTTCTCGCGCACCTGGGTGTGACGGCCGACGATCCGGTCGCGTGGTTCGCCCGCTATGCGGTACACCGGGATTCGGCGTGGTCGGCGTTCCCGGATGCCGCGCCGGTACTGGAGCGGTTCACCGGGCGGAGGTCGCTCGGCGTGGTGTCGAACGCCTCCCAGCCGTACCAGACCGGGAAGCTGCGCACGGTCGGGCTGCTGCACCACTTCGGGGACGCCATCCTGTGCTCGGACGAATTCGGTTCGGCCAAACCCGATCCGGCGATCTTTCTTGCGGGCTGCGAGATGCTCGGGCTGCCGCCGGAGCAGGTGGCGTACGTCGGCGATCGGTACGACTGGGACGCACTGGGCGCCAGAAATGCGGGGCTGCGGGCCTATTGGCTGGTCCGCAGCGGTCCGGGAGTCGCCCCGGACGACGGGATCACAGTCATTCGCTCACTGGCGGAACTGGATTCGCCGGCCGGGTGAATCGCTCAGCCCGCCTCGAGCGATTTCCGGATCTCGGCCTGGATCTCGAGCTGCGCCCGGGCCGCGGTCAGACCCGCGTTCACGTCGGCGGCGGTGCGCTGGGTGGCGGCCGAAACGTACTGTGCCACCGCCGCTTCGATCGATTCCACCGCCGTGGTCGCGGTCGCCAGCTGGTCGCCGCGGGCGGCGGCGGGCAGGGCGGCCATGGCGACCAGGCGGTCGTCCCAGGCCAGGGCGGCCTGCTCGAGTTCGGCGCGCAGCACGATGGTGGTGGCGTCGTCGAGGGCATCGGCGGTGTGCAGGGCCGTCATGGCGTCGCGCAGGCGGCGGTGCAGGCGCGGTTCCGGGTCGTGCGAGCCCGCCCAGGAGGCGGGGGCGCGGGTGGGGGTGCCGGGGACGACCTGGTTGGCGGCCGCGATCGCGGTCTTCTGACGGGAGGACACCAGCATCACACCACCCACGGCGGCCCCGATCGCGATCAGCACGATCAGCACGACAATCAACATGGTCCGCTCACTTTCGTCGGTCGGTCAGCGATGGGTGGTGGGGCGCGGCGGGGCGACGGTCGAGTGGCTCGGCCCGGTCGGATGGGCCGGGGTGTGATGGCCGTGCACCTTGCTGTACACCAGGATCACCGTGAGGATGATCGCGAGCACCGCCAGGATCGCGGCGATGATCTTCACCTTGCTCCACGGGCGGTCGCCGGACACCTGGCCGGTGAGGCCGTTGATGTACACCTGGTAGGTCTTGTCCATGTAGACGACCGTCAGCAGCCAGATCGGCAGCAGCAGATGCTTGTACGCCAGCCAGTTCCAGTTGGTGTTGAGCTGGTCGATGCGCTGATGGTCACCGCCGATATCGCCGCGCACGGTGGATTCGATCGCCGACTCCATCCGCTGCCGCGCTTCCGGGAGCGACTGCTCGGCATCATTGTCGTAGGTGCGGCACAGGTGCCCGGCCACGAATTCCGGTGAATAGGCGCGCGCCTGCTCCACCGGCCACGGTTCCAGCGCCCGAATCCGGTCGCGGTTCATGTTGTCATTGGCCAGCACCGGCAGATCCGCGAATTCATTGGCGACCTCGCCCGCCACCGGATACCACCGGGTCCGGGTCTCGTAGATCGGATCCCCGTCCGAATCCGTCCCGACCCGCACCTGATAGTCGTCGCCGCGCTCGCCCTGATACCAGCTCTGGGTATCGGCGTCGTAGGTGAAATACGCGGTGTACAGGCTGGAGAACGCCCCGATCCGCCGATATTTGCGGAAGTTCGACGGCGCGAACCACCGCCCCGACACCCACTTCTCGACCAGTTCCCGAGCCTGCTTCTCCCCCACCAGGAACGGCACCACACCGTCCACCGGCAGCCGGGCCGGCGCATTGTGCACATCATCGCGCTGAATGGGCGTGGCGCAGTACGGGCACCGAGTAGCGGTGAGACTCCCGTTGAACCCGGTCGTCCCACCGCAGTTCTGGCACTTCACCTCCCACTCCCCCGTCACCTGCGGCCCCGCCGCATGCGCCTGCAACTCCCGCAACGCCGCCATCGCAGGCCCCAACTCCCGAGCCTGAACCGCCACATCCGGCGCCGTCACCGGAGACCGATTCCCGCAACTGGGACACAGCAGATCCTGCCCCACCGGATCGAACACCAACTGCGCCCCACACGAGGAACACGGATACGTCCGAGTCAACTCCGTCTGATGCAACATCGCCCGATCCGGCACCCCCGCCTCCGGCTGCGCTACCGGACTTTCCGCCTCGGCCGGCGCCATACTCCCGGCACCCGGCACGATCACCGGCGCGACGATCACCTGCGGCGGCAGTGCACCCGCGGGCGCTTGCAGCGGCTGCCCATGACCGTACCCACCCGGCAGCGAGGGCGGCCCCGCCGTTACTCCGGCGCCCGGAAGTGGCGGCGGCGCAACCGGTCCCGGCCCAGCTGCCGCGGGCGTCGTGGTTCCAGGCAACGGCAGAGGAGTCCCTGAGTGCGGAAGTGGCGGCGGCGCAACGGTTCCCGGCCCCGCAGCAGACGAAGGCGCCGCAACGGACGCCGACGGCCATCTGCCCTGCTGCTCGCCCGGACCACCGGGCAGCGGCGGCGGCCCGCCAAACCCACCTGCCCCCGACGAAGGCGGCGCAGCAACCCCTGATCCAGCGGTGGCGATCGGCGGCGGCATGGGAGCCGACGTTCGTGCTGGAGCCCCGGACCCCGGAAGCGGAGGCGGCGCAACGGTTCCCGGCCCGGCAGCAGCGACCGGTGGCGGACCGAAGTTCTGCGGCGGGGCGGCCTGCGGCATGGGCGGGACTCCGCCGGGCCCACCTGGCGCGGGCGGAAGTCCCGGCGGTGCATCGGAAGCGGCCGGCGTCCCCCATTGTTGCTGTCCGGCTCTGCCACCTGGCAGCGGAGGCGGGACCGCCCCGCGTTGCGGCGTGGGCGGGACACCGCCCTCGCCGGGCCCGGAGGTCGGCAGCGGAGGCGGACCGGCCGGAGCCTGCCCGAAATTCTGCGGCGGCACAGGCGATCCCGCGCCGGGAGCGAACTGCGGCGCACCAGTGGGTGCATTCGGCCCTGGTGGGGGCGGCGTCATCCCGTGCGCCGGCGGGAGACCGCTCTGGCTCGAATCATGACCCGCGAGCGGGGGCGTCCAGGGTTGAGGGTCGGCCGGGTGTGGGGTGGCCGGGTCGCTGCCCGGGAGCGGCGGCGGGCCGGAGGGGTGTGGGGGCTGGTTGTCGTTCATCTGGGCTCACTCGGTGCGGCGGACTCGAGGGTCGCGCATTGCGGTGGAAGGGCTTTCGGGACGCACCGAGTTGTCGGGCGTTGGGTTCCAGCGGGGTACGGCGGCGGTCCCGTCGGCGGTCGAAAGTGCCGACGGGTGCAGCTGGCCGGGTCGGCCGGGCTGGGCGGGAGGCCGCTACTGCGGGGGCAGGGGCGGCGGGGTGCCCGGGAGCGGGGGCGGGGTGGCGAAGAGGGGCTGGAGGGCGGGGACGGAGCCGGCGGGTTGCCAGCCGGGCATGCCCTCGGTCCAGACGTTGGTGTCGCGGGTCAGCTGACCGGACGAGACGTACTGGCGTAGTTGCTCGATGGGGAAGGGGCCCGCGGCCTGGCCGGCGTTGTCGAAGTGGAACTGCTGCTGGCCCGGGAGCGGCGGCGGTGCCGCCTGCTGAGGCGCGGCGGGCTGGGCGTAGCCACCCTGCTGGGGCTGGGCGATGCTGCCCTGCATGGCGCCGGCCATCTGCCCGCCGAGGACCACGCCCATACCGGCCTGCATGGCGGCTCCCATTCCGCCGCCGGGGTTCTGGGCGGCGGCGAGCATGGCGTCGGCGGCCTGCATCTGCTGGTAGCGGTTGAGGTCGACATTGTTCATGAAGCCGCCCGCTTCGACACCGCGCGCCACGCCGCGGGTCATGGCCTGCTGGATCTCCTCCGGCAGGGAGATGGTCATGGTGACGCCCTCGACCCCGATGCCGAAGCCGGACAGGCGCTGACCGACGAATTCGCGCAGCTTGTCGGACAATTCGACCTGGCGGCCCTGCAGATCGATGGCGCCCAGGCCGCTGGCCAGCACCATGTCGGAGAAGGCCAGGGCGACATTGGCGCGCAGCTGCTCGCTGAGCACGTCGGCGTCGACCTCGGCATTGGTGCCGATCATCTGGCGCAGGAACACCTCGATGTCGGTGACACGGACATTCGCGGTGCCGTTGGCGCGGATCTGCACCATGCGGAAGTCGGGGTCGCGCACGGTGACCGGTTGCGGTGTGCCCCAGCGCATGTCGGTGACGGCACGGGTGTTCACGTAGTACACCTCGGACCGGAACGGCGAGTTGAAGCCGTGCCGCCAGGCCTGCAGGGTGGACATGATCGGCATGTTCTCGGTGGTCAGCTGGTAGTGGCCGGGACCGAACTTGTCGGCCAGCTGCCCGCGGTAGACGAAGACCGCCTGCTGACCCTCCCGGACGATCAGCTCCGCGCCGTTCTTGATCTCGTTCTCGTAGCGGGGAAACCGCCACGCCAGCGTGGTGCGAGTGTCATCCAACCATTCGATGACGTCGACGAATTCGCCGCGGATCATGTCGAACAGGCCCATTGAGTTCTCTTTCCTCCCTCGGGCGCTGCGCCCGACCCCGGCCGAGTATGGCACAGGGTCACCGGCGCGCGCGGTCACCGTCGTGTGGCTATCGAGCCAACCACAGGCAGTGTTAATCATTCATGAACGACCATGGCCCACGCGAGCTTTCCCGCGCGGGCCATATCAATCCGCTACCACGTCTCCGTCGCGCCCAGAGCTGATCACGCTATCCCGACACCGAGCCAGCGATCCTGCCCGAAGACTGGATCCGGCCCGGCCCGGATCAGGCGGGAGAGTCGAGTTCCCCGTCCACCACACCGGCAGTGAAGGCGTCCCACTCGCTGGGGGCGAACACCAGCGCTGGGCCGGTCGGGTTCTTGGAGTCACGAATCCCGACCAGTCCCCCATCGAGGAATGCAACCTCAACGCATTCGGAGTTCCCCGAGCTATACGTGCTCTTGAACCACTGCTCCCGGGTACGGAGGCGATCATTCACTGTCAGGAGTCCCTTCTTGCGACCTGCCGCAGCAGGTTCCGGCTGGTTGCGGCATCCAACGCGGCGTGCTGGATCGTCGCGAACGCCCGGCGGTACTTGCCGACGTCGGCTTCTTCCTCAAGGTACATATCCCCGGTGTAACTCTCGACATAGATGACCGTCGGTTCGGCGACACCTTTCGGGTCCGGTTTGAAGTCGAGCGTCACGAACGGCCCGACCGGGGTCCCGAGTGGGAATCCAGCTCGGAACGGCAGGACACGAATGGTGATGTTCGGGCGGGTACCGAGGTCGGCGAGATGCCGCAGTTGCGCCGCCATCGTCACGTCATTACCGACTGTTGTGTGCAGGGCTGACTCGTGGAGCACGAGATCGATGGTGATGGGAGCCCTCCTGCGAGTGATGATCGTCTGGCGTTTGAGCTTCAGTTCGATCCGTCGATCCTGTTCTTCCTCACCGTCTTTCGGAAAATAGATCCTGTTCAGCGATCGGGCGTAGTCGGAGGTTTGGAACAGTCCCGGGACGAGATCGGGACGATAGATCTCCATCGCGCCCGCTTCGGTTTCCATCCGCATGTAGACATCGAAGTTCGCCCGAATGAGGTCATTGAAGCTGTTGTACCAGGTCTTTTCGGCAACCTGCCGAGCGAGCTCGATCATGGCGTCGGTCTTCTCGTCTGCGATCTCGAGGATCTTGCCGAGCTCACGAAGGTCTCGATCGAGAATCCTGCCGGGCTCACCCCGCTCCAATCGAGAGTATTTGCTGTGGCTCCATTGCATCGCAGCCGCAACCTCGGCCTGCGTGAGTACCGTGTTCTCCTCGCGTTGACGGCGTATGTATCGCCCGAGCTGCCGACGTGGCAGCGAAGCGCGCGGATTCTCCTCGGGCATCGCTAACTCCTCGACTCTGTCAGGATGGCACTGCTCCGATCCCAGAGTGACACCGCTACTGGGGCTTTGCTCTCGTTTCCCGAAAATCCCGGAATGACAATGTCATAGGAGGTCGATGGTGGTGTGCTGGGACGACAACGACGGCACACAGGTAGGTGACTATGTCCAGCAACAACCCGTGGTCTGTGCAGGCGATCATCGACCGTATCGAACGAGAGAGGCGACAAGCCGCCGACAGCGAACCTCCACCGAACGAGAGCGCCACGGTCGGGTATTCGGTGCGCGGACTGTGGTCGTGCTACTCCGATCCCGGCGAACTGACTGCCGCACAAGCACATGTCGCGATGCAACTGCATCTCCAATGCGGAGTCGACACCTGCGCGGTGCGCTGGCGGGCGCGCACCGCGCTGGTCGCATCCGGGCGCATGGTCCTCGACCCCGGTGCGGCGCGAACGCCGCCGACCGCGCACAGATCCCTGTTCGCCCTGTTACGTGCCGCCGTATTCGGGTACAGCACACTGCTTTTCGGTGGTCGCCATGCCCTGCGATGATCCGGACATGATCGAGATCCAGGTCATTCAGGACGTCCTCGACACCATCGAAACCCGTCTGCGCGACCGCGAACGCCACGGTTGGCGCTTGACCGTCCCCCGCTCCCGCGTCTACGCGACCCTGCTGCACGCGGTCATCGTCAGCGCTCGCGAATCCCACCGCCTCCCAGCCACACTCGACCGCGCCGCCATCCTGGACACCATCCTCGACGGCACCGAACCCGCGAGCCACGATGTCGCGAGCCGACCGATCGAGGACGTCATCGCCCGCCACACCGTGCCGGTGAACTGAATCCGGCCAGCGGGTCGATGCAGGCACCTGGCCGAGCCGGCAGGTCTCCCAGGGCTGGTCGACAGCCTGCCCCCTCGAAGCAGCTGTGCGGGCACCTCACTGCGAGGGAGGACGGTCCCAGCTGTAGGCATCCGGCATGTTGTGCCTGCCGCCGGAATTCTGGTTCCGGATCACCGCATTGGCGGTATACGACGAGCCATCGGTGAACACCACGACGCATTTCAGATGCGCGGTCTCTTCACGCATCGTGTCGTGGACATGCGGTGTGCACGACACCGACCGCACCGGCCGGTGATCCTTGGCGGTGATGTTCTCCTTCATGGCGTTCTGCAGCGCGACGTAGGCATCGTTGTCCGGCCCACACCCGGCCACGAGCGCCAGCGAGGCGAGGATCACGACCGGCCCGGCCCGCCGAGGGAAGCTCATAGCACCCATCCCACCACCGCTGTCCGCGGACGGCGCGGTTTCGATCGCATCGACCGGCGACCGACCTCATCAGCGAGGGCGCCCTCGAGGGACTCGAATCCGCCCGCGCCAGAGGACGACTCGGCGGCCGGCCAGGTCGTTCTCCGGGACCTCGTCCACGACGCGGGACGTGCTGCGATCGGCGTGGCGTTCTATCCAGCTAGCTCGAGCCGGGTTACCGCGTTGTCGGTGAGCCGGCATACCTCATCGTCGCTCATCGCGAGTGCCGAGTACCCGACGCTGAGGTCGAGGCCGCCGAGCCGCTCGTTGGCGATCACGAACAGTGACGGGCCGAACATGTCGAGTGAAACGGCCTTGGTGACGTCCTCGAGCGTGTAGGCGCCGTAGGCGGCCTGCAGGCCGGACTCACCGGTCGTGGTCACCGCAAGTCCGTCGAGGCGCCGGTTGTGCCGGATCCCTGGGCCGACTTCGTGCCGATACACTTCCCATCCCGGAAACTTCATCATCGAGGCGGACTCGTGGTCCTTGGCCAGCGCGGCGATCAGCTTGAACGAGACGTCACGGGCGGTTGCCCAGAAGTCGTCGGTGATCGGGTGCTCGGTGCGCAGGATGTCGACGTAGCAACCGAAGGTCTCGTGCGCCCGCGCGAGTCTGCTGAGGCGACGAAGGTCGACCGTGGTCAGCACGGTCATGGCATCGAGCCTGTACCGCTCGCGCAAGGCGAGCAGGAAGGCTGCCGTTACCGCACCGTGAGGCGTCGTTCTGTTGGCTTTGATGGCATCCATGAGCGTCGCCGTTACGACGGGCTCGAGGTGACGTGCCAGTACTCGCGTTTCTTTCTTCCGGTCGGGTACCGCCTGCTTGGGTATGCGAATGGCCGGCGTATAGGTGGTCTTCTTGCCACTGCCGGACTTGCTGAGCAGGCTGTCCTCGATCGACGGGGGCAGTGTGGTGTCGAGCGGGGGTTTCAGTTGCGCCGCGGCTGGATCGGCGAGGAATTCGAGAAGCTGGCGAGCGAGCATGTTGGCGGACTGGGCGTCGAGCGTCGCGTGATCGGCACAAATGACGATGTGGTTGAGGTCGGCGTCGGGCGACTGCCGCACCAGCGTGATCCGCAGGCGCGGATGGTTGCCCTTCGGGATCGGTGTGCGGATCTCAGAGGCGAAAACCGTGCGCCAAGCGTCTGGGTCGGTGTCCTCGAGCACCTTCAGCGGGATCTCCGTCGTGCCCTCGGTGTCGAACCAGGGCTGGCGATAGGCGAAGAACGGCATGTGCCGCCAGACCAGCTTGCCGTAGCGGACATGAGCGCGAAGGATGGGGTGCTGGGTCTGTAGCCAGGCGAGCGCGTGGTTCACCAGCGCCGGATCGAGGCGGCCGCGCACATGCAGCACCTGCATGGTGATCAGCCCGCCATGGACATGCAAATGGCTGAGCAGTTGTTCCTTTTCGCCCAGCGGGCGTGTATCGCCCAAGCTTTCCTCCCGCGTTTTCGAATACCGTTACAGGTCGCGATGAAATTGGCTAACATGCCGACTACATAAGGGACTCGAGTGATGAACGATATCGAACGACCGATAGTCGAGTATATCTCCGCCATGGTGGCCGAAACCGGCGGTGCGCCGGTCGATCGCGAGACGCCTTTGCTCGAGACGGGCCTGCTGGACTCGATCAGTTTGGTAAAGCTGGTGTATTTCCTCGAGGAGCGATTCAAGATCAGCATCCCGGACACGGAGATACGGCCGGAGCTGTTCGAATCGCCTGCGAACATAGCGGCCTATGTTTCGCAGCGAGCGGCTCAACCGGCCTAGAGCTCGCGCAGCCGCGCGCGGAGCACCTTGCCGGCCGCGCTCCGCGGCAGTGCGTCGATGAACGCGATCTCGTCCGGGACCTTCTGAACCGACAGCCTTTCGCGGGCGTAGCGGATCAACTCATCGGCCGACACCTCCGCCCCTTTGACGACAAACGCGATCAGCCGATTGCCGTTGCGCGAGTCCGGGAGACCCGCCACTGCGGCTTCGGCGACAGCGGGCAAGGCCATGAGCGTCTCCTCCACCTCGATGGGGTCGATCTTGTAACCGGATACCTCGATCAGCAGCTTGCTGCGGCCACGGATGAAGATGCGACCTTCTTCGTCGAGCGAGGCAAGATCGCCGGTCCTGAACCAGCCCTCATCGAACGCCTCGGCATTGGCCACCGCATCGCCGAGATAGCCCCGCATGAGCGAGGACGATCTGATTTCCATTTCGCCGACGGATGGGCCGAAGTCGGTGTCGAACGGGACGATGCGGACCCTGGCGTCGCCCGCGGGCTTGCCCACCGAGGCCCAGCTCGCGTCGAGATCGGCGGAGTTGTTGTGCGAGAACATGCTCGCTTCGGTCGAGCCGTAATCCTGACGAAGTGGGGTACCGAGGCGCTCGCGCACCGCTTCGAAGATCGGCCTTTTCAGTGCGACGCCACCCGAGAAGGCCAGGCGCATCCTGAGGTCGAAACTGCCGGTCTGACCAGTGACGATTTCGTACATTGCCGGAACGGCGCCCATGACGGTGACGCGCTCGCGGACCATGGTGTCGAGCAGCTTCTTGCGCGAAAGCGCCAGCGGCAGGCGATCGCTCCAATAGAGAGTCGTTCCACCGCCGGCGACGGTCTGCGTAGCGCCCAGCAAGAAGCCCAATGAGAAGTTGCCCGGCAGAATGTCCACGACGACATCGTCGGGCTGAATTTCCCAGGCTGCGCTGGCTCGTTCACCGTCAGCGACGAGCTCGGCATGGGTGTGCGGCACCACCTTGGGCAACCCGGTCGAGCCGGACGAGAAGAGGTAGAGCGCCGTGGTATCGCCTCCCAGTTTCGGCAGCTGGGTGGTTGCGCTTCCCTCGGGAAGGGCGCTCGTCAAGAGCAAGGGAATGCCGGGGGCTGCATCTGCGATCAGCGTCTCGGCAACGGCGGCATGACCGGGAGTTGAGACGACTGCGCGGGGTCCGGTCTTTTGCGCGAGTGCGGCAAGTTCGGTTCGCGTGGCCGTCTCGCCCAGAGGCATCGCGATGGCGCCGATGGCGAAGAGCGCGTGGGCGGTCACGAAAAGATCGGGCGAGTTCGGAATCAGCAGGGCAACGGGATCGCCGCGCCCGATGCCACGGTCAATGAAACCGGCGGCTAGCCGGCCGATCCGCTCGATTAAAGCGGCGTAGGGCGTGAATGCCTCGCCCTGCCGCAATCCACTGGTGATCGGTGCCCGCGCTGTCAGCGCTAGCAGATTGTCGTAGATCATCTCTACTCCGCAGGGTCCGTCCCCTCTGCTCGTAAGGATAGAAGTGGGATGCGGCATCTACAAGCCGTCAACGATCACGCCAGAAAGTCAGTTGGAGAACGCCGGTATCGAACGTCAAAGCTTCCGTCCGTTTCAAACCAAGCCGTTATCGTGGTCGCCATTGAGAAGGCCGGATGCTGCCGTCAAAAGGACCAGCGAGACAAGGAGACTCAGTTCAAGTCCAGGTGAAGGCAGCTCAATTCCATACTTTCGCAATCGATTTCCGTGTCAGCGACGAGTTCTTCTCCGGCGACGGCACCGTGCAGTCGATCGCCGAAGACCAGGGGTCCGAGTGTTCTCGAGCTCGACGCCGGGAAGCAAACATACAAACAGGCGCTCAATTCGGCATGGCAGACCCCGCGGTCGCGCGAGCAACGGCATGGAAATGCGTTGCGGCTGTGCAGTAATCGGTCTGAAATTACCGAGATGTTTCGACTATCGGGGTAGTTCGGGCACGTCGAAAGCCAGTGCGGTCGCGAGGTTTATCGTTCTGCGGGGAGTGCTGCATTGCCGGGTCAGGCTGTGCAGATCGAGCCTGTTGTGGCGGGCTTGGAACAGGAACAGCGCGGCGGGATGCTGCCGCAGCTGATCGGTGTCGAGAGCGTCGGCGGTGTGGTGGGCGGCGGCGACAAGAGCGGGGAACGCCGACTGGAGCTCGGCTGCCCATTCCTCGACCGCTGTCAGCCAGGCCTGGGTGGCGGTATCGGGTGTCGAGGAGAACCGTGCGATTGCCTCGCTCAGTTCCGGCCAGGTGTAGTCGGCCCACGGTTTGGTCTTCAGGACCGGCAGCTGCCATCGGCGCCTGACCTGCGACCAGTGATCGGTATGTGCTGGCACCGAGTGAATCGCGAAGTCTGGCAGGCTGAGTGCCGTCAGGGTCCCGCCGTGGCAGGCCCCGGTGTCCAGGCCCACGATCCGGTTGTCGCGAATCAGTGGCTCGTCGCCGGTTACGTGGTGTCCGAACACGATTGGCTTGGCATCGGTGTAGTGGTCGTGCCAGACGCTGTCGGGGAACAGGGCATTGAGTTCGCGCTCGCCACGAGTGGAACCACAAAGGACCTCCGCACGTTGCTCGGCGAGCGGGATGCCCGGCACCATGCCGGCATGGACGACGCGGACATGTTCGTTCTCGAAGTGGTAGGGAAGCGTCCGCATCCAGTCGACCATATCCGCGTAATCATCGCCGGTCTGCAGCCGGGTGATTTCCTGGGCGTAGGAGAAGATCCCGCGAACGTGTTTGCGTTCGTGGTTCCCCATGACCGCCACCGAGTTCGGGCGTTCACGGAAAAGACTGACCACCTCGTGTGGTTTCGGGCCGCGGTCGACCAGGTCACCAACGCTGACGAGGAGATCGTCTTCTGTGACCTCAACCTTCCCGAGTAGCTCGAGTAGCTCATCGAAGCAGCCGTGGATGTCGCCGATGATGACGGTGCGCCGCATCCGCACGACGGTAGACGCGGATCGGTTCGGCGAGCAAAGCAATATCGCGGCTGTGAACCGCACAGCATCCGGCAGTAACGAATATCTCTGGGCCGCAGTCGGTCTCGCCGCCAGCTACCCTGAGTCAGCCGGTCCGGCCAGCGCGGTCAGCGGCTACTCGAGACTGGCGTCAGCGCCTGGTCCCGTCCAGAATTCGGTGAGGGTGCCCGATGGGATGCTCCCTCAATCGGCTGCCCGCCAGCATGATTCGGTCCGGCTCTCTCATGGCCTGCCTCCCGCCGGGTGCCGGAGTGGCGGGAAAGGGGTCTGCCCGGCTCGAAGTAGCGGTGCCCTCTTCGCACGGACCCCACCCATTGCGAGGCAGAATGCGACACCGGTGGCCGTCATCATCGGCACGGATCCACACAAACGCTCGACCACTATCGAGGTCATCTACTAGGCAGGACACGTCCTCGCCCGTCGGTCGATACGCCACTGACACTGCGGGCTACGCCGAAATACTCACCGCCGGATCACGATTCGCTAATCGAGTGTGGGCCGTCCAAGGCTGCAACGGCATCAGCCGCCACCTCGCCCACCGGTTGGTCCACGACGGCGAAACCATGGTGGACGTGCCGGCGAAACTCTCCGTGCAGGTACGGGTCTTCGCTACCGGCAACGGCCGCAAAACCGAACCGGTCGACGCCCATTCGACAGCAGTGAGCTGTCGAGCTCGACATCGTGCGCGGTCTCGGGGTTCGGCCAACCTGATCACCGAGTAATCGGCAATGATGCGCATCCTCTGGTCACGAAGCTCAGCCGAGCGCCGGAGCGGCCAGGTCGCCATTCGCTGGAGGCAACCAGCCGAACACCAGTGATGGTTCGTGCTCGGCGGGAAGATCAGTCGGCGATAGGGCGCATCGCCCGATCCGGCAGGATCCCGGCCTCGACGAGTTCGTCGTAGATCCGCTGCTGCTCATCGTCGAGATTGGAGTACAGCATGTCGTACGCCAGTTCTTCCTCGGCGAGCACCGCGACCGGATCCCAGTCGTCACCGAGCGCCGCGAGGACAGCGCTGCGCCGGCGTACCTCGTCCAACGTGAGGTCGTAAGCAAAATTGTGGTCGGCCATTCAGGCATCTCCAACCAGGTTCTTTCCAAAAACGAACTGCCGACGATGCCCAACCACGCCGTCTCGGGCAATGACCTGCATCACGTTTCACGGTTGGACTTCGTCACATTTGATGCCCGCGGGCGGACTGGACCTCGGAGTAAATGCGTCCACGCAATCGCCACGACACGTCCACCGCTGAAATCGG
This sequence comes from Nocardia sp. NPDC059228, assembly GCF_042754245.1. Taxonomy (NCBI): domain Bacteria; kingdom Bacillati; phylum Actinomycetota; class Actinomycetes; order Mycobacteriales; family Nocardiaceae; genus Nocardia; species Nocardia sp. NPDC059228. The sequence goes on along the minus strand of NZ_JBHZAL010000004.1, from coordinate 149,322 downwards.
GGCGGCGACGCCACACCGCAACAGAGCGGAACTTGCCAATGCCGTCGCTGGCGCCCGGGTCCGATTGCCAGCCGCGCTGATGCTATTTACGCCGACGCGAACACCCCTGCACCGATCGAACCCGAACTGGGCCGCACGACATTAGCCGCCGATGACGAGCGCGCGATATTCGGTGCGGGCCCAGCGGTCATCGCAGCACCTCATCGAACGCTTCTGATGGCGTGACGAATCCGAGAGTTTGTCGAGGGCGTCCGTTGAGTTCGTCGGCGATGGCGTTGCGCTGACCCATCGAGATCACCGGCAGTTCCGGACGTTCCGCCGGCCCCGGATCGGCAACGGCAAGTAGATCTTTGCTTGCTCGCGCGGGACGGTTCGGCCAGCGCGGTGTGCGGCGCGAACGGATGATTGCGATCGATGAGCCTCGGCAGTCGCCGCGATTCAGTGATGGAAGAGTCGAACTCCGGTGCGGGCGAGGGTCATGCGGTGCTCACGGCAAGCGTCGGCGATGACGTTTGACTGGAGGGCACCGCCCGGCTCGATGACGAGCTCAACCCCATGTTCGGCGGCAACGCGCGTGTTGATGTGGATTCATGCCGTAGCGCAAGTCCATTGCCATACCCCGTCTCTCGTCTCGAGATAGGGAGCACCCAGGCGTACGACACTCCGATACTGCGCTTCCTCGTGGTCGGCCCACGCAACGCCAGTCGCGATCGACCACACGCTAACCCCATGACAGACCGAGCATCCAGACGGACCACGACGCACGGGATTTCGGGATGTGCGTGCGCTCACACGGCAGGCCCCGCAGCGGGCTCTTACCACACGACCAGCGGGAGAAGAACACGCCGCCATGCGCGCATCAACGGCCAACCCAACCGTTCTGAACGCGCACTACAGCTGAGGAATTGGCGTGAAGTTGCTGTTCTACAGCGGATTGTGCGGGATTGCACCGGTCGTCGGAAACTCGGCATTTGCGTGCACCGCCCGCGGCCGTACGGCACTCGGGCCGTTGGGCTTCCGACGCCGCGCACCGACCGGTCGAACACGCGGGTGGCGGTATTCCCGTACGTTCGCGCTGTGTGGCGGATGGATCTACCGGTGGGCTTCGGGTGGACCGTCGGCGGCTGCGGTGAGTCGGCGTGCCAGGGCGCGCACAGCGTCGTTGAGTGCGTCGGGGTGTTCGATGACGAACGGGCGGTTCAGGCCGGCCAGGACGGGGGGAATCCAGTCGAGTTGTTCGGCTCGAATTCGGACCCGGACCCACGGGTGGGTGTCAGGGAGGGGTGAGTCGATCTCGTGCACGGTCGCGATCGTCGCGGGGAGCAGTGGGCGGACCTGGGTGAGGGTGCCCTGCACTCGAATCGATACCTCGTACCGATAGGGCGCCGTGGCAAGTGCGGACAGCAGATGCGCGGTCGGCTCGAATCCCGCTGGCGGAGTGAATGTTCCGGGCAGTGTGGTCACCGTCGTGATGCGGTCGAGCCGGAACTGACGTAGATCGTCACTGTTGCCGTCCATCCCCGTCAGGTACCACCGGCCGGAGTGGGCGACGAGCCCGTATGGGTGCACGGTCCGCTCACTGCGACGTCCGTTCCGGTCGGTGTAACCGATCGCCACCGGTTGGCGCTCGCGGGTGGCCTCGGCGAGCCGGAGGAGGACGGCGGTCTCGACAGCAACCGCCGAGCGGGCATCCTCGGTGAATTCGGCGGTGTTGATCAGCGCGTCCAGCCGCGCCGCCAGACGTGCGGGCAGGACGCGACGGAGTTTGGCCGTCACGCTGTCGGCCGCGTGGGCGGCTGTTGTCGATTGACCGACGCCGCGGCTGGTGAGGAGTCCGAGCAACACAGCCACCGCCTCGTCATCGGTCAGCATCAGCGGCGGCATTCGGTACCCCGGGGCGAGCCGGTATCCCCCGTAGCGGCCCCGCACCGATCGCACCGGGATCTCCAGGTCGGTGAGATGGGTGACGTATCGCCTGACCGTGCGTTCATCGACGCCGAGCCGTCCGGCGAGTTCGCCGACGGTATGGGTACCACCGGCCTGCAACAGCTCGAGGAGTGCCAGCACTCGGGCAGTGGGGCGCGTCATCAGAAAATTCTCGCATGTATACCGGGCGGAAACTGTCCGGTATCGGCTCTAACGTGGCCTGCGGGCGGCGCAACCTCCGCCCCAACCAACAACAGGAGTACGCAAGTGAATCTCGTCTCGATCCGTCTGATCACCGGCGACATCCAACGGCTGGTCGGCTTCTATCAGCACCTGACCGGTGTCGAAGCTTCCTGGGCTACACCGGATTTCGCCGAAATCGCCACACCGGCCGGCACCCTCGCGATCGGAAGCACCCGCACCGTCGCGTTGTTCGCGGCCGGCAGCGCGCGCCCAGCCGACAACCACACCGCGATCATCGAGTTCCTGGTCCCCGACGTCGATGCCGACTACCAGCGGTTGCGGGATACGATCGACGATTTCGTCAACGAGCCCACGACGATGCCGTGGGGCAATCGGTCATTGCTGCTCCGCGACCCCGACGGCAACCTGATCAACCTCTTCACCCCGGTCACCGCGCAGGCCGTCGCCAAATTTGCCCGCTGACATCCGCTCATCGGTATACGCGTGCGGGCACCCGTGAAGCGCTCGGCCCATCGCTCTTCCACAAGCCCGCGCCGGGCCGCGCACTATCCCGCATAGCGTGCGGTGCGCACGGTCACGCGGGCGGTTGCCGCGAGCTGGCCGATCGTGAGCACCGTATGCCGCCGGTCTTCGGGAACATGGCCAAGCCGAGTTCAGGCGTGAGCCACCCGGTCGACGAGGTCGCGGATCGCCTGGACCACGACATCGGGGCGTGTGATGCACAGCTGGTGGTGGCCGACATCGGAGACGACGCGATATTCCCTGAACGACATCGTGCTCACCCGCGGCCGTGGCCATCCTCCTCATGCCCACGTGTATCGCACATAGCATCTGCTCCCGCATCGACGCCTGCGGGCCGGGGTCGATGCCCTCGCGGTGAGCGCGGCCACCGGTACGTCGGGAGTGTCCGGCCCGGCACGCAGTTCGTCGGCGAATGCAACCAAGCTGCCCCGCTCGGCGATGCCGACCCGGAGCCATTCGTCGCTAGCCATTCGTCGCTGACATGGGCTTCGGCTGAGCTGACCTCGTGCGACGAGCAGCCTTGCCAGAGGGGCGATTTGCGCGATCAGACTGCGCGCGCCACCCTTTGACCAGTGTCCGGGGGCGACTGCCCGCGAAACTGATTTGTGCGCTCATTGGATTCGCTCAGTTCCATTTCCGTGGCGCTACCGCGAACGAGCACCCGCTGATCTTGGCGGATGCTCGTTCGGATCGGGAAGTCGACCGGCTTGTGCGTTCAGCACGATTGTTCGCGGGTTGCGGGGCCCTCGATCAACCCGTACTCGACAGCAGCTGAAGTGGTGAGTGTCCGTTGCTGTTCGAGGTCGTGACGGATCTGGTCTGTGTCGCGACCGGTGAGTTCCGCCAGTCGAGCCAGCAGCGTGTCGAACATGGCTCGCGCGTGTTCGAGTCGCGGTTCGACACGACTGAGCCCGCCATCCAGACGCACCGACGGCTCCCGCAACACGAACTGGGCACTCCTGTAGGCGTAGCGATGCTCGCACGATGCGAGCAGTCCCAGCGCTGCACCGCCGAGCGTGCCGCTCACGTAGGCGCTCACGGGCGCGCGAAGCACGTCCAGCACATCGGTGACAGTGCTGGCGTCGAGCAGATCCGCTTCCAGCCCGTACATTTCGAGCCGGATCGGTCGGGCGCTCTCAGCGTCCAGCGTCAGCAACCGAGCGCACAACTCGGTGGCAGCCGCGGCGTCCAAATGCCCGCGAGCGATAACCGTCCGCTGCATGAGCAACGCATCCGCCGGTCCGTCCGGGTGAGGATCGATCCACACCCGCGTCGAGGGCGGCGGGGCCGGAACAGGTTGCGGTTGTTCACGTTTCGCCGGGTAGTAGTTCGGAAACTCCGACGGCCAAGGCTGCCACTGAGAAGTGGGTGTGCTCGTCTCGATTCTCAAGGCTGTTCTCCGATCCGATTCGATTCAGCTGTCGTACTCGTCACTTGCAACGTGATGCGGCTGTCGACCGCAGCGGCGTACCGCTGCAGCGTCGAGGTCCGCACATCGATGTTCTCCGTCTCCAACCGCGCCACCGCCGACTGCGACGTACCCATACGGGCAGCAACTTCGGTCTGCGACAACCCCGCCGCCCGCCGCCGCTCCACCAGTTCAGCAATCAGCCGCGCACGATCCTCCGACATCCTGCGCAGCGCCATCTCCCGAAACCCGGGCAGCACCGGGAGAGGCTCCTCGCCCGGCGACCGGCTCACCTCCTCGCTCATACCTACAACGATATCTCATATTAGATATAACGCCAGGTCCTGAACCGAAGCGCCTCAGCTGCACCAATGCGTCAGCTGCACCAACAAGGAGGATCCGACGAGATCCACGATCAGCCGCACCTTCTAATGCGCTCATCGGCTACAGGCGAGGGACCGGATTCGGTGCCGATGGACTCGGTGGTGTGCTGAGACTGGGAATTGATCACTGCCATGGTCCGCGGCGGCGCGATCTCGCGGCGTGTGGATTTCTCTGCGCCGCAGAACGTTCAGGTCGATAATCGACCAGGCAGTGAAACGTGTTCTAGTATCTCGATGAGCTCGCCGCGATGCGGAATAAGACTGGGAGGGGCGCGGGAGATGTCACGTGGGGAGAACTCGCGAGCCGGGTTTTTCGAACCGCTGGACGATGGGTTCGTTCCGCTCGAAGCAGCGCGGGGACCATGGGGACACAGCACGATTGGCGGCCAAGGCCTGACTGCGCTCGCCGCCCGGGAAGCGGAGCGCCACTGCCCGATCGAGGCGGCCGGATGCCGGCTCACTCTCGACTTCGTCAGGCCGACCACGTTCCACTCGATTCAAACGCGGACCGAACTAGTCCGATCGAGCACGCGAGTGACGCTCCTACATTTGGAGCTACTTCAGTCGGATCGCGCGGTCGTCCGGGCCTCGGCGCTGTTTGTCCGTCCCCTGGAGACGGACAGGGCAGACGGCTTTGCCTGGACACCCGCGTCGGAATTTTCGCGGCCGGGCATCGTAGTGAGTTCTGGGGAGGCGATCGCGCCAGCGCCGATGTTGAGCAGCGCTGGGTATCCAGCCGACTGGTCGGCCAACTTCGCTGACCACCGGAACAATGCCCGCAAACGGATGTGGACACCGACGATGATCCCCGCCGTTGCAGGTGAGAAGGCGACCCCCTTCACTCGTGTCGCCACGCTGGCGGAGGCTACGAGCTTCATCACCAACTGGGACGGGGACAGCGTGCCCTTCATCAACGTCGATGTCACCCTGAACCTGTACCGAATGCCCGAATCGGACGGGTTGGGTCTGGAATCGAACGGACAACACGCGGCGGACGGCATCGCTATCGGATCCGCCACGCTCTATGACGAATACGGCGTCCTCGGAGTATCTTCCGTCACCGCGGTAGCGAACACCCACCGGCAGGTTCACTTCTAGAACCTTCGCGAGACTCCGCGGGAAGGACGCACGTTGCCGCCCGTGGTGATGCTCGACCTCCGGCAGTTGCGGACATCCGCCGTCCTCGGATCGGCCGGCCAGTTGACTTTCGCCTGCCCGCGCCGGTCGGCTCGGTCGGCGTGGAAGCGGCAGTTGAGTGCACGCCGGGGAGCGGTTATCGCAGAACGTCTATCGGCCCGGCGGGGCTGGCGTACGGGTTATCCGGCCCGTGTACGGATAGTGATGTCGTCACTGCTGGGCGGACTTGCCGGTGTACTCGCTCTGGCCGTGGTCGGGGAAATTCTTGCAGCACTTTGGGACACCCGCGATCTGTGGTGGACCGTGATCTCCTGACGTAGCGGCATCTATCTGGTCGCGCCGGCCGGTACGGCCGGCGGCAGGAGCGGATGTTGCCCCGCAGAGCTGCGTCCGAAAGGATGAGCCGCAACGATTCTGATACCGAATATAGTCAGGTGAAGTGATGTCCGCCTCAGCAGAGCGTCGATCGTCCGATTCCATCGCTGGGAGCCGAGGCACACGAGAATTGCCTAGCCCGAAGGTACTTCGGCTGATTATGAGCGCATACCCGCCACTCTTCTTCGCTGGTGTACGCGTCGCTCATATCTCGGAGGACTGGACATCTGTGCGTGCTACCCACAGAGTTCGCCCATGGAACTGGAACCCTAACCGGTCCGCATTCGGTGGCACCTTGTACTCGATGACAGATCCGTTCTTCGGGATCATGGCCCGCGGTCAGCTCGGGCGCGGCTATCGCGTTTGGACGAGCGCCGCAAGCATCGAGTTCATCGCGCCCGGCCGTGAGATGGTGACCGCCACCATGTCGCTCCTATCTGATCACGTCGCGACGATCCGGGACACCACGAGCGAGGGCGGCAAGTCGATCACAGCTCACACCGCCGAAATCGTTTCCGATCAAGGCGTTCTAGTTGCCCGAGCCACCCAGCAGCTGTACGTGCGTCGCGTCAACTAGCGACCACAACATGGCCCCTCTTCAATACCGACCCATAACGTCCCGGACGCGACAGTAGCGGATGTTACTGTGCCGCAGTCGGTCTCATCGTCGGCCGTACCGCGCCGGTGCGGTCAGCCCGGTGCGGGATGGGGATGTTGGTTGATCAGTTTGCGGCCGGCGCACGGCGTGCTGCCGGCACTGGCCGCCGGGCGTCCGCGACGGCAGTCACCACACAGGTGCCCAACCGGCCGACGCGATCGTAGAGCGTTGCGGTTCCCACCGCGATACCGTCGCCGGTGACAACGGAGGCTCACCAGCACTTCGGTGAGTTTGCCGTCGTGATCATCCAAAAACCGAAGCAGCTGCCTTCTTCATCGTGGACGAGGACTTGCACCGAGGCCGGGTCGGGCCAAGCGAGGGATCGGGCAGGTTGGCCTCGGCCGTCCGCAGGGCCGCTTGCGTGCTGCGTACCGCGTGCTCCGCGGTGCGCGCTCGGTGTGGGCGGTGTCCACGGCCCGGATCCCGTCAGCATTGATATCGAGTTACAGGTGTCGGCGGCGTGCCTCATCGACTTGGCTGCCCTCTTCGAGACGCCGGTTGCGCTCGAGAAGGAACACGATATGGGCGGCGCTCGTCGAGTCGACGTGGTTGCGCTGGATGAGGATCTGGGCGACGAGGTCGGTGTCGTCCAGTCGCCGCGGCCAGCTGGCCTGCAGTCGTTCAATCGCGCGGGCGAGTTCGTCGCTCTTCTTCGGTCCGAGGCGTCCGACCGCGCATCCGAGCAACACGCTGAAGATGAGGGCCGCGGTAGATTGCTCCCGGCAATTATCAGCCTCGTCGGGGTCGTCACAGCGGAATGCGAACTCCAAGCGTCGCCATCGAATTCCAGATCAAATAATGATAGTCGGGCTATCAACAGTCGACGTTGAGATATATAGTATTCGAGGTCAGCTCGTTGGGAGAGATGACTTCGATATAGAGTCCATGACTATTATGAGTGCCTGGCGGCTGATCAATGGGAACATGCCCGGTGTACTCATTTGTACGTCTCGTGAACACGGCCTGATCGTTTATCGGACCTTTGATTCCGTCAACATTTTCCCTGAATTGAAAGTCCCCGACGTCGCTATTCGTTTTCACAACCATCGTATAATTCGCTGTGTCATTACATCCGAAGTTTGGGTCGCGATCCCAACTGATGCCGACGGACTCGACTTTGAATTCCGGGCTCGTACACGCCACGATCTGCGGAATTGCCAGGAGGGCGATTCCGAACACGACAAGGGCGGTCCGGTGGTTTCGATTACATATGACGGGCATTTCGTACCCCGAAGCCTTGATTCCGCCCCCAAAGGCCCTGCTCAGAGGCAGGCTTGGCCTCAACATCTTCGATCGCCACGCGACCACATCCCTTCCGCGACGCAAAGAGGGCGCGCTTATATTGTAGTTCTCCCCACGGATGGCGCGTGAGAGTCGGTAACCGGCCGCCGCAGCATTCGGTAGGCCGGGTATCGAACGCGCCCGTCTCGGCGCACGCCAGCGCGATCCGTCACGCAGCGCATTCGTCTGTGCCGATATCGCCGTCCACACCAACTCTCCCCGCGCGGCCTCTCTCACCGTCAGCTCGGCATTCTTTGGCCGGCCGGTCTTCACCACCGCAAATCCCACAATTACACATCGGATTTCAGGCGCGGAGCGCTAGCTGCCATCGGCAATCCACCACGATCGACGCGCGGCCCGGTGCGGTGCGGTGTATGGCGGGCGCGGCGCTTAGCGGAAAGGGCACCGGGGCCGGTGCCGCGGATTCTGCGGCACCGGCCCCGGTTGGATCATTCGCTCACTCGAGCCGATCAGGCTCGAATCGCTATTTGCGGCCGGTGAATTCGTCCATGGAGTGGTAGACGCCCACCGTGTTGAGGTAGAAGTCGCGGACCTTGAGCGGGAGGAGGCCGGAGATGGCGCGGTTGAGGCGGGAGGTCCAGGGTAGGACTACCAGGGCGGAGCCCTTCTTCATTTCGGTCCAGGAGGTGTCGACGACTTCCTCCTGGTCCAGGATGGGGGTGAACCAGAAGCCCTTGGCGCCGTCGAACATTCCGGTGTTGATGTAGGTCGGGCAGACCGTGGTGAACTTCACGTGCTCGTTGCCGGACTGCTCGAGCTCCAGGCGCACCGAGTCCGACCAGCCCAACGCCGCCCACTTGGAGGCCGCGTAGACGCTCATGCGGGGGTTGGCCACCAGCCCGGCGGAGGAGGCGATGTTCAGGACGCGGCCCTCGACGCCCTTGTTCGCCACCATGGCGGGCAGGAATTCGAGCGTGATGTACATGGGCGCAAGCGAATTGATCGCCATGGTCTTGTCGATGTCGGCACGGTTGCCGGTCTCCCAGAAGTACCCGTTGCCGCGCACGATGCCCGCATTGTTGACCAGCACGTCGATTCCGCCGACTTCGGCGCGCACGGTCGCGCCCGCTTCGGCGATGGCGTCGCGGTCGGACACGTCCACCACGTAGTGGTGAATCCGGCTGCCGCCCAGCGCCGCCAGCTCGGCCGCGGTCTCCTTCAGCGCCTTCTCGTTGACGTCCCACAGCACCACATCGGCGGCCTGCTCGGCCACCGCGCGCTGCGCGAACGACTTGCCCAGGCCCATGGCTGCCCCGGTGACCAGGACCTTCTTGCCCGCTACGGTCTTCATACCCCTCTGTACCCCTGTCGAATGAACTGCGGAATCACTTCTGCCGCAGTGTCTTCATGACGCCCAGGTAGAGCGTCATCGTCTTGGCCCACAGCTGTTCCGACATGCCCGGCAGCGGTGCGATCGGCAGCACCCGCTGTACCGCGATGGTCTGGGTGTCGATGTACTTCAGCAGGCCCTCGGGCCCGTGCCGGCGGCCGGTGCCGGAGATGCCGAGCCCGCCCGAGGGCGCGGCCACCGAGCCCCACGCGGCGATGAAGCCCTCGTTCACATTCACCGATCCGGCGCGCACTCGCGCGGCGACCTCGCGGCCGTGGGCGGTATCGCGGCTCCACACACTGGCATTGAGGCCGTAGGCGGTGTCGTTGGCCTGGGCGACGGCTTCGTCGTCGCTGGACACGCGGTAGACCGACACGACCGGTCCGAAGGTTTCCTCACGGTAGACGGTCATGCCCTCGCGCACGCCCGCGAGGATGGTGGGCTCGTAGAAGTAGGGGCCGAGGTCCGGCCGCGCCTTGCCGCCGGCGAGGACCGTGGCGCCCTTGGCGACCGCGTCGTCGACGTGCTTGCTGACGGTGTCGATCTGGCGCGGGAAGGTCAGCGACCCGATCTCGTAGCTGTAGTCGAGGGTCTTGCCGAGACCCAATTTCTTTGTGTGGGCCACGAATTCGGTGACGAACTGGTCGTACACCGTGTCGTGCACATAGATTCGCTCGATCGATTCGCACAGTTGCCCGGCGGAGGCGAAGCAGGCCCGCACCGCGATCTTGGCGGCGGCCGAGACGTCGGCGTCCGCGAGCACCAGCAGCGGGTTCTTGCCGCCGAGCTCGAGCGAATACCCGATCAGCCGCTCCCCCGCCTGCTGGGCGATGGTGCGCCCGGTGGCACTGGATCCGGTGTAGTCGACGTAGTCGGCGCGCGCGATGACCTCGGTGCCGACCACCGCGCCGCGCCCGAGCACCGCCTGCCACAGGCCCTTGGGCAGACCGGCGCGCTCGGCGATGTCGATGGCCCAGAGCAGGGTCAGCGCGGTCTGGTTGTCCGGCCGCCCGATGACGGCATTGCCGGCCAGCAGCGCGGGCAGCGCGTCGGAGGCGCCCAGCGCGAGCGGGTAGTTCCAGGGCGAGATGACCGCGACCACGCCCTTGGGCCGGTTGCGCACCTCCACCTGGGTGAGGACCGGCATGACGCCGCGCGGCTTGCGGTGCGCCAGAATCGATTTGCCCTCGGCGGCGTAGTAGCGGGTGTTCACCGCGACGTCGGAGACCTCGTCGAAGGCGTGTACCCGGGACTTGCCGGTCTCGAGCTGGATGATGTCGAGGATGGTGTCCTGCTCGGCCAGCACCAGGTCGTGGATGCGGCCCAGCAGTGCGGCCCGCTCCCCGACCGGCACCCTCGCCCATTCCTGCTGCGCGGCGCGCGCGGTGGCGAAGGCGGCCTCGATATCGCTGACCGAGGACTGCGGCAGGTCGGTGATCTTGGCGCCGGTGGCGGGCGCGAACACCTCCACCGAGGGCGCACCGCCCGCGACGGCGTGGCCGAGCAGGCGCTGGACCAGGTCAAAAGGCAGCGCATCGGCGGCGGCGAGCTGCGGGGCAGTCGTCATTGGTCGCCCTCTCGAGGAGTCGGTGCGGGTGAAACCCATTATTAACTGAACATCGGTGTTACATGAACACTGGTGTTAGATTAATGGACGTGACGCACACCATGTCAAGCCCTCCGGCGGGCAAGGGCACCCCGGCCCGCCGCGGCCGCCCGCCGCAGACGGAGAAGCAGGCCGACCAGGTGCGCGCCCGCATCGTGCTGGCTACCGCCGAGGTGTTCGCCGAACAGGGTTCGCGCGGGCTGAGCGTGGCGCGGATCATCGAGAAGGCCGGGCTGGCGCGGCCCACCTTCTACCGCTATTTCGCCAATGCCGTCGAGCCGCTGCACGCGGTGCTCACGGTCTCCAACGAGGACCTGGTCGGCGGCATCCGGTCCGCGCTGGAACGCAGCGAGCAACCGGTCGATCTCGGCATCAATATGATCGAGGCGTATCTGCACTGGGCGGGTGGTCACGGCCGGATGCTGGCGCCGCTGTTCGCCGAACTGCACGATCCGGGCTCGCCGGTGTCGGCCTATCGCGAGCAGGCCATCGACGACATCCGGGACCTGGTGCGCACCAAGATCACCGGCCTGGGGCGGCCGGCCCCCACCGATCTCGACCTCGATACCGCGCTGCAGACCTGCGAATTCGTCGTCTACCGCATTTCCGCGGACGCACCGCACGGCGAACCCGATCAGGCCACCATCGACGCGGCCCGGCTGACCATGATCCGGGGGGTGCTCACCATGCTCGGCACGCGCGCGGATGTCGAATACGCGCTGACGATTCCGGGGTTGTTCGAATCCACCCAGGACTGACCGGTCCGGCAGGTCGGCCATCGGCGCCGCGGGTCTAGGCTCGGCGCATGCCGGAAACCACGCCGCCCCAATCCTTCTCGGCCGTCACCCGCGCCATCGTCCAGGACGTCACGGTGACGCCCGCCAAGCGCACCGACCGCATCCAGACCCGCCGCATCTCCATGCCCGCGGGCACGGCGGCCGGCCTGCACACGCACGATGGTCCCGTGGTGGGCAGCATCGTGTCCGGCTCGGTGGCCTACCGGATCGAGGGCGAACCGCTGGTCGTGCTGCGGCCGGGCGATGTGTTCTTCGAACCGGAGGCGGTGCGCATCGCCCAGTTCGACGCGCTCGACGAGGACGTCGTGTTCCTGGGTCACTTCCTGCTCGGCTCGGATCAGGATCCGGCCATCGAATTCCCAGGAAATTAGCCGAGGCGGCGCATCCGCCTGTCCTATCGTCGATTTTGGAGACGGGGCGGTCACTGCCCGTCAGTCGCCCCACCCGGAAGAGCTGATCACCTGAGCTGCAATGGATTTGCTTCCGTGGGAGTCAGGCCCGCTCGAAGCGCATGGCGGGGTCGGTGATTCGGCCGTAGCGGAGTTTGGGGAGGTCGCGAAGGTAGTTCATATAGAGGCGCCAGGGGGCGCGGTCGCCCGTTTTGGGGAGGATGTCGAGGGCCCGGAGCACGTAGCCGGGCTCGAAGTTCAGGAAGGGCGCGGTGCCGATGGACGGGTCGCGCACCGGGGTCGCCGTGGCGTAGCCGTGGGCGTCCATGTGGCGCAGCAGGCGAACCACGTACTCGCACACCAGATCCGCCTTCAGTGTCCAGGAGGCGTTGGTGTAGCCCATGACGAAGGCGAAGTTGGGGACATCCGAGAGCATCGTGGCCTTGTAGGCCATGGTGTCGGGGAGGTGGACCTTGCGGCCGTCCACCACCAGTTCGACGCCGCCGAAGGGGATGAGGTTCAAACCCGTTGCGGTGATGATGAGATCGGCGTCGAGGTCGCGGCCGGATTCGAGGCGCAGCCCGGTCTCGGTGAAGGTGTCGATGCGGTCGGTGACCAGATCCAGCCGACCCTCGCGGATGGCGCGGAACAGATCGCCGTTGGGCGACAGGCACAGTCGCTGATCCCACGGCCCGTAGGTCGGGTTGAAGTGGGTGTCGATGTCGTAGCCATCGGGCAGCCAGCGTTTCTGAAAGCCGCGAATCCAGGCCCGCACGCGCTTCGGATAGCGTTGCGACAGTTGGTACATCAGCGTGCTGAGGGCGACATTCTTGGCGCGGGTCAGGCCGTAGGCGATGCGCGCGGGCAGGTATGCGCGGGCGCGGTCGGCGAGGTCGTCGCGGTCGGGCAGGGAGATGATGTACGAGGGTGACCGCTGCAGCATGGTCACGTGCGCGCCCTCCTCGACCAGGGCGGGTCCCAGGGTGACGGCGGTGGCGCCGGAGCCGATGATGACCACCCGCTTGCCCTCGACATCGACATGGCCGGGCCAGTGCTGCGGGTGGATGATCGGGCCAGGGAAGCGTTCGGTGCCTGCGAAGTCCGGGGTGTAGCCCTCGTCGTAGCGGTAGTAGCCCGAGCAGCTGAACAGGAAGTTCGCGGTCATGGTGACCGACTGGCCGTCATGGTCGGCGGTGACGGTCCAGCGGTTGTCCGCCGAAGACCATTCCGCCCGAACCACCCTGTGCCGGTAGCGGATGTGCGAGTCGATTCCGTTCTCGGCCGCGGTGTTGCGCACGTACTCCAGGATCGAGCCGCCGTCGGCGATGGCCTTCTCCCCCAGCCACGGCCGGAATCGGTAGCCGAGGGTGAACATGTCCGAGTCGGAGCGAATCCCGGGGTAGCGGAACAGATCCCAGGTGCCGCCGCTGGCCTCGCGCATCTCCAGAATGGCGTAGGTCCGCCACGGGAAGGCGCGCTGCAGATGGTAGGCGGCGTCGATACCGGACAGTCCGGCCCCGACAATCAGCACCTCGACGTGCTCGGGCGTAGTGGCCATAGCCCCAGCCTATCGACCGCGGTGAGCGAGACCCACTACGAACGCGACAAGAATTCGCCCACCAAGCCCGCCACCCGATCCGGATCGCCCTTGTCGATGCCGAAATGGTCGAGTCCCGGCACGGTGACGCGTTCGCAGTGCGGGATCACCGAGGCCAGCAGCTCCTGATCGGAGGCCGTCCACGCGCGCTGATCCTTGTCGCCCTCGAGCAGCAGCACCTCGGCGGTGATCTCGGCGTAGTGGTGGTAGGTACCGTCGAGCCGCACGTACTGGCGGTGCTCGATGAGATTCTGCGGCAGCTGCCCGATGACCATGTCCATCTCGGGCGCTTCCATGAACATCGGCATCATGCGGCGGAACATCCAGCGCGGGACCTTGCGCGCGCCGTCCGGGCCGATCGCACGGATGAATTCGACGAAGGCATCGAAGGGTTTGCCCTGGGCCAGGTACTTCTCGTAGGGACCCATCCAGTCGGACGGCATCGAACCCCCCACCGACAGGCCCGGCTCGTACACCGCGACCTTGCGGGTGCCCGGATTGTTCCGCGCCGCCTCGAGGGCGACGAACCCGCCGTACGAATGCCCCACCAGGAACGCCGCACCCGTCTCGTCCTGGAGCGCGCGCACATCCGCGCAGTCGTCCTCGACGCCGTGGCCGGGCCGCTGCGGGCCGCTGTCCCCGCGCCCGCGCCGCTCGATCGTGTGCACCGTGAACGCGGTGGCCAGCGCGTCGGCGAACCCGCTGTACCCCTGCGCCATCGCCAGCACCCCCGGGACCACGATCACCCCCGGCCCCGTTCCCTCGGTCACGTAGGCGATCCGGGTACCGTCCGCGGACACCACGGTATCCGTGGACCGCTCGCCTTCCCACTCGGCCATGGGCAACCTTCCGCTTTCGGCCGCACGCGCCACTTTCGGTCGCACACACTCCGAAAGACCACGGCGACAGCCGTATCGGGCCCCGTCCACGCTACGCCGATCGCGCCACCGCGGGCCGGCCTACCAGCGGGATACTCCGGCGGTGGCCAGGTGTTGCGAGGTCGGCGCGGCGAGTCATTCCCGGTTGCGCAGGCCGCTGGCGCGCAGCACACGGCGGGCGATGCCGGAGCGGATGGATTCCTCGGTGCCGAGGATGCGGACATGCCGCCGGGCGCGAGTGATGGCCGTGTACAGCAGTTCGCGGGTGAGCAGCGTGGACTCCGGTCCGGGCAGCACGACCGACACGGTGTCGTACTGGCTGCCCTGGCTGCGGTGGATGGTCATGGCGTAGACGGTGGTCACACCGGGGAACTGGGTGGGATGCACCAGGTAGGGCTCGGTACCGCGCTGCAGGGCGGCGCGCAGGGTGCCGTCGGTCGCGCGGACGATGACGCCGGTGTCGCCGTTGTAGATGCGAGCCTCGTGGTCGTTGGCGGTGACCAGCAGCGGCTGGCCCGGGTACCAGTGTCCGCTACCGGGATCGGCGCTGATCCCGGCCGCGGTGACCCAGCCGGCGGCCAGGCGATCCCAGCGTTCGACACCGTAGGGGCCCTGGCGGTGGGCGCACAGCAGCCGATGGGATTCCAGCGCGGTGAGCGCGGCGGTCGCGTTCCCGTCGACGGCGGCGTCGGTGGCCTCGCGGGCGGCGCGCAGGACGTCGGCGCGCACGTCGGTGATGTCGTCGGGCGGGTAGAGCGACAGTTCGTCGCCGCCGTCGGCCAGCAGGGCCAGGGCGGAGTCCGCGTCACCGGCCCGGATCGCGACGGCCAGTTCCGCGATGCGCCCCCCGAAGCGGCGGCCGCGGGTGAGCCGGACGATGCCGCCCCGCAGGCGTTCCCGCTCCCGCCCGGACAGGGCGTCCGGATGGGCGGCAGCGGCGGCCGGATCGCCGCCGAGAATGCGCTCCAGCGCCGGATTCGCCTGTCCCGGAACGGGTCCCGCGACCAGGTCGGCGAGCACCGCGCCCGCGTCGACCGAGGCCAGCTGGTCCGGGTCGCCGACCAGCACCAGGCGGGCATCGGGCCGCACGGCGGGCAGCAGGCGGCTCATCATGGTCAGCGACACCATGGAGGTCTCGTCGACCACGATGACGTCGTAGGGCAGCCGGTTGAACTCGTTGTGTTTGAACCGGCCCGCGCCGCCGCGCTGCCAGCCCAGCAGGCGGTGCAGCGTGGCGGCGGTCAGCTCGGGCAAGCCGATCTCGCCCGCCTGCTCGCGCACCGATTCCTGCATGCGGGCGGCGGCCTTGCCGGTCGGGGCAGCCAGGGCGATGCGCAGGGCGGGCGCGCCCGGCACGGCCTGCTGATGCGCGACCAGCAGGGCCAGCACCCGGGCGATGGTGTGGGTCTTGCCGGTGCCGGGGCCGCCCGCGATCACGGTGGTCCACTGGGTGGTGGCCAGGGCGGCCGCCAGCCGCTGCCGGTCCGGCGGCTCGCCGGGGCCGGCGTGGTCGGGGAAGAGCCGATCCAGTTCACGGCGCACGAGTTCCGCGTCCACCATGGGATGGGTGGCGGCACGTTCGGTGAGGACGCGGCGGATGGTCTCCTCCTGCCGGTAGTACCGGTCGAGGTAGAGCAGCGGACCCGAGTCGTTCGCGCCGGGCGGGTCGATGAGCCGCAGCGGGCGCAGCGGCCCGGACGGGCTGCCGGTCACCAGCGGACTCACCCGCAGCGCCGCGATGACCGAATCCACGTCCGGCCACGGCAGGGTGGCCGGGTCGATCGCCGACTCCTCGGCGCCCTCGGCGTCGACGCCGATCTCGTGCATGCGCCGGACCTCCAGGCACACCGACCCGGAGCGCACCGCGCGCACGGCCAGGGCGGTGGCGAAGACGACGGCCGGGGACCGCTCGCCGCCGAGCCGCGCGAGCCGCAGCGCCACATGCACGTCGGCCGCCGACAGCACCCCGGCGGCATTGAACACCTGCAGCGGGCCGGTGCCGCGCTGCGCCAGCTGGATCGCGGTCATCGCGCCACCTCCGGGTCCCCGGCCAGCAGGGCCGACAGCTCGACGATCAGGTCCGCGGGCGGCAGCCAGTCGAAAACGCCGCAGCCGTCCGGGGTGTCGGGTCCGACCATGCCGCGCACGAACAGGTAGCGGATACCACCGAGGTGCGCGACCGGGTCGTAACCGGGCAGCCGCCAGCGCAGATACCGGTGCAGGGCAACGGAATACAGGATGGCCTGCAGCGGGTAGTGCGAGCGCATCATCTCCGCGGCCATCCGCTCGTGGGTGTAGTGCGCGACGGTGAGGTCGCCGGTGCCGAGGCGGTTGGTCTTGTAGTCGACGACCACGAATCGCGGTCCGGTGGTGCGCAGCACGGCGTCGATGCTGCCGGTGAGGTAGCCGCGCAGCGGGGTGTCGTCGAGGTGGGCCAGCTGGTCGGCGTAGGGGGCGAAGACATCGTCGGCGGGCAGGTGGCGGCGCAGCAGGTCGGCGATCCGCGGGACGGTCACCCGCGCCGCGACCGGATGGTCGCCACCGGCCAGCGGGAGCTCGAAGTCCAGCTCGCTCAGGCGATCCCGGGTCGAGAAGTCGGCGAGCGCGCCGAAACCGATCGGCGTGTGCATGACCGCCAGCAGCGCGTCCGACAGCACGTCCGGGTCGGCGTCGAACATCTGCTCGCTCACCGCGTGCTGGACCCGCGCGCGGATCTCGGCGGCCAGGTCGGGGGCGTCGGTGTCGACGTATTCGAGGACCTCGTGCACGAGCGTGCCGAACTCCGCGCCGTAGGGCAGCGAATTCATCAGCGACGGCCTGGCTCCCGCGAAGACGGTGAGGTCCTCGGCGAGCACGGACGGGGTGGCCGGTTCGTCGGCGACGCCGCTGCCCTCGGGCAGATCGGCCGCGGGCAGGGCGTCGTGCGCTCCCGCCGTGAGCGCCGAATAGGAGGTGCGCCGCCACGCCTGGTCGAGCGCCCGGCCGAAGTGGGCGGCCGCCAAAGGCTCGGTGGCGGTGGCGGTGTCGTCGATCGGCAGGCGGGCGCGGGTGATCTCGCGCACCGGCTCGACGGCGATCACGCCCGGTGCCGCGGTGGCGGCCCACTCCCGGATGCGTTCCAGCAGTACCGAATCCGCGGGTACCGGCACCTTGTCGGCGACGGCCGGGCTGCCGGGCTCGCGGCCCAGCAGCATGCGGTGCAATGGCGCGGTCTGGGTGTCGTAGGCGGGGGCCCACCAGGCCACGATCTGCGCGCCGGCCCGGGTGAGGGCCACATACAGCAGGCGCAGTTCCTCGGCCTGCTCCTCGGCCTCGGCGCGCAGGCGGCGGGAGCTGTAGCCGGGCGCGTCCGGACCGCCGACATCGAGGACGCGGCGGCCCTGCTCGTCGTGGAACAGCAGGGTCGGCGGGTTGCGCAGTTTGGCCGCGTCCCACGCGAAAGGCAGGTACACGACCGGGAATTCGAGGCCCTTGCTGGCGTGTACGGTGGCGACCTGCACGGCGGCGGCGTCGCGGTCCAGGCGCCGGCTGCGGTCGGCGACGCTGCCGGAGGCCGGATCACGCACCCGGTCGGCCAGCCAGCGGGTGAGCGCCGACAGGCCCAGGCCCTCGCGCAGGGCCGCGTCGTCGAGCAGCTGGGCGATCTGGCGCAGATCGGTGAGCTGGCGTTCGCCGCCCTCGAGAGCTAGCAGTCGGGGGGCCAATTTCGTTTCGGCGCTGAGCTTTTCGGCGACGGCGGCGAAGCCCGCGCGGGCGAACAGGCGGGCCGAGTCGCGCAGCTCGGCGCTGAGCCGGCCGACCAGATCCGCTCCCCCGGCGTCGATGTCCTCGGCGCTCAGCCCGAGCAACGCGGTGCCGGCGGCCAGGCGTACCCGGTCGGCGCGGTGCGGCTGCTCCAAAGCGTGCAGCACCCACAGCCATTCGGTGGCCGCGGGCGTGCCGAATACGCTCGCACCGCCCGCCAGCACCGAGGCGACACCGGCCGCCTCCAGTTCGGTACGCACCATTTCCAGCTGGTTCCGGTTACGGACCAGGACCGCGATATCGCCCGGCCCGATCGGCCTTTCGCCGGGTGTGCCCGCGTCGATGAGCACCCCGGATGCGAGCAGGCCCACGATATCGGCGGCCACGTCGACGGCGACCCGTTCCCGCTGACGGCCGACCGTCGGATACCCGGACTTGTTGAGCGGACCCGCGCCACTGCGCGGCAGGCACCGCAGTCGCAGGGGCGTGATCCGCTCCGGCGCGCCGGAGAGCCGCGAGAACGGCCTGGTCGCCGCCACCCGGTGCACGGTGATCTCCTTGTGCCCCAGGGCCGCACCGCCGTGGAGATGCTCGAGCGCGGTCAGCAGGCCCGCGTCGCTGCGCCGGTTGGTGGTGAGCTCGCGCTTGCTGTCGGCGTGCGCCACCGCGTCCAGATAGCTGAGCACCTCCGCGCCGCGGAAGGCGTAGATGGCCTGCTTCGGGTCGCCGACCAGCACCAGGGTGGCGTGTCCGTGGAAAGCGCGGCGCAGGATGTCCCACTGCAGCGGGTCGGTGTCCTGGAATTCGTCGACCAGCGCCACCCGGTACCGGTCCCGGATGCGCTGGCAGGCGCGCGGCCCGTGCTCGGGATCGGCCAGCACCTCGTGCAGCAGCACCAGCAGGTCGTCGAAGTCCCGCAGGCCCGAAAGCCGTTTCCGCCGAGCCGTTTCCACCCGCACCGCCGTCGCGAACGCCACCCGCTCGGCCGCCGGATCCTCCTCGCCCTCGGCCTCGGGCAGCAGCAGGGCGTGCGGATCCCCGACCGCGGCCGCGGCCAGCCGCTGCGCGTCGGCGGGCCCGAACGGCGCACCGCCACGTGCGTACCGGCTCAGATAGAGGTCATCGGCGACCGTGGACACCACATCCTCGATCCCCTCCACCAGCCGCACTCCCGGATCCTGCTCCCCCGCCAGCCCCAGCTCGTCCAGCATCCGCTGACAGAAACTGTGCGTGGTGGCAATGGTTCCCGCGTCGAAGTCCGACAGCGCCGCCAGCAGCCGCTCCCGCCGCGTCGCGATCTCCCCCGGATGCCCCTGCGCCAGATGCCGGATGAGCTCGTCCCCCGACGTCACCGCCCGCTCCGGATCCCCCAGTGCCGCCGCCACTCCCACGAACCGGTCCCGCGTCCGCTCCCGCAACTCCTGCGTCGCCGCCCGGCTGAATGTCACCAGCAGCAACTCGGAGACATCCACCCCCAGCTCGGCCACGAACCGCACCGCCAGCCCCACGATGGCGTACGTCTTCCCGGTCCCCGCGCTCGCCTCGAGCACGGTGGTCCCGACCGGCAACGGCCCCGTCAGCTCGAACCGATTCCCTGAATCCGCGAACGGATGGGAAATTGCGGAAATGGCGACCGAATCATCCTGCGGCCCAGCATCATCGCCGACGTCGGCGGGCGCATCCCACAGCCCGTCGTCGGCGGCCCCGGAATGATCGCGCTCCCGTTCGCCGCCCGGCATCGCCGAATCCGGCTCGGCGCCAGACAGATCGAACAGGTCCGGGGTGTCGCCGATCGAGGACGCGGTCTCCCGGCGGCGCCTCTCACCGGCGGGACCGTCGCTGCTGCGGCGCGTGCGGGTGGCCGGGCGGGGGGCCAGGTCCGGATCGGTGAGAGAGAAGAGGTCGTCGGTCATTCGGGGCTCCCGGGCGCGGTGAGGGGCAGGGGGTTCCTCCTCGGGGTGGTCATGGCTGACCTTGATTCTCGTTGGTGAGCAAGGGGTTCCAGAGCCGGCGTGCCAGATCGCCGAAACGGGTGGGTTCGGAGTCGACGCCGGGGAGCGCGGGTGCGGCGGCCTCGGTCAGCTGGTCGAAGCGCGGCGACCGGCCCAGGATGTGACGGAAGTAGCGGTCGGTGTGTTCGCCGAAGCGGTCGTCGAAGTCCTGTCCGGCGGCGCGCAGAGCGTCCTCGGCGGAGGCACCGGCGAGGCGGCGTTCGGCGTAGGTGGCCGAGGCCGAGGGGGCGATGGGCAGGGGTTCCGACAGGCCCTCGTCGCGCAGCAGCACCAGGTCGCGCAGGATGCCGCGGGCCAGGGGCGCGGTCGGCGAGGTGAGGGTGGACTGCCAGGCGGGGCGATGGTGTTTGCCGCGGCCGATGGTGATGGCGCGCCACGACTGGTGGGTGCCGGTCGCGGCCAGCGCGAGCAGGCGAATCCAGGCCGCCATCCGGTGTTTCGGAGCCAGCCGCGAGAACGTGGTGCGCAGCAGCGCGTCGTCGTGGACGTCGGGAACGGTACCGGTGAGGCGGCGGCCGTCACCCAGATCCACGGCGATATCGACGGTGCGCGAGGGGATCTCGTGCAGCGGGCGCGCCACCCGCACCAGCTGGTCGACGGTGCCTTCCACCTCGTCGAGCACGGCCGCGCCCATGGTGAACGGCGGCAGAGTACCGCGCCGCCATTCGGCCGCGCGCAGCACGTTCGGGTCCACGCCGGTCAAGCGCGCGGACAGCATCCGCTCGCCCATGTTCCATTTGGTCAGGCCGTCGAGCTCGATCGGGAGGCGATCGGCGATCTCCTCCTCGTCCTCCGGCACCCGGATGCCCAAGCGCTGCCACAGGAATGCCCGCACCGGATGCTCGGCGAAGGCCACCAGATCGGCCAGCTCCACATCGCCGCGTTCGCGCGCGGGCAGCGGCGTGCCCAGGAACAACGGCCGCGGCTGCGGCGAGCGCCCGGCGGCCTGCGCGCCCGCCAGTGCCACGGTGTCGAAACTGAACGGCTGCTCGGGCCGGAAGTTGCGACGATCGAAGGGCTGCAACGGATGTCGCGTCACCACCCGTTCCAGGGCGGCTGCGCCGACATGCGCGCGCACCGTGTCGAGCAGCTCGGCCAGTGGAATCGCGGGCGGGCGGTGCGCACCCGACACCGGATCGGATCCGGTGTGCAGCAGGACGAGTCGCTCCCCGGCGGCCATGATGGCGTCCAGCAGCAGCTGCCGGTCCTCGCTGCGCGGATCCCGATCCCCGGGACAGCGGTGCCGGGCCAGGACGTCGTCGCCGTCCACGCCGCCCGCGCGCGGGAACACCTCGTCGTCGAGGCCGAGCAGCACCACCACCCGGTGCGGCACCGACCGCATCGGCACCATGGTGCACACCGTCAGCTCGCCGGTGCGGAAGTTGGCGCGCGAGGGCCGCCCGGCCAGCCGGGCGGTCAGCAGCGCCCCGATATCGCTGAGCCGCAAGGGAATCCCGCCGGCGGGCTCCAGCGCGGTCGCCAGTTCCCGGCGGGCCTGCACACCCATCCAGCCCTGGCTCGCGGGCATCTCGGTGAGCAGGTCCAGTGCCCGGCCCAGCACCGCCGCCCATTCGGCCGCGGGCCGTGCGGTGCCCGCCGGTTCCTCCAGCGTGGACCCGCGCAGATCGCGCAGGCACACCGCCAGCCGGTCCACGAATTCGGCGAACCGGCCGGCCAGATCGATGTCATTGCTGTCCACGTCGTCCAGCGGCAGTACCAGATCCAGCCAGTCCTCGCTGGATTCCCCGGCCGCCACCCCGAGCAGGATGCGATCCACCGCCGCATTGAGCGTGTTCTGCGCGAAGTCGCCGAGCCCGAACGCCTGCCGCTGCCGCTGCCCGATCCCCCAGCGCGCCCCGGTCTCGGCGGCCCATTCCCGCAGCCGCTCGATATCGTCGTCGTCGAAGCCGCAGCGCACCCGAACCGGTTCGGCGGCACACAGATCCAGCACCTCGGTCACGGTGACGCGCCCGTCGGCCAGCTCCAGCAGCGTGCCGACCACATCCAGCACCGGATTGACCGCCCGCTGCGCGCGATCGGCGAGCCGCACCCGCAGCCCGTGCGCCGGATGCCCGGGCTCGGCCCCGTCGAGGGACCATTGCCCGAAGGCCGCGCGCACCAGCGGCGCGTAACGCTCGACATCCGGGCACATGACGATGACGTCGCGTGGCTCCAGCGTCGGGTCGGCGGCGAACAGTCCGAGCAGCGCGTCGCGCAGCACCTCCACCTGCCGCGACGGCCCGTGGCAGGAGTGCACCGCGATGGTCCCGTCGGCCAGGCCCGGCTCCGGCATGAGCGACCACCGGTCCTGCCGCACCGCGGCCTGCAACTCCGACAGCAGCGTGCGCGGCGCGGCCGTCTCCGGGCGCGGGTGATAGGTGTCGATGTGGTCGTACCCGGACAGCCGCTGCTGCAGCTCCCGCACGTCCCGGCCCAGCGCCGCCAGCAGCGGATGCCGCACGCGCACACCGGGACTCGGGATCACCTCGGCATCGGCGAGCTTGGTCCACAGCGCGGGGCTGGGATGCACCAGCCACAGGTGCACCTGCCGCTCCGCCGACAGCGCCGACAGCACCTCCAGCTGATCGGTGGTCAGCCGGGTCACACCGAACAGCGAAATCCGTTCCGGCAACGACACGATGGACGGTTCCACCCGCAGCCGCGCACACGCCGCGCCCAGGCGCTCGGCGGGACTCGCCACCCCGACCACGCTGCGCAGCCGCCGCCACAGCAGTGGCTGCCACACCAGATCCGCGGGCAGCGCCCGGCCCGCGCCGTCGGTGTCGCGGCCGTCGGCCCACTCGGTGATCATGGCCGGGCGCTGGGTGGCGTAGCTGTCGAACAGCGACGCGATCCGCGCGGCCGTCGCGTACCGGCGGCCGACCCGATGGCCGCCCGCGTCCCCGCGCCCGAGATGGCGCGCCAGCACCGCGGCCCACGGCTCGGCCAGCACGCCGTCCAGCACCGGCAGCAGAGTCCAGACCAGCCGCTCCGGCGACCACGGATCCTGCTCCGGATCCACCCCCGTCGCCTCCGCCAGCACCGCCGCCACCAGGGCCGCCGGATCGGCGAAATCGATATTGGCCGAAATACCGTCGGCCGCCGCGCCACAGCCGAGCACCGTGGCCAGCCGCTGATTCAGCCAGCGCTCGATCCCCTTGGCGGGAACCGCCACCACCTCCGGGGTGAACGGATCGCCGAGCGGATCGGCGAGCAGCTCGGCCAGCGCGTCGGCGAGCGTATCCGCTCGTTCGGCCCGGTGAATGTGCACGAGCTGTGTTTATACAGTCGGCGAACGACATGCAAACACCGAGCGCCCCGGCTCGCCGGGTGACACCTGCCACATGCCCAGGATTTGCTAGGGCGCGTCACCCCGAAATTCGAGTGTGGTATGCGACAGTGCCTTTCGGGGAGGTTCGAAGTTCTCAGGAAAGGCTGGTCCGCGTCGATGTCTGCCTCGGTGATTCCACTCGTGCCCAGAACCGGGTTCACCGTTCGGCGGGTGGGAGACCGCTGGGAACTCGTCAACTCCCGGCATTACGGACGCGGCGTGGTGCTGCAGTCGTGGCCGCGGGAGCGGCACACCGAGGCATTCGAGCACTGCTACCGCCTCAATGGGCGCAGCATCGAAGAGCTACAAGCGGCTTTCCACTGACTCGCGTGAAAGTCCGTGCAACAGTGTCGATTCGATAACACAGGCACCGATTCACCTCAAGACGTGCGTATCGGGCATGGTCCCCTCTATTGTGTTCCCTCGTGCGTTCCCCCAAGGCCCGGCGCGTGGCCTCCTCCGCTTGTGTTCTCGCTGCCGCGGCCCTCATTCCGGCCGCCCCCGCCTTCGTCCCCATGGCCGGTGCCGCACCGGTGCACACCCAGGGTCCGATCGCGGGATTCGACGCCGATATGAGCAGCCGCATCGCGGCCGTCGACAATTACCTCGGCACCCGCCCCGGCGTCACCGGCTACGTGATGCGTGACCGCGTCACCGGCGGCATTTATCGAAACGGCAACGCGGACACCAACTTCTGGACCGCCTCCACCATCAAGCTGGCAATCGCCGAGGATCTGCTGAACCGCGCCCGGATCGGCGCCATCCAGCTCGGCCCCGACGACCGCGCGCTGATGGAGTCCATGCTGGCAACCTCCAACGACAATGCCGCCGACATCCTGTGGAACAAGTACGCCGGCATCGACCGCATGTCGTTCAACAACGCCTTCCGCGCCAACGGCATGACCGGTCTGGTCCCCATGCCGCCCACCACCTCGTTCGAGCAGGTCAAGCTGTTTCCCGACTGGGGTTTCCAGCAGTGCTCCCCCGCCGACCTGGACCGGCTGATGGACAACGTCCTCACCCGCATGCACCCGGACGACCGCGCCTACCTGCTCGACCGCATGCGTCATGTCGACACCAACCAGCACTGGGGCGTGTGGGGCGCGGGCGCGGCCATGAACCCGGGCCTGAAGAACGGCTGGTCCGACGAGCAGGGCGGCTGGGTGGTCAATTCGGTCGGTTTCGCGGGCCCGGGTGAGCGCTACACCCTCGCGATCATGACCGAGCAGGGCGATCAGGGCGGATACGCCGACGGCTCCGAAACCACCACGCACGTGGCGCAATTGCTGTTCCAGGGGCGCTGACACCGAACCCCGCACGGGCGGTTCCGGCACGGCCGGGGCCGCCCGTGGCGCGCTTCTGGGCAATCCTCGCCGGACGACCGCCGATATTGTAGTTTCAAGGTTGTTGTCTAAAAGGTCTGTTTTCGGTCGATCCTGATTGGTCCGCGCTACTCACACTGCATTACCGTTACGGGTGAGTTGTCGTACTTTCCCCGTCTGGCGAGGAGCAGGAACTAGATGAACGCCGAGAAATCCGTCGCACAGCGTCATCGCGTGGTGGTGATCGGGTCCGGGTTCGGTGGACTGTTCGCCTGCAAGCAGCTGCGCAAGGCCGACGTCGACATCACCCTCATCTCGAAGACCTCCACGCACCTGTTCCAGCCGCTGCTGTACCAGGTCGCCACCGGCATCCTCTCGACCGGCGAGATCGCCCCCGCCACCCGCATCGTGCTGCGCCAGCAGCAGAACGCGCGCGTCGTCATGGGCGAGGTCACCGACATCGACGTCGAGAACGGCACCGTCACCTCGCGCCTGCTCAACCAGGACTACGTCACCCCGTTCGACAGTCTCATCGTGGCCACCGGCGCACAGCAGTCCTACTTCGGCAACGACCACTTCGCCACCTACGCACCCGGCATGAAGACCATCGACGACGCCCTCGAACTGCGCGCGCGAATCCTGGGCTCCTTCGAAGAGGCCGAACTCGCCACCGATCCCGAAGTCCGCGACCGCTTCATGACCTTCGTGGTGGTCGGCGCCGGGCCCACCGGCGTCGAATTGGCCGGGCAGATCGCCGAACTCGCCGACCGCACCCTGGAAGGCTCCTTCCGCAATATCGACACCCGCGACGCGCGCGTCATCCTCGTCGAGGGCGCGGGCGCGGTGCTCGCCCCGATGGGCCCCAAGCTCGGCGGCAAGGCGCAGCAGCGGCTGGAGAAGATGGGCGTGGAGATCCAGCTCAACGCCATGGTCACCAATGTCGACGCGCGCGGCGTCACCATCAAGGACCAGGACGGCTCCGAGCGGCGCATCGAATCCGCCTGCAAGGTGTGGTCGGCCGGCGTGCAGGCCAGCGGCCTGGGCAAGATCCTCGCCGACCGGTCCAAGGGCACCGAGGTGGACCGGGCCGGGCGCGTCATCGTCGAACCCGACCTCACCATCAAGGGCTACCCGAACGTCTTCGTGGTCGGCGACCTGATGTCGGTGCCGGGCGTGCCCGGGCAGGCGCAGGGCGCCATCCAGGGCGGCACCTACGCCGCGAAGGCCATCAAGGCCGAGGTCGCGGGCAAGCAGACGGTGGCCGACCGCAAGCCCTTCAAGTACTTCGACAAGGGCTCCATGGCCACGGTGTCGCGATTCAGCGCGGTGTGCCAGGTGGGCAAGCTGGAGTTCAGCGGCTTCTTCGCGTGGCTGGCCTGGCTGGGCCTGCACCTGTGGTACCTGGTCGGCTTCCGCAGCCGTTTCGTGACCGTGCTCGAATGGTTCGTCTCCTTCCTGGGCCGCCACCGCGGTCAGATGGCCGCCACCGAGCAGTGGGTGTTCGCGCGGCTGGCGCTCGAGGCGCTCGACGATCCAGCCGAGGCACGTCAGCTCGCCAAACAGATCGGCGGCGAAAGTTCTTCCGGTAACGGCAAATCCGCGGCGAATGCGGAAGCGGAGAAGTCCTCGCAGCAGCGCGCGGGCTGACAGCAAGCCCGACCCGATGGCCGCGCCGGTGGTGGCGGCCGCGGGCGCCGACTACCTGGCGCTGGCCACCCCAAATGCTCCGGCCGAGCAGTCGGCGAGCGGAATCGACGACTCTGCACCCGTCGGCGGAATTGTCGCCGACGAGTCGGCAACTCGGGAGTGAGTGCAGATACCCGGAGGCCGGAATCCCTGAACTGGATTCCGGCCTCTTTCATGGCTTTTCACGAACACAGCGGCTAATTTTCAGTTATGGCAATGATTTCCGGTTGTCCACTTTGTCACCAATCCAGGCGACCGGTGGGTTCGAATGCCGAGCGTCGATGTACCCCTAGATGTTCTACCTGGACGGAAAGGTTCTGCATGGCGGCAGGTAAGCACCGACCACTCAACCCTCACCGGAACAAGGTCGGCAATGTGGTTGCGGCAGGGGCGGTTCCGCTATTACTGGCGATCGTCGGATCGGGCACCGCGAACGCGGCACCGGCCGAGGTCGCTCCGATGGCACAGCAGGACGACGCGCCCAGGACGCAGTGGCCGGCTGCCGCCGCAGTCGGTGCGTTCAACGCGCTCGATGCTCCACCCCGCGTCGTCGGCGACTGACCCTCGCCGACGACCAGTTCGATCGAGCACCGCTGTGCTCGCGGTGGGAACCGGCGGTGAGGGCCGGTTCCCACCAGCCCCGCCATCCCATCGCGCCCGATACGGGGCCACGTCCTCGGTCAGTAGGGAATGGGTTTGTTCGCCTCGGCCCAGCCGCGCTCGATATGGCCGCCGGGCGGGGGCGGGAACAGTCCACCGATCATCCAGGTGTCCCGGGGTACCTCGTTGATATTGAATTCGAGATGCAACCCGCGATCCAGGGTGTACGGGGCCATGAGGTCGTGCAGGCGCTCGCTCATGTGCTTGCGCAGATCGGGGTCGTCGAGTTGCCGTGCCAGATGGTCGATGGTGATCCGCACCGCGGGGATCGATACACCGCCGACGTAGAAGGAGTCGGCCGGGACCTCGTGGAAGAGCGCCACCGCGTAGAACTCCGGCAGCCCGAAGCGCGCGTAGTAAGCCGTGATGTCCTTGGCGAAGTTCTGTTTGTCCTCGGCCGTGAGGGTGTCGGCGGGGTGATAGATGTGCCACAGCGGCATGATGAACTCCCTTGGAAGAGACCGATTTTCAGCGACCGAACGGCAGTACGAGGCTCTCGACCGGGCCGGACAGCGCGGCCTTCACCTGCCTGGTGAAGTCGTCCACGAGCACCTCGGCCGCCCCCTGCTCCAGCCCGTCGGCGACCGCCGCCGCCACCTCGGCCGGACTGATCTTCGGCGCCGCGATGGCCTTCACCATGTCGGTGTCGGCGAACCCAAGATGCACACCGACCACCTGCGTACCCTGCCCCGCCAATTCGATCCGCAGGGAATTGGTGATCGACCAGAGAGCGGCCTTCGACGCGCCGTAGGCAGCCGCCCCAGAACTCCAGGACAGCACCGAGTGGATATCCACCAGCGCCCCACCACCGTTCGCGGCGAGGATCGGCGCGAAGGCCCGCGCGATCCGCAGCGGCCCGAAGACATTCGTCTCGAACGTCTCCACCACATCCGCCATCTCGGTCTGCAACAGCGGAGCCGGCCGCAGCACCCCCGCATTGTTCACCACAATGCTCACATCCCCGGCCCGCTCCGCGACCGCGGAAATCGAATCCGGATCGGTGACCTCCAGCTCGACCGGCACGATCCGCGGATCGTCACTCGACTCCGGCTTCCGCGCGCTCACGTACACCTTGGCCGCACCGCGGTCCAGAAACTCCCGGGCAAACGCACGGCCCAACCCGCGCTGCCCGCCCGTCACCAGGACATTCGCGCCCTCGATTGTCGTCATATCTACCTCCTGATTCACCGGCGGTCCCCCATCTGACTATATCTAACTATAGCCATCTTGGGCGAGCAGGTACAGGTCGCGGATCTGCTGTCGCCGGGGTGGGCATCGATCTCGCCGAGGCCGCCGCGAAACCACCTGGTCTCGCTATCTCGGGCCCGGACCGGACAGTAGCGACGAGCATCGCCGGCCAGGCACCCAGCGCAGCGCGACGATCCGGGCCCGAATCTGTTGCGGCGCAAGGCTGGCGACAAGATCAGGGAGCTCCCCGTGTCGGGAAGGGCAGAATTCCGCAGTGACAGCTTCCCGATCTCGATCGTCCAAGTCTGCTGGGCGCGTGGCGCTTTCGCGGTCTACAACCTGGAATGACCGCGATTTCCTGTCACACCCCTGTTCTAGCGTCAGGGAGGTGGAGAGGACACCGCGGTTCCGCGCTGCTCATCGGGCGGCGCTGGACCACACGCTGGAGCTGATCGCCGAATCACCGTGGGGCCGTGGCCTCGTGCTGCGCGGGAGTATCACCATGGCCGCGTGGGTCGGCGACAAGGCGAGGCCGCCGGC
Source organism: Nocardia sp. NPDC059228 (assembly GCF_042754245.1). Taxonomy (NCBI): domain Bacteria; kingdom Bacillati; phylum Actinomycetota; class Actinomycetes; order Mycobacteriales; family Nocardiaceae; genus Nocardia; species Nocardia sp. NPDC059228. The sequence continues at coordinate 120,327 of NZ_JBHZAL010000004.1, read as the reverse complement.
CGATCTGGACTGGATCGTCCCCGACCCGACCGATATCGCCTTCACCGATCCGGCCGACCCGTTCCCGTATGTCGACGACATGTCCTGGGTGCAGCACTGGCCCGAGGCCGCGTTCGGAGCGGTGACCGACGAGATGTGGGAGGACGAGCAGTTCGAGTCCTTCGGGCTGCGCCCGATCCTGCCGCCGGAGGGCCTGCACTGGGTGGACCCGGACGATTACAGCGAGAACCACACCTGGACTCCCCTGCTGGACAACCTGATCGAGACGATCCGGCAGCGACCCGCGACCCCGGCAGGCGTGGTCCTGAGCGCCGACGGTATCGACGACGCCGCGGACGGGAGCTATGCCCTCGACTACTACGACACCCCCGGCCTCAGGGTCCGGGTGCCCTGGTACACGACCGGCCCCGACGCGATGGCAGGCGAGGTCCACGTGGATTTCGCCGCCGACCAATCCCTCCCCGACTCGCCCGTCTGGACCCTCGTGCCACGCGGTGACGGCGGCGCGCCCACCCCCTGCGTCACGGCGAGCCCGGAGCTGTCCCTGGCATGGAAACTCCTGTGGCTGTTCACCGAATCCACCACGAACTCGGAGTACGTCGACCTCCGCGAAGGCGGCGCGGGCAAGGACCTCTACGACGCCGTGCTCCTGGCGGAGTCCCCGCGCATCCGGCTACCCCGGCCGCTGTTGCGCAGAGCCCTCGGCGCAGCAGCCGACGATTTCGAAGCCGATGACATCCTCACCTGGAACGTCCGCTGGGACACGTTCCGGCAGAACCATCCTGACGTCACCGGCAGCCTGCGCGAATGGCTCGAACGACTGGTCCGAGCGCTCACCCGAGCCGAGGCATAGATCTCCTCGAGAGGGGAACCGCGGGTCAGCGGATCAACAGGCGACCCGTTCGGGTGAACAGGGTGCCGCCTGCGGCGAGGGGTAGGAGTGCTGCGTCCAGGCCGGTGGTGTCGGCAGGGCGGTCGTCGGGGTAGGTGAGCACACTCTCCAGTGCGCGCGGGGCCGAGAGGGCGTCGTCGGTGATGGTGTCGGCGCCGAGTTCGAGGCGGTGACGCAGGAGTGGAGTGGCGCCGACGTCGGCGGTGAGCTCGCCGCTCCAGGAGCCGTGGTCCTCGCCGGTGCGGCCGATCTGGATACGTTCCCGAATGCGCAGGCGCGCACCCTCTTCCAGCCGGATGGTGGTGAAGGTGTCGTGCTCGGCGCCGCCCGCGACCACCGTCGGCTCGGGATCGACATCGAGTTCGCCGCCGGCGGCCACGTCGAAGTGCCAGTGCGCCACGGACTTCCGGGTCTCGCGCCCGGGCAGCGCGATGGTGGCGGCCACCGACCGGACCGTCAACCGTGCGCCCTCACCCACCGAGACGACGATGTCCAGCACGTCGCCGCCGAGGGGGGTGGCGGCGGTGCCGATGATATGCACCGTGTCCACACCGGTATGCCGTGCCGCCAGGCCGCCGACCGCGTGGATGTGCGGCAGCGTCCCGGCGGTCGCGGTGATGCGGAGCTCAGTGCGAATGGGCACTGCCCGCCGCCGCGTCCTGCGCGGCCGCCACACGCAGCTGCTCGCGCACCCAGGCCAGGACCGGCGTCGCGGCCGGGTCCTCGGTGAGGGAGGTGAACACGAACGGCCGGCCCTCGCGCACCTTGGTCGAATCCCGGTCCATGACGGCCAGATCCGCGCCGACCATGGGGGCCAGGTCGGTCTTGTTGATGACCAGCAGATCCGACCAGGTCACGCCCGGTCCGCCCTTGCGCGGCACCTTGTCACCACCGGCCACGTCGACCACGAAGATCTGCGCGTCGATCAGGCCGGAGGAGAACGTGGCGGTCAGATTGTCGCCGCCCGATTCGACCAGGATCAGATCCAGCGGCGGGTTCGCCTCGATCAGGTCGTCGATGGCGTCCAGGTTCGCGGTGATGTCGTCGCGGATCGCGGTGTGCGGGCAGCCGCCGGTCTGGACCGCGGTGATCCGCTCGTCGGGCAGCACCGCGTGCCGGCGCAGGAAGTCAGCGTCCTCGGTGGTGTAGATGTCGTTGGTCAGCACGGCCAGCGAGAGCTCGTCCCGCAGCTGCCGGCACAGGGCCGCGGTCAGCGCGGTCTTCCCCGACCCGACGGGCCCGCCGATCCCGATCCGCAGCGGCTCGCCCGGCGTCCGCTCCCGCTTGGGCCGGTCGTGGCTGTGGTCGTGTGGTTCCCCGTCGATGAGGTGAGGTGGCATGTGCGGCTCCTTTCACCCCCATCCTTGCCCAGCCACGTAAACCGGTTGTTACCAACCCGGCGACCGGCTAGGACGCGAACAGCGGCATGTCCCGCCGCAGGTGCCGCTCGGCGAGCACGTCCTGCAGTGGGTCGGAGAGCGCGGCAAGCGATTTCGCCGCCTGCCGCGCGGTGGCGTCGCACACCTCGGCGAGCCGGACGGTGCAGGCGGCGACCGCGGCGGGATCGAGGGCCAGCAGTCGCTGCGCGGCCGTCGCGGCCCCGGTCATGGTGGTGTAGACGGTAACAGCGGCGATGTCCTCGGGTGCGGCGTCGCACACCGTCCCGACCACCCCGAACACCGTGGACAGATGCGGCCGAGCGCCGAGCGCCCGCCAATCGGCCTGCGGCCAGACCTGTTTGGCCAGCCGCAGCAGCCCGCGCCCCTGCGCCCGCGACGCCGCCCGAGCCGCCGGCGACGGCGTCCGCGCGTCGGCCTCGAGTTCGGCGCGCCCCGGTTCGAGGGTCCCCGCGCAGACGGCGGCGGCCAGTGAGGCCGCCACCAGCCCGGAGGTACGGATGCGCCGCCGCAGGTAGAGCTCGACGCTCGCGACATCGCGCAGCAGACCCGAGGCGACCGCCTCCTCAACCCCGCCCGAATGCACGTGCCCGCCGATCGGCAGCCGGGAATCGGCGAGGGTGAGGAGGGTGGCCAGGCTCATCGCCGCACGTCCGGATAGCGCATGGCCCGATCCTAGGCCGTGCCGGGCCGCGTCCTCTCGGTTAGGTGAGCAGGCAGGGCGCCGAGGCCGAGATGCTCTTCAGGGCGCAGGTGAAGGAATTGAGCGCACCCGCGGAACCGGTCTCGGGGACCAGCCCGGCGACGGGGTTCACCGCGGCCGGTTCGGGGGCGGCGGGTTGCACCGACAGCGGAGCGGCCAGGGCCGGGGCCGCGCCGAGTCCGGAGCCGATGGCCGCGATCGCACAGGCTTTCAGCACAACGGTTTTCATGAATAGTCCTCTCTCACAGCAAGTTCACAGGAAGTGGAACGCAGCGAGACTAACCCGAAAGCCGCGAATGTGAAGGTGATTCGTTTCAAATTGCAGGGTGAATTCCTCGCCGCGGTCGGCGGACCCCACGCAAGAACACTTGACCTGAAGCATTGTTCAGGTTGCAGGCTTGGGGACACGTTCATTGCCGAGGCTAGGAGTTGCTGTGCGCGCCATCCGTCTTCACGAGTTCGGACCTGCCGAGAATCTACGGTACGAGACGGTCCCGGACCCTGAGCCCGGGCCCGGCCAGGTCCGGATCGCGGTCCGCGCGGCGGGGGTGCATCTGCTGGATACCGCACTGCGGCAGGGCTTCTCGGGATCGCCGACGCCGATCCCGGAACTGCCGACCATCCCCGGCCGGGAAGTGGCTGGGACGGTGGACCGGATCGGTTCCGGAGTGGACGACAGCTGGCTCGGCCGCGCGGTCGTCGCCCACATCGGACAGGTGCCGGGCGGATACGCGGAACTCACCGTGACCGAAGCCGAACGGCTGCACCCGATTCCGGCCGGTGTCGATGCCGGGGCCGCGGTCGCGATGATCGGCACCGGACGCACCACGCTCGGGATTCTCGGCTTCGCCGAGGTCAGTGCCGAGACCGTCGCCATCGTGCCCTCCGCGGCCGGTGGCATCGGCACCCTGCTGGTGCAGTACCTGGCTGCCGCGGGCGCGACCGTCATCGGACTCGCCGGCGGCAAGGCGAAGGCCGATCAGGTCTACGAGAACGGCGCTGATCTGGCGCTGGACTACCTGGATCCGGCATGGCCGGACGCGGTGCGCGCCCGCTACGGCGATCGCCCGGGCACCCTGCTGTTCGACGGTGTCGGCGGCGAGATCGCCCGCACCGCAGTCGATCTGCTCGGCGTGGGCGGCGTGCGACTGGTGTTCGGCTGGTCCGGCGGACAGATCGACCTCGACGAGCGGGCCCTCGCCGCACGCGGCATCACCTCGCAGGTCGTGCTCGGCCCGCCCATGCTCGAACGCGCGGGCGGCTTGCGCGCCTTGGAGACTCGCGCGCTGGCCGAGGCCGCCACCGGTCGTCTGCGCCCGGCCGTCCAGTCCTTCCCACTCGCGCAAGCCGCCGCCGCGCACCGGGCCCTGGAGTCGCGCGAGACGACCGGAAAAGTGGTGCTACTTCCCTGACCTGCGACCCATGCCGCGCTCCATGAACCGTTGCGCGGCCCCGCGCCGCAGATCCGAGAACGCCTGCACCGCACCGGTCCACCAGGGCGAGATCTCCAGCGGCCGCGCCACCACGGCGTGGCAGATGAGATCGGCAGCCTCGTCGGCGGTGAGCCCGGGCACGCCGGAGAAATCGGTGGGCGCGCTCATGCGGGTGTGCACCAGCGGCATGTACACCGAGGTGGTGGTGACACCGTCGGCGGCGATCTCCGTCGCCACGGTGCGCAACCAGATGTCGAAGGCGCCCTTGGACGCACCGTAGGCCGACCACCGCGGCGCGGGCGGCATGCGCAGTCCCCAGGTGGAGATGTTCACGATGTGCCCACGCCGGTGCTCGCGCATGCTCGGCAGCAGGGTGAGCAGCAGCCGCACGGGTCCGAGGTAGTTGACATCGATGGTGCGGGTGAAGTCGTGGAACCGGTCATAGGATTTGTCGATCGGGCGGCGAATCGACCGGCCCGCGTTGTTGATCATCACATCGACCCGGCCGTGCTCGGCCAGCACCCGCTGACCCAGGGCCTCGACGGCATCGAATTCGGTGATGTCCGACTGGTAGACGTGCGCGGTCCCGCCCGCTTCCCGGATCTCGGCGGCCACCCGTTCGAGGTCCTCCAGCGACCGCGCCACCAGCAGCACCGTCGCTCCCGCGGCCGCCAGTTTCCGCGCGGCCGCCTTGCCGATGCCGTGCGAGGCGCCGGTCACCAGGATGACCTCGCCGGACACGGACTCGCGCAGCGCCTTCTCGCGCGGCCGGGAGGTCGGATAGAAGAGTCTGGTCGCCACGCGTTCCGCCAACGGACGTCCGTTCGATCCGGCCGGTCGCGCACTGTTCGGAGCGTCTTGCTCAGCCACGTTTCCGAGCCTAACCGGCGGACCGGTACGTGATCGGGAACTGAGTGGAAATACCCTGGGCGCAGCCCACTTTCCGGCACCAGGATGGGAGGCGGTCTACGGGGGAAGGAATCCGTCATGTCGTATCGAGCGCCGGAAGAGCCGACGCCGGAACACGTCTCGATCCCGGGTTGGATCGCACGCGGCATCGTGCTGGTGCTGTTCGTGCCACCGCGGCTGGTGTGGGAGGCACTCACCCGGATACCGCGACTGATCGCCGCGGCATTCAGGCTGTTCGACGAGCATCTGGCGCGACCGCTGGCGATCTTGTTCCGGGACTGGGTCTTCCGCCCGCTGCGCAATTTCGTGCGCAACCATCTCTGGCACCTGCTGATCCAGCAGCTGCTGTTCGGCATGGTCCTCACCCCGATCGGGGCATTCCTGCTCGGCTATGTCCTGCGCCCGATCCAGCGCGCCATCGAGGAGTGGCTGTGGCGGCGGGTCCTGAAGCCGGGCATCCCGTGGATCTTCCGCACCGTGGTGAGACCGATCGCCGAGGCGATCGGGTGGACGCTGGCCATGGCGTGGAAGTGGCTGGTCGCCGTGCCGATCTCGGCCCTGTGGCGGCGAATCCTGCGGCCCGGCGGCCACTGGCTGCTGGTCACCGTGATCGAGCCGCTCGTCACCTGGCTGATCGTGTGGCCCGCGCAGCAGCTGTGGCGATGGGTGCTGCGTCCGCTGGTCTACGCGGTGATCGTGACGGTTGTCTTCGGCTGGCGAGTGGCCACCATCGTCGTCCACATCACGGTGGTGACCCCCTGCCGCTGCTTCAACCGCACTGTCCTGCAACCACTCTTCGCGGCCGTCGCCCGCGCCTGGCATGCCCTCGCGGGCCCGGTGCGCCAGGCGTATCAGCGGGTGGTCATGCCCTGGCGCGCCCGCATCACCGAGGTGTGGACCACCCTGTTCGGCTAGTGCGCGGAACCGGCGGGCACCGCTGCGCTGGTCGCCGGGGCGCCGGGCTTGGCGAAGAATGCCACCACGGCCATCGCGGCCAGCAGCACCGCACCGGTGGTGGTCGCCACGTGCATGCCGGTCACGAACGATTCGCGCGCCGATTCGACCAGGGCGGCATTGCCGCCGGCCTGGTCGACGGTCTCGCCCAGCGTCGCCCCGAAGTCCCCGCCGGAGCGGAAGACCAGGGCCGCCAGGGATCCCAGCAGCGCCAGGCCCAGCCCGTTGCCGAGTTCGAAGCTGGTCTCGGAGATACCGACCGCCGACCCGGCCCGCTCGGCCGGCACCGACGACACCGCCACCTCCGACACCAGCGTGAACGCGATGCCGAAGCCCGCGCCCGCGACCACGGAACCGGCGATGTACCAGCCGATCCCGCCGTCGACACCGACCCCGAGCAGCATGAGATTGCCCAGGGACGCCATGCTCAGCGCCAGCACGAAGGTGGTCTTGGTGCCGAGCCTGCGCCCGATCCGCGCGCCGCTCATCGAGAACACGAACACCACCACGGCCCCCGGAATCCCGAGCAGCGCCGACTGCAGCGCGTCGCGTCCGGTCACCGACTGCAGGTAGATGCTGGTCAGGTAGCTCATGCCGGCCAGCGCCAGCATGCCCGCCGTGCTGGAACCGATGGCCACCGAGAACAGCCCGCGCCGGAACAGGCTCAGATCCAGCAGCGGTTCGGCCAGCATCCGCTGCCGCCGGATGAACGCGGTCAGCAGCAGCACGCCGAGGATCCCGATGCCGACGGCCGGCAGGTCGAATCCCTCGGCCGCGCAATGCTTGACGGCGTACACGAGCGGCAGGATGCCGCCGATGGACAGCAATACGCTCACCCAGTCCAGGCGCCCGCGCCCGGCGTCGCGGTGCTCGGGCAGCAGCAGCGGACCGAAGGCCAGCAGCACCAGCAGCACCGGCGTATTGATGAGGAACACCGAGCCCCACCAGAAGTGATGCAGCAGGATGCCGCCGATGATGGGCCCGACCGCCGACCCGCCCGCGAAGAACGCGGTCCAGACGCCGATGGCGGTGGCCCGCGCGCGATCGTTCGGGAACAGCGTCGAGATGAGGGCCAGGCTGGACGGCAGCAGTGTCGCGCCGCCGATGCCCATGAGCGCCCGCGCCGCGATGAGCACGCCCGCGCTGGGTGCGAAAGCGGCCAGCGCCGAGGCGATTCCGAAGACCGTGGCACCGGCGAGCAGAATATTGCGGCGCCCGATGCGGTCGCCCAGATTGCCCATGGTGATGAGCAGTCCAGCGATCATGAAACCGTAGATGTCGAGGATCCAGAGCTGCTGTGTCGCGGACGGATCCAGGCTCTGGGTGAGGGTTGGCATGGCCAGGTAGAGCACCGACATGTCCATCGACACCAGCAGCACCGGCAGCAGCAGAACCGCCAGGCCCGCCCAGGCGCGGCGCGGCGTCTTCGCGTCGGGACGCGCGAGGGTACTCGTCATGACCTATCCTTCGGGCTGATTTCGGGCTTACAAGACAATGCGCGCGTACGTTGTACGCACGAGCGCGAGTACAGTGTACGCATCCCCTGCGCGGAAGGGAACAATTCGTCCGATGACCGAGGCCAAGCTCACCCGGGCCGCCATCGTCGACACCGCCATCACCCTGGCCGACGAGTCCGGACTGGATTCCCTGTCCATGCGCCGCATCGCCGATCGGATGAACTCCGGCGCCATGTCGCTGTACCGGCACATCCCCAACAAGGACACCCTGCTGGCGGCCATGACCGACGAGGTCTCGCGGCGCAACCCCTACCCGCCGGCCGAGGGCCAGGGCTGGACCTGGCGGGACCGGGTGCGGATCGCGGCCGAGGTGGATTGGCGTCTCTACCAGGAACATCCGTGGGTGCTGTTCACCTTCGCGGTGCCGCGCTACAACTTCGGCGAGCACAGTCTGGTGGTGCTGAGCTGGCTGGTCGAGGGCTTCGCCGAACTCGGCGTCGACACCCGGGAGGCGACCCGCATGTCACTGTCGGTGTGGAGCTACATCGCCGGGGTCGCACTGCAGGAGGTCAGCGCCCGGCTGCTGCAGGGCCGCGACAGCAGCGCCGACGAACGCTCCGGGCTCACCGCCCTGCTCGACGGCGACCCGCACTGGCCCACCCCGGCCCCGCTGGCCGATCTCGTCGGCACGGGCGACACCGCCCTGCTGAATCCGGAGCATCTGCTCGACACCGGTCTCACCGCACTGTGCGACGGCTTCGAGGCCCGCGCCGCTCACTGATCCGCCGGAATCACCATCACGGGCACCACCGCATGTCGTCGTCCGGCATCGCCCGCATCCTTGCATTGACTGCAATGTCGCAGGCGATGCCGTTGCGCAGCTTCTGCACGCAGATGGCGACAGCGTCTTGTGCCCCTGTTCGATCACCCGCAAGGCCATCCGGTCGCAGACCGTGCTATCCAGCGGGACCTCGGCGCCGGCCCATCGCCGGCCGGCCGAATCCTGCGGCGCTTCAGCCGTTGGATGATGCCGGTCGTGCTGATCGTGCTCGGGCTCTACATCATCGACCGTTCGGGCCTCGTGTTCGGCCAACCGCTGCTATGAGTCCATTCCGGTCGGTACTCTTCTATCGGAACGAGAGGCCGGTGAGCAGCGAGAGTTCCGGATACCGAGTCCAGGAATGGCATGGTCACCGACGCGTCGATGAACTCCCAGCGGTATCGCCGGAGCTGGGTATCACTACCAACGATTCTCCTTTTCCAGAGGTGAATGATGGCCAGGAAGTTCGAAGGGCATGTCGCCCTAGATATCCGTGACTCGGTCGCCGACTGGGGGCCGTACGCGGAGCCGACCGCGAAGCAGGGTGCGCCCAACGTGCTGTATCTCGTGTGGGACGACATCGGAATCGCTACCTGGGACTGCTACGGCGGTCTGGTCGACATGCCGAATATGAAGCGGATCGCCGATAGTGGCGTGCAGTTCACGCAGTTCCACACCACCGCACTGTGTTCGCCCACGCGTGCCTCGCTGCTGACCGGGCGAAATGCGTCATCGGTCGGCATGGCCACGATCGAGGAATTCAGCGATGGATTCCCGAGCCTGTCGGGGCGCATACCCGCCGACACCGCGTTGTGTTCGGAGGTGCTCGCCGAGCGCGGGTGGAACACCTACGCCGTCGGCAAATGGCACATGACGCCGCTCGAGGAGGAGAACCTCGCGGCGTCGAAGCGGCATTGGCCGCTGGGGCGCGGGTTCGAGCGGTTCTACGGCTTCCTGGGCGGCGAGGCCGACCAGTGGTATCCGAACCTGGTGTACGACAATCACCCGATCTCGCAGCCGTATCCGCCGGAGGACGGGTATCACCTGTCGAAGGATCTGGCCGACAAGTCGATCGAGTTCATTCGCGACGCAAAGGTGATCGCCCCCGACAAACCGTGGTTCATGTACCTGTGCCCGGGATGCGGGCATGCGCCGCACCACGTCGCGCACGAGTGGGCCGACAAATACCGCGGCCGGTTCGACATGGGCTACGAGAAGTATCGCGAGATAGTGCTGGAGAACCAGAAGCGCATGGGCCTGGTGCCGGAGAACACCGAGCTGTCACCCATGAACCCGTACATCAACGTCACCAGCGCCGACGGCAAGCCGTGGCCGGCGCAGGACACGGTACGGGCATGGGATTCGCTGTCCGACAACGAGAAACGGCTGTTCGCCCGGCAGGCGGAGGTGTTCGCCGGATTCCTGTCGTACACGGACGCGCAGATCGGCCGGTTGCTGGACTATCTCGAGGAGAGCGGCCAGCTCGACAACACCATCATCGTGGCCTTCTCGGACAACGGCGCCAGCGGTGAGGGCGGTCCGAACGGTTCGGTCAACGAGATGAAGTTCTTCAACGGCTACATCGACACGATCGAGGACAGTCTGGCCAAGCTCGACGAGCTGGGTTTGCCGACCACCTACAACCACTACAGCATCGGGTGGGCGATGGCCTTCAACACCCCGTACAAGCTGTACAAGCGGTATGCCTCGCACGAAGGCGGCATCGCCGATCCATGCGTGATGTCGTGGCCGGCCGGCATTCCGGCCCGCGGGGAGATCCGCCACCAGTACCTCAACGTCTGCGACATCACCCCCACCGTCTACGAACTGCTCGGCATCACACCGCCGGACACGGTGAAGAACGTGGAGCAGCGCCCCTTGGAGGGGGTCAGCTTCCGGGCCCTGTTCGAAGACGCCGACGCCGATGTCGGCAAGCACACCCAGTTCTATTCGATGCTGGGCACGCGCGGCATCTGGCATCGCGGGTGGTTCGCCGACACCGTGCACGCGGCATGCCCGTCCGGCTGGGGGCATTTCGACAAGGACCGCTGGGAACTGTTCCATCTCGAACAGGACCGCAGCCAGATGCACGACCTGGCCGAGGTCCATCCCGAGAAACTGGAGGAATTGAAGGCACTGTGGTTCTCGGAGGCCGAGAAATACAACGGGATGCCGCTCAACGATCTCGACATCGTCTCCGCGATGGTGCGCTATCGCCCGACCTATGCCAAAGGCCTGGACCGGGCCGTCTACTACCCGGACAGCGCGGAGGTCGGACCGGGCGCGGCGCTCGAGATTCTGGGACGCTCGTTCGCACTGCTGGCCGAGACGACGATCACCAGCCCGGACGCGGAGGGAGTGCTGTTCGCCCACGGTGGGCGCCTCGGCGGGCACGCCTTGTTCGTCCAGGACGGTCACCTGTGCTACATCTACAACTTCCTCGGCGAGGAGGAACAGGCCATCGTCTCCGACCGCCGGGTGCCGCTCGGCGATCACATCCTCGGGGTGCGGTACGAACGGCACGGCACCCGGCCCGACCACTTCACGCCGACGGGTGAGGCTGTCCTCTACATCGATGAGAACCCCGTGGGTTCACTCGATGACATGCGGATCCAGCCGACCGTGTTCTCCGGTGTCGGGGAGGGCGTCCGGGTCGGCCGGGACACCGGTCAGTCCGTTTCGGCGCGGTACCGGTCACCGTTCCCGTTCACCGGTGGGACGATGCACCAGGTCATCGAGGACGTGAGCGGAAAGCCGTACCAGGATCTGGAAATGGCTGCGGCCGCGGCCTTTTCGCGCGATTGAGGCGAGCACCCATGGCCACTGCGATCCGCGCACAGGTCCACCGCGGCATGGTCCGGATAGCCGGTGGCGATTTCGGCATGGGTTCGGATGATTTCTTCCCCGAGGAGCGGCCGGTGCATCGGGTGCGAGTCGATTCGTTCTGGATCGACCCGCACCCGGTGACCAACGCCGCCTTCCGGCGATTCGTGAAGCAAACCGGTTACATCACTGTCGCCGAACGCATTCCGGCGGCCGAGGATTACCCGGATGCGGAGCCGGCGGACCTGACGCCGGGCGCGCTGGTGTTCCGGCCCACCTCGGGTCCGGTGTCGTTGGACAACTGGCGCCGCTGGTGGCGCTACGTTCCGGGAGCCGACTGGCGCCATCCGCACGGGCCAGGCAGTACGCTCGACGGGCTCGACCGTCACCCCGTCACCCAGGTGGCCTACGAGGACGCCGCGGCCTACGCGGCCTGGGCCGGCAAAGAGCTACCCACGGAGGCGGAATGGGAGTACGCGGCCCGCGGCGGACTCGATTCGGCGACCTACGCCTGGGGCGACGAATTCGAACCCACCGGCCGGCGCCTGGCCAATGTCTGGGTCGGCGCCTTCCCCTGGAAGTTCCATCCCGGCCGAGGGCAGACGTCCACGCCCGGCACCACGGCGATCGGCACCTATTCGCCCAACGGTTACGGGCTGTACGACGTGACCGGCAACGTGTGGGAGTGGACAGTCGACTTCTTTCGCCCCGGGCACTCGGCGTCGTCCTGTTGCGCGCCACGCAACCCACGGGTGGACACACCCGAAGTCGAAGCGGCGCAACGCTTTCCGCGTCGGGTGGTCAAGGGTGGCTCATATCTGTGCGCGGCCGACTACTGTCTGCGCTACCGCCCGGCCGCCCGGCAGGGGCAGACCGAGGACACCGCCACCTGCCATCTCGGATTCCGTTGTGTCGTGCGCGACGAAGGCCCGTGACGAGTGATGTGGCAGAAGCGAATCCGCTGATCAGTTCTCGATATCGCCGTCGAGGTAGACCCACGCCCCGTGGTCCCGGCGGAAGCGGCTGTTCTCGTGCAGTTGTCCCGCCCTGCCGTGGGCGCGGTAGTGGGCACGGAACTCCACCGTGCCCTCGGTGTGGAACGGCCCCCCGCCGGTCGTGCCGAGGATCTCGAGCCGGTCCCAGCGCAGTCCCGGGTCGAAATCCACGTCGGCGGGCCGGGTTTCAGGGGCCCAGCTGCGCAGCAGATACGCCTCGTCCCGCACCGCGAAGGCGCTGAAGCGCGACCGCATGAGCTGTTCGGCGGTACCCGCACTGACCTCGCCGCGATGCAGGCGCCCGCAGCAGTCGGCATAGGCGGCGGGCAGCCCGCACGGGCAGTCCTCGGGCACGGGACGGGGGGCGCGGCGCTTCGACATGGGCTCAAGCGTAGAAGCTGCGTCCGGTGGGTCCACCGGACACCGACCAGACTTCGACGATCCGCCCGTTCTCGAATCGCAGGATGTCGGTACCGCTGATGTCGCGCACGACGGTGCCGTCCGGATCGACGACCCGGGCCCCGTAGGGCTGGGCGATCAATCCGGTTCGGCCGTCGATCAGGTCGACGACGGGCACGCCCTGCGGCTCGTACTCCAGGCCCGGCCGCTCGGCGCGGAAGGCGTCGACGACGGCGGCGAGGGCCGCGGGGTCGTGGACGTCGTCGAAGACGGTCGCGCCTGGCTGGGCGTAGCGGAGGGTGAATTCGGGGGCCATGATCTCGCCGGCGATGGCGAGGTCACCGTTCCAGAGGGCGGCCCAGCGGTTGTACAGATCGATGGCGTAGTCGCGCATCCCCACTCCCATAGTCTCATTGATACGGTATGACGGGAATGAAGGTATAGTCTCATCGATACCGTGTCAACCCGAGAGGAGTTGCCGAATGCACGACCTCGGCCCGCAGGACCACATCGTGCTGGGCCTCATCGCCCGGCACGGCCCGCTGACGCCCTACGACCTGAAGGCCCGCCTCGAGGAGAGCGTCGACAAGTTCTGGCCCATCCCGCACGCCCAGCTCTATCGCGTCCCGCCGCGCCTGGCCGAGCAGGGCCTGCTGCACGAGGAGGCCGAGGAGAGCGGACGCCGCCGCCGCGTCTTCCACCTCACCGCCGCCGGCCGCGCCGAGCTCACCCGCTGGCTCGGCGACCCGACCTCGCCGCCGCCGGAGACCCGCGATCCCGCGCAGCTGAAACTGTTCTTCGCCGACCTCGGCGAGCCCGGTGACGTGGTGGCGCTGGCCCGCAATCAGGCCGCCGAGCATCGCGGCTGGCTGGAGCTGTACCGGACGCTCTACGACGAGATCGATCCGGACGACAGCGAGCGCGCGACCTCACGCGCCCGCGTGCTGCGGCTGGGCATCATGCACGAGCAGGCGTACGTGGACTACTGGGAGGAGTTGGCCGCGAACCCGGGCGAAACGCCCGGTTCGCGAGCGTGATCGCCCACAGGGCAGGTGACAGTGACTGCCCCGCAGGGCATTACGACGCGTGCACGACCGGGAGCACCGGACTGGCCGACACGGTGGTGGAGACCCCGGCCCGCTGGTTCCGACCGGGGTCGGCGGTGGCCGGATGCTCGCCGCGGTAGATGACGACGGCGAGCACACCCACCGTCCCGACCAGCGCGACGACCGGCGCGGCCACGAACACGGCCGAGCGCAACCGCTCGAGTGCGCCGGGTCGATGGCCGGATTCCGGCGGGGCCGCGAAGGCGGGCGGCGGATAGGTCGAGCCGTACGGGTCCGTCATGCGTACGACCGTATTGTCGACACCCGCCGGATGACAAGCAAACGTGCAGCAAATTTTCCGGGACAGGGCGGACCGGGCAGAGTATGCCCAGTTCGCCCTCCGTTCAGTGACGTGAAACTCAGTCGTCCTCGCCCAGCACGACCGCGTAAGCGAAACCGTCCCAACCCTTTCCGCCGACGGTCTGCAGTACGGTCCCGTCCAATCGTGGCTCGGCGGCGATCAATTCGATGACCTCCCGGCTGGCCCGCACCGCCGCATCCGCCGACGCCGCGTCGGCGATGCCGCCATTGCGCACCACATTGTCGACGATGATCACCGACCCGGGCCGGGTCAGCCGCAGCGCCCACCGCACATAGTTGGCGTTGTTGACCTTGTCGGCATCGATGAAGACCAGATCGAACGGTTCCGGCTGCTCCTCGGCCAGCACCGGCAGCGAGTCCAGCGCCGCGCCGACCCGGATGTCGACCCGCTCCCCCACCCCCGCGCGATCCAGATTGTGGCGCGCCACCTCGGCGTGCTTCGGCTGGTATTCGAGGGTCACCACCCGGCCGGCCTTCCCGACGGCCCGCGCCAGCCAGGTGGTGCTGTATCCACCCAGCGTGCCGACCTCGAGTACGCGCCGCGCCCGCACGGATTTCGCGATCAGATACAGGAACTTGCCCTGCGGCGGCGAGACGTCGATGGCGGGCAGTCCGGCCTCCGCGTTCGCCCGCAAGGTTTCCGAATCCTCGTCTCCCACCAGGGTTTCGACGAGATAGCGATCAACTTCGGCCCAATCGGCGGTCGTCATATCCGAAGTCTGCCACCGCCTCCGGCGCACTCCCAGCATTGCGCTCACGCCGAGAGATTTCCCACTCGGGAGCCGGGCTCGGTGCCGGGCGCGCGCTCGCCGCGCCCGGCGCCGGCTCCGTTCAGAACAGGAAGTACCGCTGTGCCATGGGCAGTTCGGTGGCGGGCTGTTCGGCCCACACCTCCCCGTCGATCCGGACGGTGAAGGTGTCCGGCTCCACCTCGATGCGGGGCATGGCGTCGTTGTTGGGGAGGTCGGCCTTGGTGCGGCTGCGAACATTGGCCACCGGCACCAGTTTCCGGTTCACCCGCAGCCGGTTCGCGAGGCCGTCCTCGATGGCCTGCTCGGACACGAAGTGCAGCGAGGTTCCCGCCGCCACGCTCGGCGCCGCCCCGAACATCGGACGCGGCAGTACCGGCTGCGGAGTGGGGATGGACGCGTTGGCGTCGCCCATGGCGGCCCAGGCGATCGCGCCGCCCTTGATGACCGCGTGCGGGCGGACCCCGAAGAAGGCGGGCTCCCACAGCACCAGGTCGGCCAGTTTGCCCACTTCGACGGAGCCGATCTCGGCGTCGAGGCCGTGTGTCACCGCCGGGCAGATGGTGTATTTCGCGACGTAGCGCCGCACGCGATTGTTGTCGGCCGCGCCGTCGCCGGGCAGCGCGCCGCGACGGCGCTTCATGACGTGCGCGGTCTGCCAGGTGCGCATGACCACCTCGCCGATGCGGCCCATGGCCTGTGCGTCACTGCCGATCATGGAGATCGCGCCCAGATCGTGCAGCAAATCCTCGGCCGCGATGGTGGAGGGCCGGATCCGGCTCTCCGCGAAGGCCAGATCCTCCGGAATGGACGGGCTCAGGTGATGGCACACCATGAGCATGTCCAGATGCTCGTCGAGGGTGTTGATGGTGTGCGGCCGCGTCGGGTTGGTGGAGCTGGGCAGCACATTGAGATGCGAAGCGACCGTGATGATGTCGGGTGCGTGCCCGCCGCCCGCACCCTCGGTGTGATACGAGTGGATGGCCCGGCCCCGGATGGCGGCCAGGGTGTCCTCCACGAATCCGGCCTCGTTCAAGGTGTCCGAGTGCAGCGCCACCTGCACGCCGGAGGCGTCGGCCACGGTGAGGCAGTGGTCGATGGCGGCCGGGGTGGTGCCCCAGTCCTCGTGCAGTTTGAAACCGCCCGCGCCGCCGCGCAATTGCTCCCACAGCGCGTCCTCGCGCACGGTATTGCCCTTGCCCAGCAGCAGGATGTTCACCGGCCAGGAGTCGGTGGACTCCAGCATGCGGGCCAGATGCCAGGCGCCCGGAGTGACAGTGGTGGCCTTGGAGCCCTCGGCCGGTCCGGTGCCGCCGCCGACAAGGGTGGTGATGCCGCCGGCCATGGCCTCGTCGAGGATCTGCGGGCAGATGAAGTGCACGTGGCAGTCGATCGCGCCCGCGGTGACGATGCGCCCGTTGCCGGCGATGATCTCCGTCGAGGGCCCGACCACCAGGTCCGGGTGCACCCCGCTCATGGTGTCGGGGTTGCCCGCCTTGCCGATGCCGATGATGCGGCCGTCACGGATGCCGATGTCGGCCTTGATGATTCCCCAGTAGTCGACGATCACCACGCCGGTGATGACGGTATCGGGGGTGCCCTCGGCGCGGGTGGCGCGGGCCTGGCCCATGGATTCGCGCAGCACCTTGCCGCCACCGAAGACGGCCTCGTCACCGGCGAGACCCGGTCCGCCGCTGCGGTCCTCGGTGATCTCGATGAGCAGATCGGTGTCCGCCAGGCGGATTCGGTCGCCGGCGGTGGGCCCGAACAGTTCGGCGTAGCGGGCGCGGGACAGTTCGGCCATCAGGCATCCAGCTTTCCGGGTGGGGTGAGGCTGATTCCGTGCACCTCGCGGTCGCCGCCCAGCGGGACCAGCGAAACCCGCTGCCCCAGACCGGGTTCGAAGCGCACCGCGGTGCCGGCGGGAATGTCGAGGCGGTGGCCGTGGGCGGCCGCGCGGTCGAATTCCAGGGCGGTATTGGCCTGCGGGAAGTGCACGTGCGAGCCGACCTGAACCGGCCGGTCACCGGTATTGACCACGTCCAGTTCGATGCGTTGCGCGCCCGCGTTGAGCTCGATCGCGCCTTCGGCACAGAGGTATTCGCCGGGAATCATGGCCGTCATCCGATCGGGTGGTGGACGGTGACGAGCTTGGTGCCGTCCGGGAAAGTGGCCTCGACCTGAACGTCGTGGATCATCTCCGGGATGCCGTCCATGACGTCGTCGCGGGTGAGCACGGTGCGGCCCGAGGCCATCAGCTCGGCGACGGTGCGGCCGTCGCGCGCCCCCTCGAGCACGTGATCGGTGATGATCGCGATCGCTTCCGGGTGGTTCAGTTTGAGTCCACGGGCCTGTCGCCGCCGGGCCAGCTCGGCCGCGTAACTCAGCAGCAGGCGCTCCTGCTCGTGCGGCGACAGTCGCATTCGGACTCCTCGTCGAATTGCGGGGACGGATCGTCGGTCATTCTGGCACGACCTGCGTTACCAGCATGTTTCGGTGATATCCGATCCGTGGACGACGAGTTCCGGCGCGGCGATTCCGGTTCCGCGCCTTCAGTTCTGAGGGTTGAGGTTCTGCAGCCGGACCTGACCGCGCGCCACCGTCCGGTCCTGTTCGTCGGTGATCACCACCTGCCACAGCTGCTGCGAACGCCCGCGATGGATCGGGCTCGCGACACCGGTCAGCTTGCCCTCCCGCACCGCGCGCAGGAAGTCGGTGTTGTTGTTGACGCCCACCACGGTCCCGCGATCGCCGAGCCAGGCGCCGGCGGCCACGCTGGCGAGGGTCTCGATGACCGTGCAGTACACACCGCCGTTGACGATCCCCGCCGGCTGATACTGCTGCGGCGTCACCACCCACTCCGCGGCCACCCCGTCACCGCTCAGCGCGGTGAACTTCAGTCCCAGCAGGTCGGTGAAGGTGCCCTCGCTGAGCTTGTTCATCAGCTCCGGGGTGATATCGGCCAGGGACTTGATCGAGGAGAAGTCGTCGCTCATGGCTCCACGTTCGCACGCGGGATCTTGGTCCGGACCGCCGGGTCGGCACCACCGGTTGTCTAGTTAGGTAAGCCTGACCTATACTGGTTTCGGCGTCAGGATCGAGCGAGGCCCCGAGGGCTGCGGTGGCCCCGATCCCCTGCCGGTGGTGGGGGTAGCCCAGTCGCACACACCCACCACCAAAAGAAAGGGAATGTTCTGTAT